>NZ_JBDJKY010000004.1:0-342356 GCF_039673075.1 Stenotrophomonas sp. TWI819 | reverse complement strand
CCGCCTCTACAAATCCCGGTGGTGGTCGGCTGTTGAGCTTCCGGCGCTCGCGGCGCAGGACGGGGCCCGCCGCGGCCGGTAGGCGGTGGGGCAAAATCAAGGAGGAGGCAGCCGCCGTGAGGCGGATGCCGGGGGACATTTGCCGAACGGCCTGCCGGCCGCGGCGGGCCCTGGCCTGCGCAGCGAAGCGATCCCAAGAGATGATGTTTCGCCAGCCTCAGCTTCAGCGTCAGCAACAAAAAACCCCGGCTTTCACCGGGGTTTTTCGTTGAATCGGAGCCACCACCAACGGCGGTGATCGACCAATTACTTCTTCTTCGGCATGTACAGATCGGTGATCGTACCGTCGTAGATTTCCGCGGCCATCGCCACCGATTCGCTCAGCGTCGGATGGGCGTGGATGGTGTGGCCGATGTCTTCGGCCTCCGCACCCATCTCGATCGCCAGACCGATCTCGGCCAGCAGGTCACCGGCATGCACGCCGACGATCGCACCACCGACGATACGGTGGGTCTCTTCGTCGAAGATCAGCTTGGTGAAGCCTTCGGTGCGACCGATGCCGATCGCGCGGCCGCTGGCGGCCCACGGGAACTTGGCCACGCCGACCTTCAGGCCCTTGGCCTTGGCTTCGGTTTCGGTCACGCCGACCCACGCGATTTCCGGATTGGTGTAAGCCACCGACGGAATCACGCGCGCCACCCACTCCTTCTTTTCACCGGCGGCCACTTCCGCGGCCAGCTTGCCCTCGTGCGTGGCCTTGTGGGCCAGCATCGGGTTGCCGACGATATCGCCGATCGCAAAGATGTGCGGCACATTGGTGCGCATCTGGCGGTCGGCCGGGATGAAGCCACGGTCGGTGACCTGCACGCCAGCCTTCTCGGCATCGATCTTCTTGCCGTTCGGCGAGCGGCCCACCGCGACCAGCACGCGGTCGAAGGTGCTGGCGTCCAGACCCGGCTTTTCGCCTTCCACGGCCGCTTCGAAGGACACGGTGATGCCGGCCTTGTCGGCCTTGACGTCGGTCGCCTTGGTCTTCAGGTGGACCTCGACGCCCTGCTTCTTCAGGCGGTCCGCCAGCGGCTTGACCAGGTCCTTGTCGGCGCCCGGCATCAGCTGGTCCATGAACTCGACCACGGTCACTTTGCTGCCCAGCGCCGCATACACCGTCGCCATTTCCAGGCCGATGATGCCGCCACCGACCACCAGCAGCGAACCCGGCACGTCGGCCAGTTCCAGCGCATCGGTGGAGTCCATGACGCGCTTGTCGTCCCACGGGAAGTTCGGCAGCTTCACCGCCTGCGAACCGGCGGCGATGATGCACTGCTCAAAGCGCAGCAGCTGGGTCTTGCCGTCGTCGCCGACGATCTCCAGCTCGTTGGCCGAGACGAACCTGGCCAGGCCCTGCACGGTGCGCACCTTGCGCTGCTTGGCCATGCCGGCCAGGCCCTTGGTCAGCTGGGTGACCACTTTTTCCTTGTAGCCGCGCAGCTTGTCCAGGGTGATGGTCGGCTTGCCGAACTCCACGCCGAACTCACCGGCGTGGGCGACTTCATCGATCACCGCGGCGGCGTGCAGCAGCGCCTTGGACGGGATGCAGCCCACGTTGAGGCAGACGCCGCCAAGGCTGGCGTAACGCTCGATCAGCACGGTATCCACGCCCAGGTCGGCCGAGCGGAAGGCGGCGGTGTAACCGCCCGGGCCTGCGCCCAGCACCACCATCTTGCACTCGATATCGGCCGGCTTGCCCGACGACAGCGCCGGCTGCGGCGCGGCCGGTTCGGCCGGGGCGCGGTGCGACGGGGTTACCGGCGGCTTGCTGGCCGGCGGGGCAGCCTCGGCCTTCGGCGCCTCCGCCTTGGCCGGCGCGGCAGGCGCGGCGGCCTCGCCTTCGGCTTCCAGCAGCAGCACGACGTCGCCTTCGGAGAGGTTGTCGCCGAGCTTGACCTTGATTTCCTTGACCACACCGGCGGCCGAGGACGGCACTTCCAGCGTTGCCTTGTCCGATTCCAGCGTGACCAGACCCTGGTCCTTCTTCACCGTGTCACCCACGGCGACCAGCAGTTCGATCACCGGGACACCGCTGTAATCGCCGATGTCGGGAACCTTGATTTCAATTGCGGCCATTCGTGTTCTCCTGGTGCTCAGCCGGCCTTGCCGCCGAGCAGTTGCTGCAGTTCGTCGAGCGACTCGTCCAGATCTTTCCAGCGACGGTCGAGCTTCTTTTCCTTGGTGTCGCTGGCTTCGATCAGCAGCGCCACCTGTTTCATCATCAGCCGGCCCGCGCCGCACTCCGGCCGGGTGCCGCTGTAACGCTGGCCATCCACGGTGAAGGACAGCACGTCACCGTCCAGCACCGGCGCCTTGCGGTCGCCCGGCACCTGCGCGGCCAGCGCGGCCTGCCAGCTGTGCAGCAACCGCTGCGCCAACGGCGCCGGGATGCTGACCTGGTACTGGTCCGGCACCTGATCCACACGCAGTTCCACGCCGCCCTGGCGGGCGCCGCTGTTCCAGGTGTAGACGCGCTTGTCGGCCCGGCTGTAGCGCAGGGTCCACTCCTGGTCCTGGGTACCGGGCAGCAACGCCACGCCGGTCTCCACGCCACTCTTGGGCAGGCTGACCAGTGACAGCGCCGGCTGCGCCTTGCCGTCGAACAGGGTTTCCACTGCCTGGCCATAGTTGCCGACCGCCGGTGGCCAGCCATGACCCAGGTCGGACGCGCATTCGCGCGCGCCCGCCTGCGCCATCGGCAGCGCCATCAGCAGCCCGGCCAGGACCAGGCCCTGCTTCACAGCAGGACGCGCCGCATGTCGGCCAACACCTGCGAGAGGTAGGTGGTGAAGCGGGCGGCCAGTGCGCCGTCGATGACGCGGTGGTCATAGCTCAGCGACAGCGGCAGCATCAGCTTCGGGGCAAATTCCTTGCCGTTCCAGACCGGCTGGATCGACGACTTGGACACGCCCAGGATGGCCACTTCCGGTGCATTGACGATCGGGGTGAACGCGGTGCCACCGATGCCGCCCAGCGAGCTGATCGAGAAGCAGCCACCGCTCATGTCGGCCGGGCCGAGCTTGCCGTCGCGGGCCTTCTTGGCCAGTTCGCCGGATTCCTGCGCGATCTGCACCACACCCTTCTTGTCGACGTCGCGGATCACCGGCACGACCAGGCCGCTCGGCGTATCGGCCGCGAAACCGATGTTGAAGTACTTCTTCAGGGTCAGGTTCTCGCCGCTGGCATCCAGCGAGGCGTTGAACTCCGGGAACTTCTTCAGCGCCGCAGCACTGGCCTTGACCAGGAAGGCGAGCATGGTCAGCTTGATGCCGGCCTTCTCGTTTTCCTTGTTCAGCGCCACGCGCAGGGCTTCCAGCTCGGTGATGTCGGCCTGCTCGAACTGGGTGACATGCGGAATCATCGCCCAGTTGCGGGCCAGGTTCGCGCCGGAGATCTTCTTGATTCGCGACAGCGGCTGGACCTCGACCTCACCGAACTTGCTGAAGTCGACCTTCGGCCAGGCCAGCAGGTTCAGGCCGCCACCGGCCGTCACGGTACCGCCGGTGGCAGCGCCGCCGCCGGCCAGGGCCGACTTGACGAACTTCTGCACGTCGGACTTGGTGATGCGGCCACCCTTCTCGGTGCCGCTCAGCTGGTTCAGGTCCACGCCCAGCTCGCGGGCGAACACGCGCACGGCCGGCGAAGCGTAGGGCACCTTCTGCGGCAGCACGCTGTCGGCGTTGAAGGCCACCGGCGGGCTGGTCGGCGAGCCAGCCGACGGAGCGGCGGCGGCCGGGGCCGGGGCCGGCTGGGTCGGCTTGGCAGCGGACTGCTCGATATCACGGGCGGCCAGCTTGTCCGGCTCGGCCGGGGCAGCGACCGGCTCGACCTTGGTCGCGGTCTCGGCGGCTTCGACCTTGGCAGCGGGGGCCGGAGCAGCAGCAGCGGCCGGCGCGGCGGCGGCTTCGCTGACTTCGATCAGGGCCACGAGCTTGCCCTCGGAGAGGTTGTCGCCGATCTTGACCTTGATTTCCTTGACGATACCGGCCACCGAGGACGGCACTTCCATCGTGGCCTTGTCCGATTCCAGCGTCACCAGACCCTGGTCTTTCTTGACGGTATCTCCAACGGCGACCAGCACCTCGATTACCGGGATATCGCTGTAGTCACCGATATCGGGGACAAGTGCTTCCTTGATTTCGGCCATGGGGAAAACTCCGGCAATCTGGTGTAGGGAATCGCCTATTGTGGGGGCTTCGCGCGCCAGCGCCAACCAGCTTGGCGAATTTTCAGCGCCGCTGTCCCCGGACAGGCTGTTGCAGTCATCTGCTTTGGCCGGATTGGGCTTGGCACAGTGCAAAGCGGAATTTTCCAGTCGGTACCGTATTGTCCGCCGCTGTCCCCGCCTCAGCGCCGGATGGCATCGGCCAGCGGTTGCCACGCCTCCACCAGCCGGGTCAACGGCCAGGCCGCGTTGGCCGGGCTGGTGGAAGGCAGCGACCAGACCGTCACCTCGCGCGCCGCGCCGACCCGCGTGGGCAGGATGAAACGCTGGAACGCGCGGTAGGCGGTGCCCCCATTGCAGGCGATCGCGCGCAGCGCAGGCAGTCCGTCGATCAGTACCCCAAGCGCATTGGGCACTTCACTGCCGCGCACGATCGACGCATCCAGGCTGCCGCGTCGCTCGCACTGCCCGATCACATCCCACACGCCCACACCGCGCGCGTTCAACGCGCGCACGCGATCCGGATAAGGAAGCGCCGCGTCGATCCCGCACAGCACGCCCATCAGCGGCCAGAAACGATTGCGCGGATGGGCGTAGTACTGCGCCGCCTGCAGCGATGCGACACCCGGCATCGAGCCGAGTACCAGCACGCGGCAGTCGACGTTCAGCTGCGCAGGGAAGCCGATGCACGTTGTGGTTTCCATCACACCATCACCAGATGAATGAATGTCAGGCATCGCATCATCGCCCGTAAATGCAGCGGTTTCGCACTGATCGCTGAATGGAAACAACTAAATTTTAACGTGCGTCGGATGCGATTCATATTGCGGGGACTACGGTTGCCTCGCCCCACAACACCGGGGCCCAGAACAAAAACATCCTGAGGAGATTCCCCCATGCGCTCCATCCGTACCCTGACCCTGGCTACCCTGACTGCTCTTGCTTTTGCGCCGGCTGCTTTCGCGCAGGACAGCACTGTTGATACCGCTTCTGGCAAGCACTTCGCCGTCGTCGGCGGCGTCTCGCTGCTGCAGCCGAAGAACGATCCGCTCGATGGCGTGCGCAAGGTGGACGGCGGCCCGGCCCCGACCCTGAGCTTCAGCTACTACATCAACGACAACTGGGCCGTGGAACTGTGGGGCGCAGCCGACAAGTTCGATCACCGCGTGCGCGGCACCGATGGCGCCCGCCTGGGTACGGTCGAGCAGCAGCCGATCGCGCTGAGCGGCCAGTACCACTTCGGCCAGGCCGACAACGTGTTCCGTCCGTTCGTGGGCGCCGGTTACTACGAGTCCAACTTCAGCAATGAAGACCTCGCCAGCGACATCGGCCACATCGGCGTGAAGACCGCCAAGGGCGCGATCGGCACCGTCGGCGTGGACATGAACATCAACAGCACCTGGTTCGCCCGTGCCGATGCCCGCTACATGCATTCGCGCCCGGAGCTGACCGTCAACGGTGAAGGCACCGGCGACAAGGCCAAGCTGGATCCGTGGACCGTGGGCTTCGGCATCGGCGCGCGCTTCTAAGCACGCCGCTGCGCTTCCACGCAGTACGCACAATGGGCCCCTCGCGGGCCCGTTGTCGTTGTGGGGACCGCCACTTTCATCGGGCGTTGCCGGCCGGTGGCCGACACTGGGGTGACGATGGACCCGACCGGTCCGCCCCGGGGAGCCGATGAGCGAATCCTTCGACGTGCTGGTGGTGGGCGGGGGCATCAACGGCGCTGGCATCACCCGCGACGCAGCAGGACGCGGCCTGTCGGTCTGCCTGTGCGAGCAGGATGACCTGGCCGCGCACACTTCCAGCGCCAGCACCAAGCTGATCCATGGCGGCCTGCGCTACCTGCAGCAGGGCGAGTTCGCGCTGGTACGCAAGGCGCTCAACGAGCGCGAAACGCTGCGCCAGCTTGCACCGCATCTGATCGCCCCGACCCGCTTCGTGCTGCCGCATGCGCGCCATCTGCGCCCGGCGTGGATGCTGCGCACGGGCCTGTGGCTCTACGACCACCTTGGCCATGCCAATCCCCATTTTCCGCGCTCGCAGCGCATCGACCTGCAGCGCGATCCGAGCGGCGCTGGATTGCAGCCCGCCTACCGGACCGGCTTCACCTACGCCGATGCACGCGTCAACGATGCCCGGCTGGTGGTGCTCAACGCGCTCGATGCGCATGAGCGCGGCGCCGACATCCGCACACGCACCCGCTGCGAACAATTGATCCGCCACCACGATCACTGGTGGGCCGTACTGCGCACCGCCAACGGCGACGTGCAGCGCATCCGCGCCCGCTGCGTGGTCAATGCCAGTGGGCCGTGGGCCGGTGCCGTGCTGGAACGGGCCGGACTCGATGCTCCGTTGGGAGTGCGACTGGTGCAGGGCAGCCACCTGGTGGTGCCGCGCCTGTTCGCCCATGACAGTGCGTACCTGTTCCAGCAACCCGACCAGCGGGTGGTGTTCGCGATTCCGTTCGAACAGGACTTCACCCTGATCGGCACCACCGATACCGACTACGACGGCGACCCGGCGCAGGTGCAGCCCCGCGCCGACGAACAGACCTATCTGCTCGAGGCGGTGAACCGGTTTGTGCGCGTTCCGGTACGCGCCGAGGACATCGTCTGGCGCTACAGCGGGGTGCGCCCCTTGTTGGCCGATCATCACCGCGATGCATCGCGGGTCACGCGCGACTACCGGCTGGAACTGGATACGGCCGGCGCGCCGCTGCTGAGCGTGCTGGGCGGCAAGCTCACCACCTACCGCGCACTGGCCGAGGAAGCGCTGGGGCGGCTCTCCCCCTCACTGCCGGAGATGGGCGCGGCATGGACCGCCGGTGGGCCGCCGTTGCCGGGGGGAAATGGCGGCACGGCCGCTGAAGTGGCCGGGGCGCTGCAGCGTGACCACCCTCGCCTGCCCCCTGTCCTGCTGCAGCGCCTGGCCAGCAGCTACGGCAGCCGTGCGGACGGGCTGCTCGCCGGCGCACAGACACTCGACGCATTGGGCCAGGACCACGGCGGCGGCCTCTACGACCGCGAACTGGACTACCTCATCGCGCACGAATGGGCCCGCACCGCTGACGACGTGCTGTGGCGCCGCAGCCACCTGGGCTTGCGCGTGGACGCGGCACAGCGAGAGGCATTGGCCGCCACCCTGCAGGCGCGTGTTTCGATGCCGTAGGCTGTACGCCTGTTACGCCTCACAGCATCGATTTCCACGGAGCAGACCATGGACAAGCACTACGTGCTCGCCATCGACCAGGGCACGACCAGTTCGCGCGCCATCCTGTTCGATCGTGCCGGGCGCATCGCCGGCAGCGCGCAACGCGAGTTCACCCAGATCTTCCCGCAGCCGGGCTGGGTCGAGCATGACCCGCGCGAGATCCTGACCAGCGTCTACACCACGATCACCGAGCTGTTGAACCGCTACCAGGTGGACCCGCGCACGATCGCCGGCATCGGCATCACCAACCAGCGCGAGACCACGGTGGTCTGGGACAAGGCCACCGGCCAGCCGATCCACAACGCCGTGGTGTGGCAGTCGCGGCAGAGCCATGCGATCTGCGAACAGCTCAAGGCCGATGGCCACGAGCCGCTGATCCGGCGCAAGACCGGGCTGTTGATCGATGCGTATTTTTCGGCGACGAAGATCCGCTGGATCCTCGATCACGTGGAGGGTGCGCAGGCACGCGCCGAGCGCGGCGAACTGCTGTTCGGCACCATCGACAGTTGGTTGATCTGGAACCTCAGTGGCGGCCAGGCGCACGTCACCGATGTCACCAATGCTGCGCGCACGCTGCTGTTCGATATCCATGCATTGCAGTGGGACGATGAACTGCTGGCCCTGTTCAACATCCCGCGCGCAATGCTGCCGCAGGTGCGCAGTTCCAGCGAGGTGTATGCCACCACCCGGGCGCAGTTCTTCTTCGATCAGCACCTGCCCATTGCCGGCATCGCCGGCGACCAGCAGGCCGCGCTGTTCGGCCAGGCCTGCTTCGAGCCGGGCATGGCCAAGAACACCTACGGCACCGGCTGTTTCATGCTGATGAACACCGGCGAGAAGGCAGTGAGCTCCGGCAACGGCCTGCTGACCACCATCGCGTGGGGCATTGATGGACGTGTGGAGTACGCACTGGAGGGCTCGATCTTCGTCGCCGGCTCGGTGGTGCAATGGCTGCGCGACGGGCTGCGCATGTTCGGCAAGTCCAGCGATTGCCAAGCCTACGCCGAGCGTGCCGCGGACAATGGCGGCGTCTACCTGGTGCCCGCGTTCGTGGGGCTTGGGGCCCCGTACTGGCGCAGCGATGTGCGCGGCGCGATGTTCGGGCTGACCCGCGGCACCACCAAGGAGCACTTCATCCGCGCGGCGGTGGAATCGATGGCGTACCAGACCCGCGACGTGCTGGCGGCGATGCAGGCCGACGCGGGGATCGAACTGAGGGAGCTGCGCGCCGATGGTGGCGCGATCGCCAACGACTTCATGGCGCAGTTCCAGAGCGACATCCTGGGGGTGCCGGTGCTGCGCCCACAGGTGGCCGAAACCACCGCGCTGGGCGCGGCCTATCTGGCCGGGCTGGCCACTGGCTTCTGGAGCAGCCGGGCGGAGATCGCCGAGCAATGGGCGGTGGATCGCCGCTTCACCCCACAGATGCCGGTGGATCAGCGCGAGGCGCTGTACGCCGGCTGGCAGCAGGCGGTGGAGGCGACGATGGGGTTCCGCGTGGGGTGACGCCCGCGGCGGCGATCATTGCCGCGCGGGCGCGGCCAGCCACGCATGGCGTGGCTCTGCCGTGGATGCCGGTCAGAATGCCGGAAGGACGGCGCCCTTGTACTTTTCGGCGATGAAGGCTTTCACTTCCGGGCCGGTCAGGGCCTTGGCCAGCTGCTGCACGCGGGCATCGTCCTTGTTGTCCGGGCGCGCGACGAGGAAGTTCACGTACGGTGAATCCTTGCTTTCGATCGCCAGTGCATCCTGGGTCGGGTTGAGCCCGGCATCCAGCGCGTAATTGGTGTTGATCAGGGCCAGATCCACCTGGTTCAGCACGCGCGGCAGCATCGCCGAATCCAGCTCGCGGAACTTGAGCTGCTTCGGGTTGGCGATGATGTCGCGCTGGGTCGCCAACGCATTGGTCGGGTCCTTGAGCGTGATCACGCCGGCCTTGTGCAGCAGGATCAGCGCGCGACTGTTGTTGCTCGGGTCGTTGGGGATCACCACGTCGGCACCGTTGGGCAGCGCATCCAGTGATTTGAAACGCCGCGAGTACGCACCGAAGGGCTCGATATGCACGCCGATCACCTTGACCAGGTCGGTCTTGCGGTCACGGTTGTAGGCGTCCAGATAGGGCTCGGTCTGGAAGTAGTTCACGTCGACCTGCTTCTGGACCAGCTGGTCGTTGGGCTGCACGTAGTCGTTGAACACGCGCACGTCCAGGGTCAGGCCTTCCTTTTCCAGGATCGGCTTGACCACGGCGAGGATCTCGGCGTGCGGCACCGCGGTGGCGGCGACCACCAGCTTCTTGGAATCATTGGCCGGCTTGCCGCAGGCGGCCAGAGCCAGCGAAGCGGCAAGCAACGGGAGCAGCAGGTACTTTTTCATGGGGGCAGCGGGATCCATAAGGGCAGCAACGCCCCACGATACCGCACGCCCCGGCCCTTGCGGAATCCGGGGCATATGACCCCACGGCATGAGCCGATGCCGGCCCGGCCGGCTTACTCGTAACTGGTCAGCGCCAGCGCCAGCAGCGCCTTGGCCTGTTCGCGCAGCATCACCGGCTCCACGATTTCCGCGTCCGAGCCGTAGTGCAGCACGTCCATCAGCAGTTCGCGCGAGACGCTGTAAGGCAGTTTCAACTCATAGCGGCCATCGGGCAGGAAGCGGCCCTGCTGCTTGGAATGCCAGTGCTCATCGGCCACCCAGCGCGCAGCCTTGGCACTGAACACGATGGTGGCCCAGCCCTTGGGCGGCCCGGAGAAGATGCCGTAGCTGGCGCCCAGCTGTTCGTCCAGCTCGGTCTCATCCACATCGCGCGCGGTGGTATCGATCACGCGTGCCTTGTAGATGCGGTCCACCGCGAAACTGCGCAGGCCTTCGCGACCGTGATCCCACGCATCCAGGTACCAGTTGTCGCGGTAGTGGGTCATGCGCTGCGGCGACACGGTGCGCTGGGTGGCCTCATCGGTGGAGCGGGCCCGGTACTCGAAGGCCAGCTGCTTGCGCTCCAGTACCGCCGAGGCGACGGCGCGGAAGCTGGCTTCATCGAACTTGCGGCCGCGGTGCGGAATCACCCGCACCCGATCAACTGGCCAGGTCGAGACGCCGGCCTGTGCGGCCAGCAGGCCTTCGATGCGCTGCTGCAGCGGGGCCAGCACCGAGGACAGCACGCCGCCCCCCGTGCGCGAGAGCAGGTGCTGGGAGGCCAGCAGCGCGTGCAGTTCTTCCGAGCTGAGCCACAGGCCCGGCAGCTCGAAGCGGTCGCTCTCGTCGGCCTGGTAGCGGAAGCCCGCCTCGCCGTCGCCTTCCACCGGCGCCATCAGCGCATCGCGCAGGAAGGCCAGGTCGCGGTAGACAGTCGCGCGGGAACACTCCAGTTTTTCCTGCAGGGCCGCCACCGTTACCGGGTAACGGGCGGACTTGAGCAGGCGATGCAGGGCGTTGATGCGTTCATATCGGTCCATGACCCGATTATGTCCGAGTCGCCGTCGTTGTGGCGGCTTCGGCTGCATCTTCGGCTATCGTGGGGCCCCCATCGCCTGCTGCCGCCCGTCATGCGCCTGTTGCCCGCCCTTGCCCTGTCCGCCGCCGCCCTGCTGATGGGGGGCTGTGGGCGCACTGAAACGCCGGCGGCCGCCGTGCCTGCCGCAACGACACCGGCCGCCGATCCGGTGGCCACCGTGCTGGCGGCCAGCCAGCGCTTCGGCCAGCTGCGCAGCTTCCACGCGGTGATGAAGATGCAGGGCCCGCGCGCGCTGGAGGCGCAGATGGACTACGTGGCTCCGGACCGCTATCGGCTGATCACCGACGATGGCCCGCAGACGATCATCGGCGGCACCTTCTTCCTGCAGCGTGCTGGCGAAGTGCGCCAGATTCCGGTTCCCGAAGGCATGCTGGCGCAGTGGCGCAGCCCGCTGCCGGACGATCTTGAGCCAGCGCAGCTGACGGTGCGCGACCTTGGCGAGGACCGCGCCGGTGGCCAGCGCGCGCATAAATACGAGGTGCGCCACGCCACTGCGGCCCCCGACGGCCTGCTGTACTGGGTCAATGCGCAGGGCCTGCCGGTGCAGATCGAGCGCAAGGGCGAGACGAACGGTCAGCCGTTCCGCATCACCGTCACCTACTCGCGCTTCGACGACGCCTCACTGCGTATCGATGTTCCCTGAACAGGGATCAAGGCCGAACGGGCCCTAAAGCCGGGGCCCGCCGCCGAATGTGACGCAGAACGCATCAAGTATCATCCCCCCCTTGTTGTCCCTCCCCCTTGTCCGATCACGGAGAACCGTTGATGTCCCTGCGCGTTTCGTTGCTTGTTCCCCTGCTGCTCTGCGCCCCGGCGGTTTATGCACAGGACGCTGCCGAACTGGCAGCGATGACCTCCCCCTGGAGCGGCAGTGGCGGTGAACTGGGCTTTGCCTCGGCCCGTGGCAACAGCAATACCGAGAGCTTCAACGGTCGTCTGCGCCTGCGCTACACCGACGATGACTGGGTGCACAGCATGGACCTGTTCGGCCTGCGCTCGCGCTCGGAATACACCGATACCGAAGACGACGGCACCACCATCCGCCGCCGCAACACCACCGCCAACCGCTACACCGGCAGTGCCGGCAGCGCGCTGCAGCTGGGCGAGCATCGCCAGATCACCGCCACGGTGCGTTACGAGCGCGACGATTTCGCCACCTACGACCGCCAGAGCTCGTTCGGTCTGGGTTACGGCACCCGGATCATCGACGGTGAGCGCTTCTACATGGACGCGCAGATCGGTCCCGGTGTGCGCCGCACCCACAACACCGAAGACGACGCGACCCGTACCGGCCTGATCGGCCGCGGCCTGTTCGATCTCAAGTACACGCTGACCCCGAACACCGATCTGGTGAACACGCTGCTGGTCGAGTCGGGCTCGTACAACACCTTCGCGCAGAACGATTTCGGCGTGTCGGTGAGCATGAACGAACATCTGGCGCTGAAGGCCGGCTGGCAGGCACGTCACAACAGCGACGTCGCTGAAGACAAGCGCAAGACCGACACGCTGACCACCATGAACGTGGTCTACAAGTTCAAGTAATCGCTGCGGGCGCCTGTGCGCCCGCCGTCGTGATGTAGTGCCGGCCGCTGGCCGGCTCATCGCGTACCTTGTGCAGCATGGACTGCCGGCCAGCGGCCGGCATTACGCGCCTCAGACCGCGAGCAGTTCCCCGGCACCGGCATCGAGCAGGCCGCGCGCCACGCGCTGGCCCAGCGTCTCCGGATCACTGGCCGGGCCACGCGCCTCCGCGCGCACGATGCGGCCATCGGCGACACCGCCGACCAGGCCCTGCAGGAACAGATTCTCGCCTTCCCATTGCGCAAAGCCGGCGACCGGCACGTGGCAACTGCCATGCAGCGCGCGGTTCATGGCGCGCTCGGCTTCCACGCACGCGCGCGTGTCGGCATCGTCGAGCGCGGCGAACAACGCCATCACACCGGCATCGTCGCCATTGCATTCCACCGTGACCGCGCCCTGCGCCGGTGCCGGCAACCACGCCGGTGCGGCCAGGCGCGCCACGATGCGGTTGCCCAGGCCGAGGCGCTCCAGCCCGGCCACGGCCAGCACGATGGCGTCGTAGCCACCGTTGTCGAGCTTGGCCAGGCGTGTGTTGACGTTCCCGCGCAGGTCCGACAGTTCCAGATCCGGACGCAGCGCGCGCAGCTGGGCCTGGCGGCGCAGTGACGAGGTACCCACGCGTGCACCGATCGGCAGCGCGTCCAGCGAGGCATACAGATTGGAGATGAAGCCATCGGCAGGATCATGCCGGGGGAGCATCGCTGGCAGCGCGAACGGCGCATCCAGCTCCATCGGCACATCCTTGAGCGAATGCACGGCGCAATCCGCGTCACCGCGCAGCATCGCCAGCTCCAGTTCCTTGAGGAACAAGCCCTTGCCACCGATCGCCGCCAGCGAGCGGTCCAGCACCTCGTCGCCGCGCGTGCTCATCGGGATCAGCACCACCTCCAGCCCCGGATGCGCCTCACGCAGGCGATCGGCGACGTATTCGCTCTGCCACAGGGCAAGCGGGCTCTTTCGGGTGGCGATGCGCAGGGTCTTCATGGCGCCATTATCGACGCACAGGGGCGTATCGACCAATGGTCCGGCACACCCGCACTCAAAGGTGCTTGAGGTCCTGCTTCAGGCTGGCCACGCAGCGGCGGCTGACTTCCAGCGGCGCATGCCCATGGCGCAGCACCGCCTGGACCTGGCCTGCGCCATTTCGTCGCAGCTCGACCAGTTCATGCCGGGCGACCAGGCAATTGCGGTGGATGCGCACGAAGCGGTTGCCGAACTCCTCTTCCAGCGACTTCAGCGATTCTTCCAGCAGGTCCTCGCCGCGGGCATGGTGCACGACCACGTACTTTTCTTCGGCCTGCAGGTAGTGGATGTCCTCGACCGGGATCAGCCGCAGGCTGCCCCGCAGGCGTGCGCACAGCAGCGTGCGCGCCTGTTGGCTGGCGGCCGTCGGTGGACCGCTGCGGCCGGCGAGGAAGGTACGGGCCCGCTCCAGTGCGGCGGCCAGGCGCTCGGGGCGCACCGGCTTCATCAGGTAATCGATGGCCGCCGCCTCGAACGCGGACAGCGCATGGGCGTCGTAGGCGGTGCAGAACACCACGGCCGGACGCGGCTCGAAGGTCGCCAGGTGGCGGGCCGCCTCCAGTCCATCCAGGCCGGGCATCGCGATATCGAGCAGGACCAGGTCCGGTTGAAGTTCGGCGCAGGCGTGCAGGGCCTGTTCGCCGTTCTCGGCCTCGGCCACCACCTCGATGCCAGCCTGGTCAGCGAGCAGGGAGCGCAGGCGCTCGCGGGCCAGCGGTTCGTCGTCGGCGATCACCACCTTCAAGACAGTTTCCTCACTGGACCGGGACCGTGATTTCGCAAGCATAGTAGCCGTCGGCCCACGCCCCCGTCATCCGCGCGGCCGGGCCGAAGCGCCAGGCCAGGCGATGGGCGATGTTGCGCTGCGCGTGGCCGGCCCCCTGCAGCAGCGGCAACCCGCGCGTGGCCGGATCCGGTGCGGGATTGCGCACGCGGATGCGCAGATTCGTGCCGTCACTGGACAGTGCCAGCACGATCGTGCCGCCCGCGGGTACCCGCGAGATGCCATGCAGCACGGCATTTTCCACCAGCGGCTGCAGCACCAGCCGCGGCATCGGCAGTGACCAGGGCAGCGGTTCGTCGCGCAGCCAGATCACTTTCAGGCGGTCCCCCAGGCGCAGCGACTCGATCGAGAGGTAGCGCTCGGCCAGTTCGCACTCGGCCTGCAGCGTGGAATCGCCATCGCCGGCACCGAGCGCGGCGCGGAACAGGTCGGACAGATCGAGCACCGCGCGCTCGGCCACGTCCGGATCGCGGCGCAGCAGGCTGGCGATGAGGTTCATGCTGTTGAAGAGAAAGTGCGGGCGGATCCGTGCCTGCAGCGCGTCGGCCTGGGCCCGGGCGTTGGCCAGCATCTGCGCGCTGCCGCGGTCACTGACGTAGAAGTAGCGCAGCGCCAGCGCCGTGATCAAGGCCGTCATCGCCGCGCTGCCGAGGGTAAACCGCCAGAAGCCCACCGCCTGGGCGAAGCTGCTGCCACCGAGCACGCCATACAGCGCGTGCACGATCGCCGCACAGGCACCGGCGATCAGCCCGGTCATCACCACCACCAGCACCATGCCCGGCACTTCCGGCAGCCGCGAGAGCACCGCACGCAGACTGCACAGGCTGACCGTCACTGCCAGCGCCAGCCAGAGCGCGAAGCCGCTGGCGGACAGGAAGTCCGACAGCGTCCAGTGGCGGCTGCCGTCGGGTGCCAGCGCCACCACCACCACCACCAGCTCGGCCAACCCCAGCATCGCCGCCAGTCGCGGCAGGCGGCACAGCTCGGGCAACCAGGACTGCTGGCGCGGGTCGTTCATGGCGTCAGGCGGCGAAGCGCGCCTCGAGCCACTCGCCCAGCGCGTGCATTTCTTCCGCACATACCTGGTGGGCCATCGTATAGGTGTGCCACTCCACCGGCAGACCGAGATTTTCCAGGGTCTGCGCGGTGTCCCGGGCGATCGCCACCGGGATCACCGGATCCTGCGTGCCGTGGGCCATGAACACCGGCACGCTGATCGCATCGGCCACCCGGGCAGCCGCCGCCTTGGCCGGGTCCGGCAGATAGGTCGACAACGCGATCAACCCGGCCAACGGACGCGTACGACGCAGCAGTGCGCTGAGGATCACCGCCCCGCCCTGGGAGAAACCGGCCAGCAGGATCCGTTCGGCCGGAATGCCACGGGCGACCTCGCGCTCGATCAGCAGCTCCAGCTCCACGATGGACGCGTCCACACCGGCGCTGTCGGCGCGGGAGCGGAAGTCCGCGCTGACGATGTCGTACCAGGCGCGCATCGGCACACCGTTGTTGATCGTGATCGGCTGCACCGGGGCATGCGGGAACACGAAGCGGATCGCCGGCCAGTGCGGACGCACCAGTTCGGGCACGATCGGGGCGAAGTCATGGCCATCGGCACCCAGGCCATGCAGCCACAGCACCGACCACTGCGGGTCGGCGCCGGTTTCGTTTTCCACGGTATCCAGCATCAGGCGGCTCCAGTACGTTCAAGCCGCATTATGACCGCGCCCCACCGTAATGGGGGCAATGCCTGGAGCGCCATGATCAGCCGGCGGGGTGTGCCTCGGCAGCGGCGCGGCGCAGTTCGGCCGCGCGCACCAGCACCTTGGGCGGCGCCGATTCTTCGGGAATCTCCATCAACCCCAGCCGGTGCATCCAGACGCCGGCGGTACGCGAGGAGGTGAAGCCCACCACCGGAATCGCCAGCACCATGCCGATCACCACCGGGGCCATCCACGCGGCCAGCGAGGGCGAAACCGCGTAGGCCAGCGCGCCCATGAACAAGCCGAACACGCTCAAGCCACCATAACCGCGCGCCAATGCCGACCAGGACACACCGCCATCGTCGCGCTGCTGCGCATCCCAGCCCGAGTCCTTGCCGGCCAGCACTTCGGCCACACCACGGGACTGCACGTACATCACCACCGGGGCCATCAGTGCAGCGAGGATGGTCTCCAGCAGCATCGAGATGAAGGCGCGGATCGTGCCCCCGCAGCCACGGCGCTCGACCGGCTCCAGCAACATCGCCAGATAGCCCAGCACCTTGGGCGAGAGCAGCACCACCATGGTGATCGCGAACATGCGGATCACCTGCGTCTCATCCTGGTGGCGCCAGTATACGCCCGGCGAGAGATGCAGCACTTCGTTGATGTCGATGCCGCCCTGGAACAGGGGAATGGCGATGCCGATCAGCATCAGCATCGCCCACATGGGCGCGGTGAAGTAATGCCCGATGCCGACCAGCATGTGCATGCGGCTGACCCAGTGCAGGCCCTTTGAGCCGACGATTTTGGCGTGCTGCAGATTGCCCTGGCACCAACGGCGATCGCGGACCAGCAGATCGGTGAGCGTCGGCGGGCCTTCCTCATAGCTGCCTTTGAGATACGGCACCATGTGGGTCGCCCAGCCGCCGCGGCGCATCAGCGCCGCCTCGACGAAGTCGTGGCTTAGCACGTGCCCGCCGAATGGCTCGTGGCCGGGCAGCGACGGCAGACCGGCCTGTTCGGCGAACGCCTGGGTGCGGATGATCGCGTTGTGCCCCCAGTAGTTGCTCTCCGCGCCATGCCACCAGGCCACGCCGCGCCCGATCACCGGGCCGTACACGCGCCCGCCGAACTGCTGCATGCGGGCAAACAGGGTGCGCCCACCGACCACCGCCGGCAGGGTCTGGATCAGCCCGACATCCGGGTTGTGTTCCATGCCCGCGACCAGCCGCACGATGGTGTCGCCGGTCATCAGGCTGTCCGCGTCCAGGATCAGCATCTGCGGGTAGGCGCCGCCGAAACGACGGACCCAATCGGCGATGTTGCCGGCCTTGCGCCCGCTGTTGTCGCCGCGGCGACGGTAGAAGATGCGGTCATGGCCGCCCACCGCATCGCACAGCGCGTGGAAGGCTTCTTCCTCGGCCTGCCCGATGTCGTCGCGGCGGGTGTCGCTGAGCACGTAGAAATCGAAGTTCTCGAGCTGGCCGGTCTCGGCGACCGACTCATAGATCGCCTGCAGGCCGGCCAACAGCCGACGCGGGTCCTCGTTGTAGGTGGGCATCAGCAGCGCGGTGCGGGTGTGCACGGTCGGCAGCGGCGCGTCCGGATCGATTCCCAGCTTGTAACCACGATCGAACACGGCGGTCAGAAAGCCGGCCACCGCCCCGGCGAAGGACAGCGCAATCCACGCGAACAGGCCCACGAACAACACCAGCAGGCAGGCTTCGAGCACGCTGATGCCGTTGACGGCCAGCACCTTCCACATCATCCGGCTGGCGGCGGCGGTCATCGCGGCGGTGCCACCCAGGATGTAGAAACGGCGCAGGCCGATCATCCGCGGCGACGTGCGCTGCCGCCGGACCTGCAGTTCCCCTTCGCGGAGGGACTGCTCGGGCATCGGCAACGGCGACTCGGCCGGCAGCGTCGCCCGGCCGGCGTCCAGTCGGGCGTGGAGGGTCTGGGTACTCATGCGCGGTGTCCCTGTGCAGGGCGTGCCAGGCCGGAGATGCAAGATGCGGAAAGGGGCGTCCTGAGCCCGGCGCGCTCGATGGCGCGCATTCGTCCTGTCGGTGCGGGCCGATCACCGGCACGTCGCTGTTGTCTGTGACTCCCGAAACCCACGAACTCTCCAACCGACTTGAGACGAAAAATGCGGCTCAGTCTATGGCGCGAAATGTAAGGTGGGTGCGAAGGTTTCACCGGTGATTTCTCCGCATTCAGCTTTTGGATCGAGCCAAGTGTGCAGCCCCGCAGGACCATGGAGGCGCAGGCCCTGTGCCATGGGCCTCTCCCCATTCATCTTACAGATGATCGTCATCGGCCACGACAGCCCGGAGAAGGGACGTCTCACGCCTGTCCCGGGCCCAGCAGCTGCCGGCGTTGCGCAGTTCGTCAGTCGGCCGTACATGACCGGGCCGCCCCGCAATCGAGGCAGCAGGTAAGGCAAGCAGGTCGCCGGGCCGAGGGCCTGGCGAGGTCCATCCACTCAGACGGTGGGCGCGGCGACGGCCAGGTCGGCATCAACCGGCAGGCGCGACAGCGCGCGCGCGCTCACCTGCGAGAACTGCAGCTGGGCGAGCAGATGCTGCGCCTGGGTGGCCACCGGACACGGCGCAATCTGCGGTCCTGCCTGGGGGCGCTCGGGGGTCATTACATCAGTGGACATGAAAGGGCATCTCGTTGACGTCGCATTGCCCGCGGGGCTTCCGGCCGCGCGGATTGCGCACCCTATCGGAAAACCGGGACGAATGTGTGACGGCGCCCGCAGTACCTGCTGGAGGGGGTGGAGTGCACCAAAAAATTGGCGCTTTTCCAGGTCGCACCGCTATCATGTAATCGTTTTCAAACAATGATTCGGATATGGATTCCAACACTGCTTCCCCCCTCAGCCCCAAGTGGAAGTTCCGCTTCAACTTCTTCGAACAGCACGGCGCCCCCAATTCGCCTGGCTTCAAGGCCGCGTTCAAGACGTTGACCTTCGGCCAGAGGATCAAGATCAACTTCAACTTCTTCGCGCTGTTCTTCAGCTGGATCTACCTGCTGATCCTGGGTATGTGGCGCAAGGCGCTCACCATTCTGGGCATCACCCTGGTGCTGATGGTGATCGTGGCGTTCCTGCCGGACGTGGTCGGCCGGGCGATCGGCATGGCCTGGTCGGTGCTGATCGCGCTGACCACCAACTATTCGTACTACCTGGAAAAAGTGAAGGGCGACACCAGCTGGAACCCCTTTGCGGGCATGCGCTGGTAAGTACTGCGCACGCCTGGATGAACAAGCCCGGTCATTGACCGGGCTTTTTTGTGCCGCGTCGGCCGTGGGCGTCGATCACCACCTCCCCATCTTCCTTGCGGAACGGCGCCTGCACCGGCGGCAGAATCTCCAGCACGGTCTCCGAGGGCCGCGCCAGGCACACTCCGAGTTCGGTCTGCACGAACGGCCGGTTGATCAGGATTGGATGGGCCAGCATCGCATCCAGCAGTTGGGTGTCCTCCAGCGTTGGATCGGCCAGGCCCAGCGCGGCGTACGGGGTGCCTTTCTGGCGAAGTGCGTCGCGGACCTGCAGGCCGGCAGCGGCGATCAGTGCGATCAAGCGCTCACGATCCGGCGGGGTGCGCAGGTACTCCACCACCTCCGGCGCCACGCCGACATGGCGCATCAGTGCGAGCACATTGCGCGAGGTCGCGCAGGCCGGGTTGTGATAGATCACGGCCTTCATGCGTGGTTGCGGATCGGGTTGGGCAGCAAGGACATAAGATTGCTCCGGCCTAATTGTTCGACTATTCTAGAAACATGGAACACAACACTGCAACCCACGCCCTTGCCGCCCTGGGTCATAACACCCGCTTGAGCGTTTTCCGCCTGCTGGTCCAGGCCGGCCGGGGTGGCCGGTTGGCCGGAGAAATCGCCGCCGACCTCGGCCTTCCCGGTGCCACGCTGTCCTTCCACCTCAAGGAACTGAGCGCGGCGGGCCTGGTCAGCGCCGAATCGCGCGGGCGCAGCATCTGCTACCGCGCCGACTTCGAGGCGATGAATGGCCTCATCAGCTACCTCACCGAGAACTGCTGTGCCGGCGAGGCGGACTGCGGTCCCACCGGCCAATGCGCGCAGCCGTGCTGATCCGTTGACTGCCGGGCCCATCGCGATGACGACGCGTGCCACCTCCCGCCTGTCCTTTCTGGACCGCTGGCTTACCCTGTGGATCTTCGCGGCGATGGCGCTCGGCGTGGTGCTGGGCACCGTCTTCGATGGCCTGCCCGCCGCGCTGGACGCGATGACCATCGGCGGTACCAACCTGCCGATCGCAGCAGGTCTGATCCTGATGATGTACCCGCCCCTGGCCAAGGTGAAGTACGAGGCGCTGCCCGCCGTCTTCGCCGACAAGCGCGTGCTGGCCCTGTCGCTGCTGCAGAACTGGGTGGTCGGGCCCGTGCTGATGTTCGCGCTGGCCGCGCTGTTCCTGCACGACCGGCCGGAGTACATGACCGGGCTGATCCTGATCGGTCTGGCCCGTTGCATTGCGATGGTGCTGGTCTGGAACCAGCTCGCGCGCGGCGACAATCAGTACGTGGCCGGCCTGGTCGCGTTCAACTCCCTGTTCCAGATCGCCTTCTTCAGCGTCTATGCGTGGCTGTTTCTGACCGTGCTGCCGCCGCTGTTCGGGTTGCAGCGCAGCGTGATCGATGTCAGCACCTGGACGATTGCCGGTGCGGTGCTGGTGTATCTGGGCATTCCCTTTGCGGCAGGCTATCTGGGGCGACGCCTGCTGCTGCGCGTGCGCGGGGTTGACTGGTACGAAACGCGCTTCCTGCCCGCCATCAGCCCGATCACCTTGGTCGCACTGCTGCTCACCATCGTGGCGATGTTCAGCCTCAAGGGCGGCGATCTGGTGCGCATTCCCATGGATGCGGTACGTATCGCCATCCCACTGACGATCTACTTCTTCGTGCAGTTCCTGCTGAGCTTCTTCATGGGCCGCTGGATCGCACGCGACTATCCGCGCACCACCGCCATCGCCTTCACCGCGACGGGCAACAACTTCGAACTGGCCATCGCCGTGGCGATCGCCGCCTTCGGGCTGGGCTCACCGGTCGCATTCGCTGCCGTGATCGGGCCCTTGGTGGAGGTGCCGGTGTTGATCGTACTGGTCCATCTGGCGCTGCGACTTGGACGCCGCTGCTTCAATGAGACCGCCTCACTCCCGCATTGAAACGAATCGCGTCCGTCGTTGATGCCCTTACCGGCCAAGCAAACTGAGCAGCCCGCACTCTGGCAGCGCCTTATGCGGGTGATAGCATGCACGGAGTTCATCTCCCGCCCGCATGTAGACCTCCTGCCGAAAAGGAGGGTCGCCACCTGCCTGGACAAGGACCGTCATGGCTCCGTCAAACCGACTCGCGTTCCTCGATGCCCTGCGTGGGCTTGCTGCCGTCTATGTGGTGATCTTCCATGTAATGGCAATGCCATCACCTGCATTGGCGACAGGCCCAGTAATGGGCGCGATCCTGGCAATGGGGGGTACCGGCGTCGCGCTCTTTTTCGTCATCAGCGCGTTTTCGCTGGCCTATACGATGCCGCGTCACGCAGCGACTCCACGGCCCCTGCTGAGCTTCTACCTGCATCGGGTGTTTCGTATCGCACCATTGTTCTTCGTGCTGCTGGCCTTCTCGATCTGGCGCGATGGCCGTGGCAGCCACTCCGGTCACTCTGCGACTGAAATCCTGGCCAATGTGACGTTCACGTTCAACCTGTTTGACGGGTGGGAAGCCGGGATCGTCTGGGCCAGCTGGGCCATTGGCGTAGAAATGCTCTTCTACGCAGTATTTCCACTACTGTTCCATTTTATCCACACCCTGACGCGAGCCAGCGTGGCGGCGCTTCTGGGCACCATCATCAGCCTGCTTGCGGTCACGGGAGTGCTTGGCGCACCAGGGTTGGCGGGGACTGGCGACTACGGCCTGCTGCGCCACTTGCCTGTGTTCCTCTACGGAATCCTTGCCTACCATGCCTTCAAGGCAATGCAAGCGATGTCGACGGGCAAGGCCAAGCGCTGTGGGATGGCGCTTCTTGTCGCCGTTGGCAGCCTACTGGCGGTCCTGACGCTCGGCAGTGCACAAGCCATCATCGCACCGGGCATCGGCTGGGGCCTGTTCGGGGCAACGTATGCCGTGTTGCTGGTTGCCATGTCGTTGCTACCGCTGTCAGTGGTGGTCAATCGCGCCACAACCTATTTGGGACAGGTGAGCTACTCGCTCTATCTGGGCCATCCCATCGTCATTGCGCTGCTCATACCGATGTTCCGCCGTATCCAGGCGTTCGTGCCTCACGCCGATTTGGCGTATCTCATCTGCGCAGCACTGACCCTCGCCATCGCGCTACCACTTGCGCACCTTGGCTATCGCTTCATTGAAGTACCCGGCATACGGGCCGGGCACCGCCTGCTGGCTTACATAAACGCCCGACGTACCACCGCGATGCAGCGCGCCGACCAACGGGAGTAATCGGCAGGATCCGGCCTCAGAACGTCTGCCACTCCTCACTCGCCACCGCCGCCACCGGTACGCGCGAGGTACCGCGCGCAGGCGCACTACGACGCACCGGTGCGGCCGGCGTGCCCGGATGGGCCTGCAGCCGGAAGATCGCCACCGCCGTGCCCAGCTGCTGCGCCTGCTCTTCCATCGCGCGCGCCGCCGCCGTGGCCTCCTCGACCAGTGCGGCATTCTGCTGCGTCGTTTCGTCCATCTGCGTGATGGTCTGGTTGACCTGCTCGATGCCGGCGGACTGCTCCTTCGACGCCGCCGAGATCTCGGCCATGATGTCGTTGACCCGGCGCACGCCAGTCACGATCTCTTCCATGGTGCGGCCGGCGGTGTGGACCAGCGCGGAGCCCGCGCTGACCTGGGTGACCGAATCGTCGATCAGCCCCTTGATCTCCTTCGCCGCGCCCGCCGAGCGCTGCGCCAGTGCGCGCACTTCCGTGGCGACCACCGCGAAACCGCGCCCCTGCTCGCCCGCGCGCGCCGCTTCCACCGCAGCGTTCAAGGCCAGGATGTTGGTCTGGAACGCGATGCCGTCGATCACCGAGATGATCTCGGCGATGCGCTTGGAGGACGCCTCGATCCCGGCCATGGTGGTCACCACCTTGCCGACCACCTCACCGCCCTTCGACGCCACATCGGCTGCGCCCGCGGCGAGCTGGTTCGCCTGCACCGCATGGTCTGCGTTCTGCCGCACGGTGGAGGTCAGTTCCTCCATCGAGGCGGCGGTTTCTTCCAGGCTGGCGGCCTGTTGTTCGGTACGGCGCGACAGGTCGCTGTTGCCTGCGGCAATTTCACCGGCAGCGAGGTTGATGCTGCCGGTGGCCTGCTGGATGCGGCCGACGATGTCGGTCAGCTGCACCACGGTGGTGTTGGCATCATCACGCATCCGCGCGAACACGCCGTGGAAATCGCCCTGCATGCGCGCGGTGAGATCGCCGGCGGCGATCGCACGCAGTAGCGCGGAGATCTGCTGCAGGTTGTCATCGCTGACCTGCATCATGGTGTTGAGGTTTTCGACCATCGCGCGGAAGTCGTGATCGAAGCGCACCACGTCGCCGCGCTGGCTGAAATCGCCCATCGCCGCGGCGCCGGCGAGATCGCCGATCTGGGTATTGATCGCGCGCAGGTTGGCCTTGGTGGTATCCATCGCGGCAGTGAACGCGGCCTGCTCGCCGGGCAGGCGATCCATGTCCTGGCTCAGGTCACCGACCGCGTAACGCTGCATCACCTCGACCAGACGGCGCGTGACCGCGATGTTGGCGCCGACCAGCTGGTTGGTGTCTTCCACCATCTTGCCGTACTCGCCCGGGAAGGTCTGCGCGTCCATGCGGTAGCTCAGCTCACCCGCCTCGTGTCGCTGGGCCATTTCACCCTGCGCGGCCATCACTGCGCGCAGCTGGCTGCGCATGCGCTGCATCGATTCAAGCAGCCGGCCGACCTCGTCATTGCGCGCGGGCGGCAGCGGCGTATCCAGACGTCCCTCGGCGACGTCGGCCGAGAGACGGACCGCATCGGCCAGCGGGCGGATCGCCTGTCGGCGCAGCAACACGTACACGCTGCCACTGAGCACCAGTGCCGCGCCCAGGCCAACAGCCAGGATGATCCACCACAGCGCGCGCGCCTGCGCGGTGATCAGCGCATGCGGCACGATCACACCCAGCGCGAAGTGCTCCTGGCTGCCGCCGATGCGCAACGGAACATAGGTCTTCACATTACCTGCCGCATCCGGCTCGAAGGCATCGAAGGGTTTGTCTGCCTTGACCGCTGCCAGCATCGCCGCGGTCAGGGCGTCGTCGCGGCGCTTGCCGATTTCCTGCGGGTCCTGCGCGGCCAGCACGATGCCACCGGGCGAGATCAGTTCGACATGGCCTTCGCCCATCGGGCGCAATGCGGCCAGGTGCTTCTGCAATGCGGCCAGCGCGAAATCCACCGTCACCGCACCAACGAACGTCCCTTGGTCGATCACCGGGGTGGAGAGCGTGGTCATCAGCACTTTCTGGCCGCCGACTTCATAGGTGTACGGTTCGGCCACCGTCTGCCGCTTGAGCGCCTTCGGCTTGAGATACCAGTCGCCATCGCCGGGCACGTCATAGCCGGTGAGCGCATCCTGCATCGGTGCGCCGTCGTGCCACGCCCAGTAGCTCATGAACCGGCCGGTGTCATCGTGTGCCTCGGCGCCAACGAACTCGGCATCCTTGCCATCGAAAGCGTCGGGTTCCCACAACGTGCCAAAGCCCACCCATTCCGGGTGCACCTGCACCTGCTGGTGGATCACCGCAGACACCGTCGCCCGCGACAGCGTGCCCGCAGCGCGCTGGACGAGCAGATTCTGCGCGAGCGCCTGGCTGGTGGCGAAGGCGTTGGACAGATCACCGCTCACCCGCAGGGCTTCGGCCTGGGCCTCGCTCTGCATGGTGTGGCGGGAGGCATCCACCAGCGACGCGCTGGCTTCCCGGTAGCTGATGGCGGCGGTGACACCGAAGCAGAGCATGGCGATCAACGCCGTACCCAGCATCAGTCGGTTGGCGATGCTGCCAGGGCGCTTGGACGCGGTGGGGCGGGACACGGGCATGGGGGCGGTTCCGGAAAAAGGGCATACCGGCGGACGCAGACATGCGCCGCCACGGAAACACGCAGTCCATTGCGGACCGGCACGCGCGCGGTGCAATCACGGCGCGGCCAGCGGAGATCGGGATCGATGCCACCGTCCCGCCCTGTGAAGATGCCGCCTGCCGGCACCGCGACGGTGCCCGCCCAGAGAGGGGACTCAGTTGGATAACGGCGATAGGCCCGCGATGTTTAGCACGGCTTTCTGACCGTGTTCAGTGTCCGCCGGCAGAGGCATCGCCCCGCCCCAGCCGCTCCACCAGTGTCTGGCTGGCCGCGTTGAGTCCGATCACCTCCACCTGCGCTCCGCGTGCACGCAGTTTGCCGGTCACCCGCTCCAGCGCACCTACCGCGCTGAGGTCCCAGAAGTGCGCATCGGTCAGATCGATCACCACGCGCTCGGGCACATGCAGCAGATCGAAGGCCGCGGCGAACTGCCCGGCCGAGGCGAAGAACACCTGCCCGCTGACTGTGTAGACACGGGTACCGTCGACCGTGTCCGCTTCGGCGATATCCAGCATCCGGCCCACTTTGCGGGCAAAGAACAGCGCCGACAGCAGCACCCCGGTCAGCACCCCCTTGGCCAGATCGTGCGTGGCCACGGTCACAACCACCGTGCCCAGCATCACCACCGAGGAGCTTTTTGGATGCAGCCGGAACTCGGCGAACGAGCGCCAGTGGAAGGTGCCGATGCTGACCATGATCATCACCGCGACCAGCGCGGCCATCGGAATCTGCCGGACCCAGTCCGCGCCGTAGACCACCAGCAGCAGCAACAGCACGCCCGCGACCAGGCAGGACAACCGGCCACGTCCGCCGGAGGACACGTTGATCACCGACTGCCCGATCATCGCGCAGCCACCCATGCCGCCGAACAGCCCGGCGGTGATGTTGGCCAGCCCCTGCCCGGCGCACTCGCGATTGCGCTGGCTGGGGGTGTCGGTCATGTCTTCCACGATCTGCGCGGTCATCATCGACTCCAGCAGCCCCACCACCGCCAGCGTGGCCGAGACCGGCAGCAGGATGCGCAGCGTCTCCCAGGTGAGCGGCACGTCCGGTAGCAGGAAGGTCGGCAGGCTGTCCGGCAGCGCGCCCATGTCGCCGACGGTGCGGATGTCCAGGCCCAGCCAGATCGACAGCGCGGTCAGCACTACGATCGCCACCAGCGGTGAGGGCACCGCCCGGGTCAGCAGCGGCAGCAGATAGATGATCGCCAGGCCCGCCGCGCACACGGCGTACACCGTCCATGGCATCCCGATCAGCTCGGGCAACTGCGCAAGGAAGATCAGGATGGCCAACGCGTTGACGAAGCCGGTGATCACCGAGCGCGAGACGAAGCGCATCAGGGCGCCGAGTTTCAGCGCGCCGGCGACGATCTGCAGCAGTCCGGCCAGGATGGTCGCAGCCAACAGGTACTGCAGGCCGTGGTCGCGGACCAGATCGACCATCACCAGCGCCATCGCGCCGGTGGCGGCGGAGATCATGCCCGGCCGGCCACCGGCGATGGCGGTGACCACCGCGATGCAGAACGAGGCGTACAGGCCGACCTTGGGGTCGACCCCGGCAATGATGGAAAAGGCGATCGCTTCGGGGATCAGCGCGAGGGCGACCACGGCGCCGGACAGCAGATCACCGCGGATGTTGCCGAGCCATTGCTGGCGCAGCGGATAGGACACAGACATGGACAGACTCCACGCACCGGCGATGCGCACGGCGCGTTGTGTGATGAAGACAAAGCACTCCCTGAGCCAGCGCAAGGGCCGGCGCGTCGTCAACGCGGTATCAGGGTGGGGTCATCACAAGGGTCCTGCCGGGGCAGCGGAAGCGGCGCGCAGGATAGCGCAGTCCTCCGATGGCCTCAAACATGGCCAGCCAGTTCACCTCGCGCGTTGCCTGCCCAACGCGACGGTGCCTGCCCGGTCACCCGCCGGAACGCCGCGGCGAACTTGCCGGGGTTCGCATAGCCCATCGCCAGGGCGACCTCGGTGACGCTGCGGCCGGCCAGCAGCATCGGCTTGGCCGACTGCATCCGGCGCCACGTGAGATACGCGTAAGGCGTCATGCCGGTCGCGATCCGGAAGCCGCGGCTGAATCCGCTGGCCTCCTGCCCGATTTCCTGCGCCATGCGTGCGACGCCCAGATCGTCGCCGAGATGGGCATCGATCAGTTCCTGCACGCGCTTGAGGTGCGTGGGCGACAACGCGCGTCGCGTCGCGGGCGCCGCAACCGGCAGCCCCGCCAACCGCTTGAGCACCAGATCGACACCGTGCTCGAAAAACGCGGCAGAACCGGCATGTGCCTCGGCGCAGTGCCACAACGCCCCCATCACCGAGGCGATCACCGGGTCCTCCTGCAGCGCCGATGCTGCGCGATGCAACTGCTCCAAGCGCACGCCGTGCCCCTGCAGATGCCGCGCGTCGATGGCCAGACCCAGCAGCGCCAGTGGTGGGCTGCGGAATTCGCCCGGGCAGTCCGGCAACACCACATTGAACGCGCCTGCCCGCCAGGGCTGCGCGATGCATCCGAGCGCCGTGCGCTGATACAGGGCGCCGCCGCCCGCCATGAGCAGCCCGATGCGCAACGCACCGCCCTCACCCATCGTGCCCTGCGCCGCGGCGAACGTGTGGCGGAGCATCAGCACCGAGCCGTCGGCATTGCCCACGCACGCGTCCAGCGGACCGCCGCTTTCGGCCGCCACGCGTGCGGCCACGGCAGTCGCTGGTGAGGCAGAGGCGCAGGTCATCGGGTGTCCCGTTCTGGAGCGACCGCTCCGGAAATGGAGCAGCGGCACTTGATTGTTACACAATAACATTCGCGATTCCTCCCCATCACCGTGGTGCGCGCCACCACCCCAGAGGCTCCTCGTGAAACACGCTGTACTTGCCGGCGCCGTGCTCGCCGCGCTTCAGTTGCTGCCCAGTGCGTCCGCCCGCGCCCAGTCCACCCCGCCCGCGTCGGCCACCGAGCTGGACGGCATCGTAGTGACCGGCAGCAAACGCGATACCCCGTACCTCAAGAGCGACATGTCGGTCACCGTACTCGACCGCGAAGCACTCAAAGAGGCACACGTCACCGAGTTCCGCGACCTGGACAAGCTGGCCCCCAACGTGAAGTTCAACGTGATGGGTCAGCTCAGCGATATGTTCATCTCCATCCGCGGTATCGAGTCCAACCCGTTTCTGGTCAACCGGGCTTCGGTCTATATCGATGGCATTCCGTTCCGCGAGTTGAGCAACGCGGTGTTGAACCATGTGGAGTCGGTGGAGATCCTGCGCGGGCCGCAGGGCACGCTCTACGGCGCCAACAGCGAATCCGGGCTGGTGCTGGTGCGCACGCGTGCACCGTCTGCAACGACCGAGGGCGAGGTCAATGTCGGCGTCACCTCGTTCGGCAACGGCCACGGCAGCAGCGTAGATGGTTTCCTCGGCGGCGCGCTGGGCAACAGCGACCGGTTGTTCGGCTCGGTGGCCTTCATGGCCTCGGACGAAGACAGCCACCTCAAGAACCTCACGCCCTTCAACGGTGTCAAGGGCAAGGTCAAGGAAACCTATCTGCAGGGCAAGCTGCGCTGGGAGCCGACTGATACGCTCGCCATCAACGCGATCGCCTATCACCTGGGCACGCGTGCACCCGGGATGTTCGAATACGAATATCTGCCGCTGGATGTCGGCCTGTATAACCGCACCTACGGCGATCTCTACAACGGCGGCCGTCGTACCGGTGACTTCACTTACATCAACGATGCGCCCAAGCGCACCACCAAGAATGAAACCGTGGCCGGGACCAGCGCGCAATGGCAATTGTCCGGTGGCACGCTGGACGCGGCACTGTCCTACCGCCAAGAGGAAGACACCTCCGCCGGCTACGATTTCGACATGACCGCCACACCCGCGCTGGCCGGCCGCATCTACGACAAGCAACACAGCTGGAATGGCGAACTGCGCTTCAGCTCCCCCAGCGATCAAGCGCTGACCTACATCGCCGGCATCTCCACCTACCGGCACCACAAGGACTCCATCCTCGGCACCTTGGTCGGCCCACCGTTACGTGGCCTGGGCAGTTATGACCTCGCCCCGCTGCAGGGCTCGGATGGCCAGGACTACAGCGTGTTCGGCACGGCCAGCTACACCCCGCCCTCACTGCCGAAACTGACCGCCAGTCTGGGGCTGCGCCATGAGCAGGCCAAACGTTCCACCCGCCAGCGCGAAGGCACGCTCGATCTGGGCCCGGGCGGGCTGGTGTTCTATCGCGATGCCGAACTCGCACATACGTTCACCGCCACGCTCCCGCGCGTCTCACTGCGCTACGACGCCAGCGACACGCTCTCGTTCTACGCCGCATCCGCCAAGGGCTACATTCCGGGCGGCTTCAATCTGGCGGCCGCGCAGAGCGATGTGGTCAACGACAAAGTGCTGCGCTACGAATCGGAAATGATGTGGAGCCACGAGCTCGGCTTCAAGATGAACGTGCTCAACGGGCGCGGGCATATCGGTGCCGCGGTGTTCCACATCACCTCGGACAACTGGCAGGAGATCCAGTTGGCGACCGATGCCAACGGCCGGCCGATCTCCTCGGACTATGTCGGCTCGGATGCGTCCATCCGCTCGCGCGGTGTGGAGCTGGAAGGCGCGCTGGAGGTCCTGCCGGGCCTGACGCTGACCGCCAACGCGGGCTACGTGGACGCCGAGTACCGCAAGCTGTTCGTCGGCGCCAATGAAAGCCTGGCCGGCAACGACGTCAAACTCACCCCGCAGTACACGGCCTACCTTGCCGCACGCTACCAGCATCGCTCCGGGCTGTTCGCGCGCGTGGAATCCTCGTTCAACGGGCGCATGGCCCTGGATGAGCGCAACCGTGCCTATCAACCGGCTGTGGCCATCCTCGGCGTGCAGTTCGGCTATGAAACCGGGCCGTGGAGCACCCGGGTGTACGTCGACAACCTGACCAACAAGCGGCGCATCAACGGGTTGATCTTCGACAACCTGGCGTTCGGGCGCGACGGCAACTACTACGGCCCCATCGACCGGCCGCGCATCGTCGGTGCGGAGGTAGGCTATCGGTTCTGAGGCAGCGTGGAGGGTGCTGCGGGCGGTGCCCTCCTACTCCTTGAGAGCGTCCTGTGCATCCACGATATCCACCCCGGACATCTGCCCCAACCAACCGTCGAACCACGGCTTGTGCGAGGCGCCGACGATGGAGAGCACGCGGGAGCCGGGGTGGTCGCGCACGACCTCGAGAATGTTGGCGACCATGCGCAGATTGCGGATTTCCCAGCCCTGCACCCAGATCTGCGGGTACTGCTGCGGTGACACGGCGGCCAGTGTCGGGCGCACGTTGGACTCGGCGAGCACCTGCAGCGCCGCGGGATCGTTGACGCTGCGATACAACCCGAGCACGTCGTTGGTGGCGATGAAGGCCGCTTCGCGTCCAGTCATGGCATCCAGCGCAGGTCCGTAGGTGCTCCACGCCTGCTGGAGCGCCGTACCGAACGCCTTGCGATCCGCGATCTGGTGGTTATCACCGGTGTGGTCATCGATGGCGTACACACGCTGCTGGCCGAGTCGCGCCGCGAGCACTGCGGCGATCTGATAGCTCTCGTTCTTGCGGGTGCCAAGCTGCTTGAGCAGTTCGACCAGGCTGTCGTCCAGCCCATCACCTGCCCGTCGCTCGGCCACGGGCAGCTGCAGCCATTGCACGTACGCAGACGCTCGCTCGCCAGCGGCGAGGAACAGCGCCGCGAGTTGGCGGCGTTGCGCGGCGGTGGGGGCAGCCGGCCACGCCGCCAACGTCGTGTTGACGTGCACGATCGCGGTCGGCACCTCCAGTCCCGTGGCCGCTTTCGCCATCTCCGTGCTGGCGCAGTAATCCTCGCCGTAGACCGCTGCATGACGCTTGGCCAGATCGCACTGCTCACCACTGATGGCTTCGATGGTGATGTAGCCGGGCTTGAACGCCGCCAGCCTGTCCAGCAGTGGATCCAGTGCCTTGGGATCGAAGGCCTCGTGCTCGCTCAGGTGGATGCTGCCCAGCACGAGGATCTGGGTGCGTGGGCCGACCATGTCTTTGTCGAGTGAGGCGAGGTCGACACCGGCGTACGCGACCGTGGGCAGCAGAAGCGTCAGACAGGCCGACAGCGTTGAGTAGCGTTGCGTCATCATCCAGAGCCTGAGCGGGGTGTTGCTGGATGTTCTAGCACTGCACCTGCGCGGGGGCACCTGCCCAATGGCAGGGTGACCAACGACGACGGCGAAGAGGGCTGCGTTGATGCGCGTTCCGCCCCCTGCAATGCATTGCGTTTCCACCAGTGTCAGAATTCCACGGTCTGCGCGCCTGCAGACCGTGCTCAAGGAAGCGAATGTGACAACGGGAAAGGACTCGCGCGAATGGATCAGATGGGCACTGCTGCTCGTCTTACTTGCCATGCTGTTCGGCATTCCCAACAGTTCGCCGTGGTTCGGCCTGGTGTTCGTTTACATCATGGCCGCCGGGTTGTTCATCGTGGGCAGCATGCTGTGGACCGCACTGCGCAGTCAGCGGGCCGCGGCCGCACTGCGCCGCACGCCGCCCACGCGGGCCCTTCAGACGCGCGAGGTGAGAGCATTGGAGTGGTTCGGTCAGCCCGAGCGCATCGTTTGGCGCATGCCCCGCGGGAACGCGATTGATCTTGCAGGGGCGGCACAGGCAGCGGGCCGTCGCCCGGTGGTGCGCACGCTTCGCGGACCGTATCGCGTGATGGTGCGTGGCCAGCACCATGAGCGGCATGACTTCATCGGCGAGGTCGAGGTGCTGATGCTGCCGGGGGCTGATCGCTGCGTGCGCGCGGACAATGAAGCCGACGTGCTGCTATGCGGGAAGTTCGCAGTGGTGCTTGCGTTGAATGGCGCGTGGCGGATTGACCAGGCGCCATCGTTGTTGCGTTGAATGATACGAGGAGTGAGGCGGAGGCCGTTCCGTCATGCTGGCGCAGCGGCCCAGTTACCTATAAGCCTGACGCCCAGATCACAACAGGACGAGCCAGAAGAAGCATCGCCGCGCACCCTGGGGGCAATAGAGCACCCCTCTTGTGTCTGAACCCATTGAATCTGAACAGGTATGGCTGCAAGTCAGGCCCGATGCGCCTGCAAAGAGCCCTTTGCCCTGAAACCCAGTTTGCTATAAAACTTATACAAACTTTATAGTTAGCATCCATGAAGATCCCGGTAGACCCGCCAAAGCTGAACGAAATCATGGAAGAGGCAGCCCAGCACCCCGGCTTCCTCGGCATCATCATGTCCGGCAAAACCTCTGCCGAGGTCAATGGAGAGTACATTCACTGGGATAGGCTCCGGCACAAAACCCCGCCTGAGGGGCTGACCTCGCGCACCTGGTGGGCCAGCATCAAGTTGGCCAGGCTGGGATTGAAACGCAACCTGCCACTGCTCGATAAGCATGCCGTGAACTTCTCGGTGTCCATTACCGACACCCTCCAGAAGCGCCTTCACTTCATTGACCGCGAAGCGGCCGGTGCCATCCAGGGCATGGAACGCTCTGGTGGGCAGGGTCGTTTCCTCATGCGCTCGTTGATCGAGGAGTCCATGACATCCTCCCAACTCGAGGGTGCTGCGACCACGCGAGTGGTGGCCAAGGAGATGCTCAGCACGGGTCGACAACCTCGCGACCAAAGCGAGCGGATGATCTACAACAACTACATCACGATGAAGGCGATCCGTGAGCGCGGCAAGCGCCCCTTCACCGTCGATGAAATTCTCGAACTGCATGCGATGCTCACCGACGGCACACTCGAGTCCGAGGAGCACTGCGGCCGGCTGCGGACCGCAGAGGACAACGTACTGATCTTCGACCGTGGATCGGACACCGTGCTTCACACGCCACCGCCTGCACGGGAAGCGCGCGAACGCTTGCAACGTCTGTGCGACTTTGCCAACAGCCAGGACGACGAGCCGTTCGTACATCCGGTGATCCGCGCCATCGCGATTCACTTCCAGATCGGATATGACCACCCCTTCTGCGATGGAAATGGACGCACCGCACGCGTTCTCTTCTATTGGGCAATGATGAATGCAGGTTACTGGCTGACGGAGTACCTCTCCATCTCCAGCGTGCTCAGAAAGTCCCCCGGCAACTACATGCGCGCGTATCTGTACACCGAGCATGACGATGTTGATATGACGTACTTCGTCGCACAGCAGCTGGATGCGATTGAACAGTCGATCACCGCTCTGCACCGGTACATCCTAAGCAAGAGCGAGCAGGACAGGGCAGCGCGCCGAGTGCTACGCAAGGCGCAGGTGGCCGGCATCGAGCTCAATCACAGACAGCGGGCGATTCTCGCGAATGCCATCAAGGATCCAGATCGGGGGTACACCGTGGCGACCCACCAAGCTGCCCATCAGATTTCCTACCCGACCGCATTGGGCGATTTGACGGCCCTTGTGGACGCCGGCCTGCTGGAGAAGCACAAGGTCGGGCGTGCAAATGAGTTCGTACCGGTAGTAGACATCGCGACGATGCTGCAGCAGTAGCGCTTTTTGGTGGGCCCACCAGGATTCGAACCTGGAACCAAAGGATTATGAGTCCTCTGCTCTAACCGTTGAGCTATAGGCCCTTGCGGTCGCACAGTGTAGTGGAGGCCCGCAGGCGCTTTCCACTGCAACCCTCACATCAGCCAAAACGCTGCCCCATCGCCTGCACCCGACGCGCATTCTCCGCAGCCAGCTCACGCAGCCCGCCCGAGCGCAGCAGCGCCGAACCCGCCACGCGTTGCCAGTAGTCGACCGCCAGCGGCGCCGCCCAGTGCAGGTGCGCGAGCTGGCCGCTGCGCTCCGGCGCGATGGAGGCGAGCGGCGCAGCCACACGCAGCACCCCTGTGCGCGAGGGTGCCAGTGACATCGGCAACATGTCATACGCGGGCGCCAACGGCAGCGGGCCGCGGTCGACCAGGTGGAAACCCAGATTGCCCTGATGCATGTCGCTGTTGCCGATCAGCCGGCCGAACGCGTGCAGCCTGCCCATGGCGGCGTGCGCGTCGCGATCGACCCAGCCCTGCGTCAGCAGCGCGTCGGCGGCGGTCCCCCAGTCCACGGTCACGTCACCGACGAAGGCCGAGGACAGCGCCAGCAGCGAGACGAAGCCGCGCCGGCCCAGCACGTCGACGGTGCGGTCGAAGCGCTGCACCTCCAGGAACGTATGCGTGTCGGTCTGGAGTATCTCGGACACCACTGCCTGCACGCCGGCGTCGCGCAGGCACTGCAGGGCGAGGTGCTCGCAGACCAGCAGGTCCGCCCAGCGTTCTGCGGCCTCGCCTGCGGTGGGCTGCGCGAACTTCACCAGCGCCGCATAGCGCCCCCCCTCATGTTCCACCGTGGCAGTGAACTTCGGTTGCTCGCCACCGGGCGACGATCCGACGTCTTCGCCTTCCAGTGCCGCTGCGGCGCGCTCGGGATAACGACGCGCGCGCTGCACGGCCAGGACGTGATCGCCAGGCGCGTCGAGCGCGCGCAACGCCATCTGCACGGCATCGCCGCCCAGCAGGAGATCACCGATCTCGGTGCCGCCTGCACGCACCAGCGCCTGTAGGGTGTCACCCAATTGCCATCGATTGAGGTCGTCGGGGACGCCCAGGTCACGCCCGCGACGATGCGCGAACGTACGCCCGAGGAAGCCTTGTGGCCGCAGGTCATCCAGATACCACGGCAGCCCCGGGAAGTGGCCTTCGACGGTCTCGTCTGGCGGACGGGTCAGATTGGGGCGTGCGGCGGTGGTCGCCACGTGGAAGGTCTCGCCCGTGAGTGCCACGACCGTGCCCAGTTCCTCAAGGGTGGCGTCCGGCCCCAGCCGGAACAGCGGCCACTCGCTGCCCGCGGCGGTCTGCTGGCGGACGGCATAGGCCGTGGCGCGGGTGCGGCCAAGTCGCACCAGGCGGTCCCCGGCCTCGGCGACAAGACGACTCAACGTTGTCCGGGTAACCCCCAGGCGATCGATGAGATCGGCAGCTGGGACGACCTCGCCAGCAGGCAGGTTGTCGAACAGCGACTGGAGCTGGACGGTACGGGGACGGGCCATGGCCTGAGTTTCGGGACGAGTTAAGTTACGAATCTATACGCCAGTCTTCGGCGAACCGCAACCCCATTAAACTTATAAGCCATTGATTAAAATAACATCACCCCGGAGAACACCGAAAACACATCCGTAATTAAGTTACGAAACACACAACGAAATCACACGATCAGCCTAGCGATCCCCACCCCTCGAACATCCGCTCCATCCGCTCCATCCGCTGCGCCGCCACCCGCCCCAAAAAACAAACCCCGCTTGCGCGGGGTCTGTCGGGTTTCAACGCGGTGCGCTGGAATCGATCAATCGATATCCAGGAAGCTGCGCAGCTGCTCGGACCGGCTCGGGTGACGCAGCTTGCGCAGCGCCTTCGCTTCGATCTGGCGGATGCGCTCGCGGGTGACGTCGAACTGCTTGCCCACTTCCTCAAGGGTGTGGTCAGTGTTCATGTCGATGCCGAAGCGCATGCGCAGCACCTTGGCTTCCCTCGGGGTGAGGCCGGCCAGCACGTCGCGCACGGTTTCAGACAAGTTGATGTTGGTGGTGTTCTCGATCGGGGACTCCACGTTGGTGTCCTCGATGAAGTCGCCCAGATGGGAATCCTCGTCGTCGCCGATCGGGGTTTCCATCGAGATCGGCTCCTTGGCGATCTTCATCACCTTGCGGATCTTGTCTTCCGGCATGTCCATTTCCTTGGCCAGCTCCTCCGGCGTAGCCTCACGGCCATACTGCTGGAGCATCTGACGGGAAATGCGGTTCAACTTGTTGATCGTTTCGATCATGTGCACCGGGATACGGATGGTGCGCGCCTGATCGGCGATCGAACGGGTGATGGCCTGGCGGATCCACCAGGTCGCATACGTGGAGAACTTGTAACCACGGCGGTATTCGAACTTGTCCACGGCCTTCATCAGGCCGATGTTGCCTTCCTGGATCAGATCGAGGAACTGCAGGCCGCGGTTGGTGTACTTCTTGGCGATCGAGATGACCAGGCGCAGGTTCGCTTCGACCATTTCCTTCTTGGCCTTGCGCGCGCGCGCTTCACCGTAGGCCATGGCGCGGCTGATTTCCTTCAGCTCGTCCAGTTCCAGCCAGGTGGTCTTCTCGATGTCGATCGTCGCCTGCTGTTCGGAGATGATCTGATCCTTCACGTCACGCAGGGCCGAGGACCACTTCTGCTTACGCTTCAGTGCGTCTTCCACCCACTCCAGGTTGGTCTGGTTGCCTTCCCACGAGCGGATGAAGTCCTTGCGCGGCATGCGCGCGGTCACGGTGGCCAGGTTCAGCACGCGGCGTTCGTGGGACTTGATCGAAGCCATGACGTCGCGCAGCTGCTTGACCAGCACATCGGTCAGCGGCAGCGGCAGCTTCAGGGTCACGAACACGGCGGCCATGTCGTCGCGCAGCTTGGCCAGCGGCTTGCGGTCGCCCTTGGCAGCAGCCTTCTTGAACGCGGTGTACGCATCGCTCAGGGCCTGCATGCGGCGTGCGACTTCTTCCGGATCCGGACCGGTCGGGCCGGCCTCTTCCTCGACGTCGTCGCCGTCATCTTCTTCATCGGCGTCATCGTCAGCGTCGTCGCTGGTGTCTTCGGCCACGGCCGGGGCCGGGACTTCTTCGACCAGGTCGTTGAAGCCGACGATCACTTCGGCCAGGCGCTTCTTGCCTTCCTTGTGCGCGTCGTAGTCGGCCAGCAGCGATTCCACCGACACCGGGAAGGTGCCGAGTGCGGCCTGGACCTGGCCCAGACCTTCTTCGATGCGCTTGGCGATGGCGATTTCGCCTTCGCGGGTCAGCAGCTCGACGGTACCCATTTCGCGCATGTACATGCGCACCGGGTCGGTGGTGCGGCCACCTTCGGTGTCGAGCGCGCTCAGCGCGGCGGCGGCTTCTTCGGCCGCGGTGTCATCGACTTCGCGGTTGCCGGTGTTGCCATCGTTGAGCAACAGGGTTTCTGCATCGGGCGCAACTTCATGGACATCAATGCCCATGCCGTTGATCATGCCGATGATATCTTCGATCTGCTCCGGGTCGACGATGTCGTCGGGCAGATGGTCATTGACTTCGGCGTAGGTCAGGTAGCCCTGTTCCAGGCCCTTGCTGATCAGAAGCTTGATGTCGTTTTGCTGGGCAGGACGTTCGTTGGCCATGTAGTGCTCGCGCCACCGGCTGGGAGAGGGAATAGAACCTAGCATTATACCAGCCCGGCGCCCCGCGTTCCCGGGCGGTGGTCCCGGGGGCTAGGGTCTGAGCAGGAAGGTCACGGGACCATCGTTGACCAGGCTGACAACCATATGGGCACCAAACTGGCCTGTTTCCACCCCCGGGGCGTGTTTTTGTCTGCAGATATCGACGAGCCGGTTGAATCCGCGTTCAGCCTCCGCCGGCGGCGCGGCGGTACTGAAGCCCGGCCGCATCCCACTGGATGTGTCGGCCGCCAGGGTGAATTGGCTGACCAGCAGCAATCCGCCACCGGTATCACGCAGGGACCGGTTCATCTTTCCGGCCTCATCGCCAAACACACGGTAACCAAGCAGGCGATCGGCCATCCGCTCGATCTGGGCCTCGGTGTCGCCCGGTTCCATGCCCACCAGGGCCAGCAGACCGGAGCCGATCTGGCCGATGACCGCCCCCTCGACACGGACGCTGGCTTCGCTGACGCGCTGGATCAGAACAAGCATGGACACGGCTCCGCAACTGAAGGCGGCCTACCTTAACGTGCCCGCGCGCCGACAGGCAGGCCGCCAGCGGCTAGACTTTGCGGTGATGAAACCGCACACCACTGCCCGCCTGGCCTACCGCGCCGCTGCCCAGTTCACCCGTCTGCCCTGGTCCTGGCTGCGTGCCTTCGCCAATGGGCTGGCTTGGCTGTGGATCCGTCTCAACGCCCGTGAGAGTCGCGTGACCCGCCGCAACCTCGAACTGGCCTACCCCGAGCTGAGCGACGCCGAGCGCGCGGTGCTGCACCGGAACGTGCTGCGCTCCACCGCGCTGCAGGCCATCGAGACCCTGCGCCTGTGGACCCAGCCGCGCGAACGCAATCTCGCGCGGTTGACCGAGCGCCACGGCGAGGCGCTGTACGACGCGGCCCTGGCCGCCGGCAAGGGCGTGATCGTGGCCGCGCCGCATTACGGCAACTGGGAGCTGCTCAACCAGTGGCTGGCCTCGCGCGGGCCGATCGCGATCGTCTACAAGGCCCCGGATGAAGCAGTGGGCGATGCCTTCCTGCAGCTGGTCCGCGGCGGCGACAACGTGCAGCAGGTGCGCGCCGAGGGCCCGGCCGTGCGCCAGTTGTTCAAGGTGCTCAAGGACGGCGGTGCCACCGGCATCCTGCCCGACCAGCAGCCCAAGGCCGGCGACGGGGTGTTCGCGCCGTTCTTCGGGGTGGAGGCGCTGACCATGACTCTGGTCAACCGGCTGGCCGAGCGCACCGGCGCGACCGTGCTGTACGGCTGGTGCGAGCGGATCGGCCCGGGCATGGAGTTCGCCCTGCATATTGAAGCGACCCCGCCCGCCGTGGCCGATCCGGACCCGCGCACCGCGGCCACCGCCCTCAATGCCGGGATCGAACGCATCGCCCGGCGCGATCCGGCGCAGTATCAGTGGACCTACAAGCGCTATACGCTGCGCCCACCGCAGAGCGGCGAGGACGATCCCTATGCCACCGAGGACCATCCGCACTGACTGCGACGCTGCGTCGCGCCCTTGGTGCGATTGAATCGCCGCGATCCGTCCCCACTGTGGAAACCACGATGTCCCCCACGGCCCCTGACATGTCCTCTGCTTCTTCCCTGTTCGGCGACCCGGCCGCGATCCGCTGCGAGCGTGCGGTGGCCGAACTGCGTGCCGGCCGCCCGGTGGTGATCGACAATGGCCAGGGCCAGCGCCTGGCCTTCATCGCGCTGGACAGCAGCACCCGCACCAGCTTCACCGCCTTTGCCGCGGCCGCGGAAGACCGGCACTACCTGTTCCTCACCGCCACCCGCGCCCGCGTGCTCGGGGTGAGTGCCGAACGTGGCGCGCGCGTGCCGCTGGCCGGCATCGACTTCGATGCCCTGCCCTCATTGAGCTACCTGCGCGACCCGGGTGCGATGCCGCCGGGCTGGACCGGTGGCGAAGCGCTGGACGATGGCGCGGTGGAAATCGCCCGCCTCGGCCTGCTGTTGCCGGCGATGGTCGGCGTGCTGCTGACCGCCGATGACCGCCGCTTCGACGACTGCGCGCAGGTCTCGCTGTGCGACCTGAGCCAGGGCGCCGAGCAGGCCGCGCACGCGTATGAACTGGTGGCCCGCTCGCCGGTGCCGCTGCGCGAGGTCGGCATGACCGAATTCGCGGTGTTCCGCGGCGGCGTGGCCCAGCGTGACCAGGTCGCCATCATCGTCGGCACCCCGGATCTGTCCGCCGTGGTGCCGGTTCGCGTGCACTCCTCCTGCCTGACCGGCGATCTGTTCGGCTCGCTCAAGTGCGACTGCGGCGACCAGCTGCGGCGCGGCCTGCGCAAGCTCAAGGACCTCGGCGGCGGCGTGCTGCTGTACCTGGACCAGGAAGGCCGCGGCACCGGCATCGCGGCGAAGATGCGCGCCTACGGTTATCAGCATGATGGCCTGGATACGATCGACGCCGATGCCCAGCTCGGCTTCGGTGCCGATGAGCGCCGCTACGGCAGTGCCGTGGCGATGCTGCAGAGCCTGGGCGTCAGCCGTGTGCAGCTGCTCAGCAACAACCCGACCAAGGCCCAGCGCCTGCGCAATGCCGGCATCGACGTGGTCGACTGCGTGCCGGTGACCGGCGACATCACCGCCGAGAACGAGCAGTACCTGCGCACCAAGGCCGAACGCGCCGGCCACCTGCTCGATGTGGACGCACTGATCCAGGCCGCGCAATAGCCCACGGCAACCTGCTACCGTCTGCGCCACGGGCGGTTGCACCTGTACGCATGCGCCCGGTCCGTTTTCCAGCCGAGCGCCTTGCCTTGTCCGAACTTCTCGACACTCCCGTGCCGCCGCCCTTGCCGCTGTTGCCGGCCGCCCCCGACTGGCAGGCGATGCCCCTGCGTTCGGCCTCGCTGGCCGCGTTCGGTGGTGCGATCGCCGGCGCACTCCTGCTGGGTGGCGTGCTCGGCGCGCTGTGGGTGGTGTTCGATCTGCCGGGGCGCTGGTGGGGCGCAACCGGCATGGTCGTGCTCGGCGCGCTGATCGGTGCGGCCCTCGCATTCCGCCGCCAGCGCCGCACGTATTGGCGGCTGGATGCCCAAGGCCTCGGCTTGCGCCGCGACCTGCTCTGGCAGAACGAAACCCGTGTCCCCACCTCGCGCGTGCAGCATCTGGATCTGCGCCGCGGGCCGATCGAACGCAGCGCCGGCTTGAGCACGCTGGTCGTGCATACCGCCGGCAGCCGCTTCAGTGCGGTCACGCTCAGTGGGCTGGACAGCGCCGATGCCGAGCACCTGCGCGACACCCTGGCGCACCAGCTGGACCAGGACGACGACGCACTGTGAGTACCCCGCCGCCGCTTGATGCCGCGCCGGAGCAGCGGCTGCATCCCTGGTCATGGCTGTTCGTGCTGCTGATGCAGTTGCGCCAGGGCCTGGTACCGCTGATCGCGCTGGTGGTGTTCGGCCAGCGCGGCGACCGCGATGAGCTGTGGCTCTCACTCGGCCCGGTGATCGCCGTGGTGGCGCTGGTTGCGTACTCGGTGCTGCAGTACCTCACCTATCGCTACCGGATCGGCACGTCGGCCATCACCGTGCGCAGCGGGGTGTTCGCGCGCAATCGTCGCGAGATCCCCTTCGCCCGCATCCACAACGTGGTGGTCCACCAGAACCCGTTGCACCGCCTGTTCGGCGTGGCCGAGCTGAAGCTGGAATCGGCCGGCGGCCATCGCCCAGAAGCGGAAATGCGGGTGCTCAAACTGGATCAGGCGCTGGCACTGGAGCGCCTGGTACGCCAGCGCGGTCAGGCAGTGCCGGCCACGGCCGAGGGCGACGCCGCTGCGCCCGAACCGGCTGAGGATGTGCTGCTCGCCTTGAGCCCGGGCGAGGTGGTCCGTATCGGCCTGCTCTCCAACCGCGGCTGGGTCGTGGTGGTGGCAGTGCTGGGCGCGATGGTGCAGTTGTTCCCGCGTGGCAGCGTCTCCGATGTCATCGAAGCCGGCGGCCGCCAGGCCTTCGGGTATGCCAGCCACCTGCACCCCGGGATGTGGCTGTGGACGATGGCCGCGGTGGTCGCCGTGGTGGGCTTCTGGGTCATGCTGCGGGTGTTGTCGGTGGTGCTCGCGCTGCTGCGTTACTACGGCTTCCGGCTCAGTGAGCACGAGCGCCGGCTGACCGTGGCCAGTGGGCTTCTGACCCGCATGCGCACCAGCGTGGCGCGGCGCCGTATCCAGGCGTGGACATTGCGCGAGAGCGCGCTGCAGCGCTGGTTCCAGCGCCGGCAACTGCGTATCGATATTGCTGCCGGCAACCCCGGCGAAGGCGAGCGGCGTGACCTGCGTGAGCTGGCGCCGCTGGCGACGCCGGCCGTCTGCGATGGGCTGGTCCAGCATCTGCTGCCGCACCTGCAGTGGCCGCCGGCGCGCTGGCAGCCGGTGCAGATGCGGGGCTGGTGGCGGCTGTGCCTGGGCGCGCTGTGCATCGTTCCGTTGCTGACGGCGGCGGCGATCTGGTACGGCGGGCCGTGGGGCGCGGTGTTGCTGCTGTGGCTGCCGTGGTCGGCGTTTCGCGCGCACCGGCAGATGGCGCGCATCGGCTATCACCTGGATGACGACTACGTCGCCGTGCGCGGTGGCTGGTGGCAGCGCTGGTGGCGCTTTGCCGAACTGGACAAGCTGCAGGCGCTGCGCCTGACCCGCTCGCCGCTGGACCGCCGGCTGGGCACCGCCAGCGTATGGCTGGATACCGCGGGTGCAGGCATGGGCACGCCGCTGGTGCTGCAGTACCTGCCGGAAGCGGAGGCGCGTGCGGTGTACGACCAGTTGGGCCGCGCGTTGGCGAAGCGTCGCCTGCGCTGGTAGGAGCGCATCCACGCATGGCGTGGATCTACCTGGTGACGCTACCGCTTCGCTGGCCCCCAATACCCGAGATCCTTGCGGATCTGCAGACCACGCGTCCACGCACCGAACGGTTTGCGCTTGAGCGTGCCGAGTTCACCGGACAGGAAATCCTCGGTGGCGGCAATCACCCGCTCGGAGCAATACCCATCGCGGAACGGATGGATGGTATCGGCGTAGCGCCGGATTTCGGCCATCAACGCCGGGGCGGGATTCAACGCCTGCGCCAGCATCGCCGGCAACTGGGTGGCATCGTCGAAATCGATCATGTGCGGCTGCGGAACCCGGTTGCGGAAGGTCACCACCGGTTTGTGCTGCACGATGAACTCGGAGACGATCGAGGACGTATCCGAGACCAGCACATCGGCGGCGCGCTGCGCGGCCATCACCTGTTCCGGCTCGATGAAGCGCGCATGCGCACCAGACAGTGCACGGTAACGGTCAAACAGCTCCGGGGCGCACTTGGGGTGCAGGGTCAGCAGCCAGTAATGCTCACCGCGGGCGATATCGGCCGCGATCTGCTCGTACAGGTGCGGCGCTGCGCTCAGCCGCTCGGTGAAGGTCGAGCCGAACAGGATCACCGGGCGGCCCTGTGCCGGCACGCGCAGTCCCGCGCTCAGGCCACCGTCATCGCGGAACAGCGGATCGAGCTTGGGCCAGCCGGTCTCGGCGACGGCGAAGTGGCCCTCGCGCGCGGCCAGCTCGCGGAACGGGGTGGTCGTGGCCGGGCCCTGCGTGCAGTACAGATCGAACAGGCCGCGCACCCGGAAGTGGCCGCGGGCACTGTCGCGCTTCTGCACGTTGAAGCCGTGGAAGACCTGCACCTTGGCCCCGGCAATGAACGGCGGCACCCAGTTGGCGGCGCTGAACACCGCGCGCGGGCGCAGTGCCAGCGCGTCTTTCAGGCCTACATTGGGCACGCCAGGCAGCGACGCGCCGGCGGCGCCATCGGCGAACCAGGCCGACACCGATTGACCGGATGCGTGCAACGCCTGCGCCAGAGGGGCGAGAATGGGCAGCGCATAACGCTCCGTCGCAAACAGCAGGTACTCGGCCATCATGTCCTCCTCGACCGCTCCCACTGAACGGCCTCGCATTTCGGCCTGCATTATCGCGTTCAATGAAGCCGACCGCATCGGCGACTGTCTGGCCTCGCTGGCCTTCTGCGACGAGATCATCGTGGTGGACTCGCAGTCCACCGATGCCACGGTGGCGATCGCGACAGCCGCCGGGGCGCGGGTGCTGCAACGCCCGTTCGATGGTTTCCGCAGCCAGAAGGCGTTCTGCGTCGAGCAGGCCGCGCATGACTGGGTGCTGTGCCTGGACGCCGACGAGCGCATCAGCGACACCCTGCGCGAGGCGATCCTGTCCGCCCAGACCAACGGTTTCGCCGGCCACCACGGCTACCGGTTCGCACGGCTTTCCGAGTACTTCGGCAAGTTCCTGAAGCATGGCAACGCCTACCCGGACCGGGTCCTGCGCCTGTTCGACCGCCGCCATGGCGGCTGGCGCGGCAAGCGTGAGATCCATGAGGCGGCCAGCGTCGATGGTGCGGTGGGTACCCTGCCCGGCGATCTGATCCATTACCCCTACCGTTCGCTGGAGCAGCAGCTGCTCAAGACCCAGCGCTACGCACGGATGATGGCCGAGCACGAGTTCGCGCGGGGCAAGCGCGCCACCCTGCCCAAGCTGATCCTGGCCCCGGCATGGCGGTTCTGGCGCGGACTGTTGCTGCGCGGCGGCTTCCGCGATGGTTGGCACGGGCTGGTCTATGCCTATGTGCGCGCCAACTACGTGCGCCAGAAGACCATCATGCTGTGGATGCTGCAGAACGGGCAGCCGGTCACCGACCCGCCGCGGGATCAGCCCGGCGCCTGAGCTTTGGCCTGTGCCAATGCCAGCCGGCGCGTATGGCCCTGGACGATCGACAGTCCGGCCAGCAGCCCGACGATGGTGACGTAGAAGCTGGCCGTGATCTGGTGCGCGAACATCGACTGGGTGATCCCGCACAGCACGTAGGTCACCACCACCATGATCCCGGCAGCGGCCGGGCCACGGAAGGCCTGCTCGCCGCTGCGCCGGTGCAGGCCGGTGAATACCCACAGCGGCACACCATAGATGGCCAGCAGCAACAGCAGGCCCGGCACGCCCTGCGTCGCCGCCCACTCGGCCAGGTCATTGTGCGCGTGGCCCAGATGGCAGCGCTGTTCGGCCGGATCATCCCGGCAAACCGGCAGTCGCTGCATGGCGCTGTCGAAATGGCCGATGCCCACGCCGGTCAGCGGATGATCGAGGAAGGTCTCATAGGCCACCTGCAATCGCTCCACGCGCGCGCCGGCCGAGGAGTCGCTGTCTCCGCGCTCCATCCGCACCACGTCGTGCTTGAGCTCGGTCAGGCGGACCTGCTCGCGCAGACTCGGGATGGTCAGGATCAAGGTACCGGCGATCGCCACCAGGGCCAGCAGCACACCCAGCCGCGCAGGCCCGGTACGCCAACGAAGGCTCATCGCCATCACCACCAGCAGCGCCAGCAACGCCAGCCAGACACCCCGGCTACCGCTGAGCACGATGGTGACGCAGCCGGCGACCATGCCCACGATCACCCATGTCCAACGTTTGTGTGGCCGGCAGAACACCAGCAGCACCATCAGCACCAGCACGATGTCGGCCAGTACGATCGCATTGGTGGTCAGTTCAGCGCGGGCAGCCCCGCCTGCCACCTGGAGGATCGACAGCACCATCGTGCCGATCAAACCGGCCAGCGCCCCCGTCCACAGCCAGCGCATGTCGGGCCGCAATGCACACACCCACAACGCGATCCAGGGAATGACCACAAAACGGGAACGTACATCAATGTCGCGCAGCCCTTGGTCAAACAGGTGTATGGAGATAAGCGCGAAACCGACCGTCGCCATCACCATCCACGACAGCACGACCACCGGCCGCCCGGCCAGGCCACGCGCGCGCCACAGGACGTCCGGCGCCAGCAGCGTGCTCAGCAGCAAGAGGATGCCGTAGGGCAGCAGGTTCTGCGGCAGCGTCAACACCAGCGCCGGCATGCAGAACAGGCCCACGGTGGCGATCCAATGAGCCACCCCGGCGCGCCCCTGCAGCGGCGGCAGGGAGGCAGGCGCGGACGGCCTGGATGCGGGGGAGAACGTCATTGCCAACCTCGATTGCCACACGCAGCATTGCAGAAATCACTCATCGCCGTCGATCCGGTGCAGCGCGCGCTCGCGTGCCTGTTCCTCGGCACTGGCCACGCAGGGGCCATGAATATCGCCCGGCCTTACCAACCACCAACGGCGGCGGTTGGCGACCCCGGCCAGCTCGGCACTGGTGCGGTCCACGCAGGCCAGCAGTGCATCTTCCTGCACCAGCAGCCAGCGCCGCTGCGGCTGCGCCGCCTGCCAGGCGACGCCATCAGCGAGCTGCCGGTCCCAGCGCCGGTTGAACCCGAAGGTTGCCGCGTTACGGTCGGCCATCAACAGATTCTGTTCTTTCCAGGCCACCAGGCCCAGCTCGGCATCGGCGCCGATGCGCTCGCCGACCTGGTGCATCAGGCCACGCGCGGAGCTGGAGTCATTGAACAAGGGGTAGCCGATCAGCCCGAACGCCACCCAGGCCATGGTCAGGGTGGCCACCACCGCCAGATGGAAGCGCCGCACGCCGGCCACGCACAAGGTGAGCACGGCCCAGCAGCCCAACGCGACCGCGACCCAGCCCAGGCCCGAGGTCACCGCGGTATCGATGCCACGGTCGAGGATGAGTTTGCGCTCGAAGCCCGGCTGACCCATCAGCATCGAGATGCCGATGCCGAGCAGGCCGGCGGCCAGCAGCGCCACGAAGCCGCCCAGCAGCCACTGGAACGCACGCTTGCGCAGCAGCCCCGGCAACAGCGGCGCCAACGCCAGGCAGAACATGGGCAGCGCCGGCAGGATATAGACGTCGCGCTTGCCGTTGGGGATCGAGAAGAACAGCACGATCAGCAGCCACCACACCAACGGCAGCAGGTAGCGCGCATCGCGCCGCTGCAGCCGCCGGCGCCAGGCCGGGATCGCCCAGGGAATCGCCAGGAAGGCGGGGATCCACATCGACGGCATCGTGCCCAGGAAGTACCACCACGGCTGGTGGTGATCCCAGGATTGCGCATACCGCTTGGCGGTTTGCCGGAACAGGATGTCATCCAGATAGGCGCGGTACTCGACCGAACCACTGCCCAGCGCCGTCACCACCATCGGCACCAGCCACAGCGCGATTGCCAGCACGAACGCCAGCGGCCCGGCCCAGAACCGCCAGTCGCGGATGTGCAGCTTGACCCGCGGCCAGCCCAGCAGCGATGCCACCGCAGCCGGCACGATCATCAGCAGCGCGATCACCCCCACGCCCTTGGTGATCACCCCCAGGCCGGCAGCGAACCAGCCCAGCCACCACCATCGCCACGCCGGCCCACTGAGCAGGTGCCGCAGCAGGCCGTAGTTGGCCAAGGTGATGAAGAACACCACCAGGGGATCGATCTGGGCTTTCTTGGACTGGAAAGTGAAGTGCAGCGCGAACAGCAGCGCCCACGCCGCGTACAACCCAACCCGCCGCGTCCACAGGCGGCGGCCGAGGTCATAGACGCAGGCCAGCGTCCCCAGCGCGGCAAGCAACGAGGGCAACAGGAACGCCACCCGCCAATCGCCGATCAGCGTGTACAAGGTCGCCTGCGACCACATCAGCATGGGCGGCTTATCCGAATACAGCTCGGTGCCACGATGCGGGAACAGCCAGTCGCCGCTCTCCACCATCTGCTTGGCGACCAGCGCAAAGCGTGGCTCATCGGACGGCCACGGATCACGCATGCCCAGGCCAGCCCCCAGAACGAGCAGGGCCATCAGGGCAAGCAGCCAGAACTCTCGGGATGCGCGGTTTTTTAGCATGGGGCGGAATTCTAGCCGGGTTCGGATCAGCCCTTCTTTAACAGACGCGCATAGAAGAAGCCGTCAGCACCGTTCTCACCCGGCAGGCGCTGGCGCCCGGCCCAGGAATCATGGCCATACGCCTCGCCCAGCGGCAGGAAGCCCGCATCACGGGTGCGCTGAAGGAAGGCTTCGACCTGGAACTGGTTTTCATCGCGCAGGATCGAACATGTCGCATACAGCAGGGTTCCGCCCGGGGTGAGCATCGTCCAGCAGGCATCCAGCAGGCGTGCCTGCAGGGCCATCAGCGCCTCGATGTCGGTCGCGCGGCGATGCGCCAGTACATCCGGCTGGCGGCGGATGATGCCGGTGGCCGAACAGGGGGCATCGAGCAGGATGGTGTCGAACAATTGCCCGTCCCACCAGCTGGCCGGATCGGTCGCGTCACCCGCGAGCACCTTCGCATTCTGGCCGACGCCGGTGCGCACGAACGTTTCGCTGATGCGCTTGAGCCGGCGCGCGTCGATATCCAACGCCACAAGGTCCAAGGTGGGATCGCGCTCCAGCAGATGCGCGGCCTTGCCGCCCGGTGCGGCGCAGGCATCAAGCACCCGCGAACCCGGGCGCGGCGCCAGCGCATCGGCCACCTGCTGGGCCGACAGATCCTGTACCGACAGCGCGCCATCGGCGAAGCCCGGCAGCGCGGACACGGCCACCGGCACCGGCAGACAGATCGCGTCGGCACCTACGGTCGAAGCTTCGGCAGCGATGCCTGCCGTCTCCAGCTGCTGCAGCATCGCATCGCGGCTGCTGTGCTGGCGGTTGACCCGCAGCCACAGCGGCGCGGCCTGCAGGCTGGCACTGAACACAGCCTCGGCCTCCTCCGGCCAATCCTGTTCGATCTTCTCGGCCATCCACAGCGGGAACGCATCGCGCGCCGGCAGCGGCGGAATGCCTTCGCGCTGGGCGCGGCGCAGCAGTGCGTTGACCATGCCGGCCTGGCGATCACGGCCCATCGCACGCGCAGCGTCGACCGTGGCCGAGAGCGCGGCATGCGCCGGCAGCTCCAGCGCGTCCAGCTGGGCGAAGCCGACCAGCAGCAACGCGCGCAGTTCGTCTTCGCGCACACTCAGTGGCCGCGGCATCCATTGCGCCAGTGCAGCGTCATAGGCGGCGCGGCGACGCAGCACGGCAAAGCACAGCGCCTCCAGCAGCGCGCGGTCGCGGCTGTCGTCCAGGGTCGGCAGTGCGGTGGCCAGTTCGGCCTTGAGCGAACGGCCGCGGCCGATCACCTGGGCCAGCACGCGCGCGGCCAGCACGCGGGTCGGCACGCCGGGGGCGGTATGGGCGGTGTAGGGGCCTGCAGGCTTGCCAGAACGCGCGTTGGTCATCTCAGGCACCCACGCCAAGATCACGACGGGCATTGAGGTAGTCGGCGGCCGTGATCGCCTTGCCGCCCTCACGCTGCAGCACGCGCAGGCGCAGTGCACCTTGGCCGCAGGCGATGTCGATGCCCTCGCGCGAGGCGGCCAGCAGCGTGCCCGGGGCCTTGCCCTGGTTGTCCTCCAGCGCGATCGCGCCATGGATGCGGACGCGCTCGCCGGCCAATGTCGCCTCGGCGATCGGCCACGGGTTGAAGGCGCGCACGGTCCGGGCCAGCGCCTGGGCATCGCCGGACCAGTCCAGGCGGGCTTCGGCCTTGTCCAGCTTGTGCGCGTAGGTGACGCCCGCCTCGGGCTGCGGCTGCGCGATCGGCTTGATGCCGGCACGCAGCAGGCCCAGGCCATCGGACAGCACCTGCTCACCCAGCGCGGCCAGGCGGTCGTGCAGCTGACCGCCGGTGTCGTTGGCGCCGATCGCGATGTGCTGCTTGAGCAGCACCGGGCCGGTGTCCAGCCCCGCTTCCATCTGCATCAGGCACACACCGGTCTCGGTATCCCCGGCCTGGATCGCACGCTGGATCGGCGCGGCACCGCGCCAGCGCGGCAACAGCGAGGCATGCACGTTCCAGCAGCCGTGGGTTGGAATGGTCAGCACCGCCTTGGGCAGGATCAGCCCATAGGCCACCACCACCATCAGATCCGGCTGCAGGTCGCGCAGCTGCTGCTGGGCTTCGGGGGTCTTGAGGCTTTCCGGCTGGAACACCGGGATGCCGCGTGCGATCGCGTCCAGCTTGACCGGCGATGGCGCCAGGCCACGGCCACGCCCTGCGGGACGATCAGGCTGCGTATACACCGCGACCACTTCATGGTGGCGGGCTGCGGCACGCAGCGAGGACACGGCGAACGCCGGCGTACCGGCAAAGACAATCTTCATGGCGACCCCACTAACAGAACGTAAAACGGCGCCGATGTCCGGCGCCGCGCGACAGCACACGTCGCGCGGTCAACCCGCGCGGCGGTCGCTGCAATCACCTCAGGCAACGTGCTTGCGCAGCTTGGCCAGCTTCTTGCGCACCATCTCGCGCTTGAGCGGCGAGAGGTAGTCAATGAACAGCTTGCCGTCCAGGTGGTCCATCTCGTGCTGCACGCACACGGCGAGCACGCCGTCGGTGGTCAGTTCCTGGGCCACGCCGTGGCGGTCCAGGTAGCGCACGGTGATCTGGTTGGCGCGGGTGACGTCGGCAAAGATGCCCGGCACCGACAGGCAGCCTTCCTGATAGACCTGGCCCCCTTCGTTGGCGACGATCTCCGGGTTGATGAACACCATCGGGGTGTCCTTCTCCTCACTGACGTCGATCACCATGAAACGCTTGTGCACGTCGACCTGGCTGGCGGCCAGGCCGATGCCGGGGGCGTCGTACATGGTCTGGAACATGTCATCGATCAGGGTCTGGAACGCCGGCGTGGTCACGTCGGCGGCATCCATCAACGCGGCCTTGGTGCGCAGGCGCGGATCGGGAAATTCGAGAATGGGCAGGAGAGCCATGGCAAATACCGGTAGGGGGCGCCGGTCGAAGCGGCGTACAGGGCGATTCTATCGCCAACGCTTGCCCCGCGCCCCGGTTTCTGGACTATAGTGCGCGAACCTGTTGGGGAATCAGGCACCACATCTATGTTTGAACGAACTCGTACGGTCGTCGCCGTAGCGATGCTGACCGTCGCTACCTATGCTACCGCCGTGGAAATGAATGGCGGGCACCCGGATACCTATGTCGTGCGCAAAGGGGACACGCTGTGGGACATCTCGGCGCGGTTCCTGCAGAAACCCTGGCTGTGGCCGGAAATCTGGCAGGCCAACCCGCAGGTCAAGAATCCACACCTGATCTACCCGGGTGACGTGCTCAGCCTGGCCTATCTGGACCGCGTCGTGGCCCAGCCCGGCCCGCGCCAGGAGGCCCCGATCAGCGGCGTCCCGCTGGAGCAGGTCGAGCCCTTCCTGAAGCAGCTGAGCGTGGTCGACGAGGTCAAGTCGCTGCCCTACGTGGTCAATCTGGAAGACAACCGCCTGCGCGCCACTACCGGCCAGACCGCCTATGTACGGGGCCTGGAGAATGCGCAGGTCGGCCAGCGTTTCGCCGTGGTCCGCCCGACCGTGCAGTACGCCCTGCCCAAGCCGACCGAAGACCTGAACGCCCGTGGCGACACCACGCCCGGCAGCGGCAACCTCTGGAAGACCTTCATCGTGCCGAGCAAGCGCAACCAGACGCTGGGCTACGAGCTGGCCCAGATCAACGTCGGCACGGTGACCCGCGTCCAGAGCGGCAACGTCGAGGTGACCTCGCTGGTGCTGCAGGGCCAGGTCGATGGCCGTGAAGTCCGCGCCGGCGACCGTCTGGTCCCGGTCGAGGCCCGGCCCTATGACCTGCAGTTCGTACCGCACGTGCCCGCCGCGCAGACCGCCGATCTGGATGTCCGCGTGCTGGCCGTGGCCGACACCTTCACCTCGGGTGGCCCGCGCGACGTGATCGCGATCTCCGCTGGGAGCGTCAACGGCGTGGACAACGGCACGGTGTTCTCGCTGTGGCGCCAGGGCCGTCATGTGGCGCACCGCATGGACTACCCGAACTCGTCGCGGATGGACGATTCGCTGACCAGCGGTGCCGGCCGGGTCACCCTGCCCGACGAGTACGCCGCCCATGCGATGGTGTTCCGCACCTTTGAGAACGTCAGCTACGCGCTGGTGATGGAAGGGGTGAAGCCGGTCAAGGTTGGCTATTCGGCACTGCATCCCGATACCAAGTAAGCGCGGCAGAGTCCTACCCCGCCATCCGACGGCGCCCTAGGGCGCCGTCGTCGTTTGCGCCCCAGGCTGTCGGGATGCCGATTCCCTGCCCAGCCTCGTCCACCGCCCTGCTCACCCTGGTCCTGGCCGGCGGTGCCCTGCCACCCCGTCTGCGCCTGCTCCGGGCATTTCCGGATGCGGCGGCCGCGCTGCGGGCGGGCCCCAGCGCATGGCGCGCCGCCGGCTGCACCCCCGCGCAACGCGCGCTGCTGGCGTTGCCGGACGAACACTATCTGGCGCATGGCCTGGCGTGGCTGGCCGAGGATCACCATCACCTGCTGGGCCTGACCGACCCCGACTACCCGGCGCTGCTGGCCCAGATCGAGGAACCGCCCCTGGCGCTGTTCGTGGATGGGGAGCCGGCCCGGCTCTGGCATCCCGCCGTGGCCGTGGTCGGCAGCCGCTCGCCGAGCCCCAGCGGCCGCGAGCACGCGCACACATTTGCGATGGCCCTCGCCCGCGACGGCTGGTCGGTGGTGAGCGGGCTGGCCACCGGGGTGGACGCGCAGGCCCATGACGGCGCACTCCAGGTGCCCGGCGGGATGACCGTCGCCGTGGTCGCCACCGGCCTGGAGCAGACCTATCCGCGCCAACATGCCGCCCTGCATGGCCGCATCGCGGCGAGCGGGGCGGTGGTCAGCGAGTATCCGCCGGGCATGCCGGCCATCCAGGCGCACTTCCCCGCGCGCAACCGGATCATCGCCGGGCTCAGCCTGGGCACCCTGGTGGTCGAGGCCGCCCAGCGCTCCGGCGCCCTGATCACGGCCCGCTGCGCGGCCGAGGCCGGCCGCGAGGTATTCGCCCTGCCCGGCTCGATCCGCAACGCGCGTGCCCGAGGCTGCCACCGCCTGATCCGCCAGGGGGCGGCGCTGGTGGAAGAACCGGCCGAGGTGACCGCCGGCCTGACCGCACTGGCCCAGACCCTGGCCGGGGCCTTGCGAACCCGGCTCGATGCCCCCACTGAACAGGCACGACCGGCGCTCAAGAGCGCCCCCTCCTACACCGACCCGGACTACCAGTGCTTGTGGAAAGCTCTGGATGACGACCCAACGGGTATGGATTCATTGATCCAGCGCAGCGGATTGACGGCGGCCCAGCTGTCGGCCATGCTGCTGGTCATGGAACTGGATGGAAAGGTAATGGCCGCCTATGGTCGCTACTGTCGAAAACCCTAGTTTCTTCACCTCCACAGCGTCGTTGACGCAGGCCGAGGGGCAATGAAAGAGAGCATTCTGGATGTCCTGCTGTACCTGTTCGAACACTATTTCAGCGAAGACGCGGACCTCATCCGCGACCGCGACTCCCTCCAGAACGGCCTGATCCAGGCCGGCTTCAGCCCCACCGAGATCAACAAAGCCTTCGATTGGCTGGACGCGCTCGCCGAGCAGCGCCCGGCCGTGGTGCTGGGCCGCGTCAATGGCCCGGTGCGGATTTTCCATGGGCCCGAGCTGGACAAGCTCGACGTGGAAGGCCGTGGCTTTTTGATGTTCCTGGAGCAGCACGGCATCCTCGATGCCAGCCAGCGCGAGCTGGTGCTGGACCGTGCGATGGCGCTGGACCAGGACGAACTGGACCTGGACGACCTCAAATGGGTCGTGCTGATGGTGCTGTTCAACCAGCCCGGGGCCGAAGCCGCGTACGCCTGGATGGAAACCCAGATGTTCGTGGACGAACCGGAACCGCTCCACTGACCTTACACTGAGCGCCTTGCGCATTCAGGAGCGGGCCGGTGGACCAGTGGTTCTTTGCAGAAGGAAACAGTCAGCAGCGCGGTCCGCTGCCTGCTGACGAGTTGATCGCGCTCTACCGTTCCAGCCGCATCGCGTTGGATACGCTGGTCTGGCGCGACGGCATGGCGCAGTGGCAGCCGCTGGAAACCGTGGCCGCCGAGATCGGCCTGGACATCGCTCCCGCTGCCGAGGCGGTGGAAGTGATCGCGCCCGGCCCGACCCTGCCACCCGCACTCCCGGCTGCGCCTGCTGCGCCTGCGGCGTCGGCCGCGCCTGCCGATCCCGCCCCGCCCATCACGCCCACCGCCGCCCCACCACCCCGCCAGGGTCTGAGTGGCTGCGCGATCGTGGGTATCGTCGCGGCCGTGGTCGCGGTGCTGGTGCTGATCATCGGCGGCGCACTGGCGGTGCTGGCCGTGCCGGCCTACCGCGATTATGTCGCCCGCGCCAAAGCCACCGAGGCGATTGCCGCACTGGAACCGATCAAGGCGGCCGTGGCCGAATTCGCCAGCGAACATGGCCGCTGCCCGGTCAACGATGACGAGGGCTTCCAGCCGGCCGAAAGCTACGCTGACGGTGCGGTCGGCGCCGTGCGGATCGGTCGTTTCGACAATGGCCACTGCGGCGTGGAAGCCGAACTGACCGTGCCCGGCAGCACCTCGCTGGACGGCAAGCTGCTGTGGCTGGATTACGACGGTGAGCAGCAGCACTGGGAATGCAGTGGCGAACCGGATGACAAGTACCTGCCGCAGCACTGCCGCGGCTGATAACGGACACACGTCCATGGATGCACCCAACAGGGGATTGAAGCAATGACTGAGTGGTATTTCGCCGATGGCCAGGAACGCCAGGGACCGCTGAGCGCAGAGGAGATGCGCCAGCGCTTCCAGCGCGGTGACATCACCCTGACCACGCTGGTGTGGCGGGAAGGGTTCGCGCAGTGGGCACCGCTGTCCGAGGCCGTCGATGAGCTGCAGCTGCAGAATCTGGCCAGCGCGGCCAGTACGGTCGGCAGTGGCATCGACCTGCGCGGCGATTACACCGCCATCGACAACGGCACCGCACCGCTGCCGGGCACCGGCGGTGGTACCTACTCGCCTTACACCGCGCCTGCCGCGGCCACCGGCTATGCCAACACCGCCGTGGTCAGTGGCCAGGACGTGGTCTATGCCGGCTTCTGGAAGCGTTACGCCGCCTACTTCATCGACTACATCCTGCTGACGGTGGTCACCCTGCCGCTGAGCATGATCATCAACGTCATGGGCGTCAGCTCTGGCAGTGAAGGCATGCAGGTCGCGCTGACGCTGGTGGTGATGCTGCTCAGCATGGTGATCAGCATCGGCTATTACGCCGGCTTCCACGCCTCGCGCGGTGGCGCCACGCTGGGCAAGATGGCCGTCGGCATCAAGGTCGTGCGCGGCACCGGCGAGCGGATCAGCTTCCTGCGGGCCTTCTGCCGCTACCTGGCGACCATCGTCAGCAGCCTGATCCTGATGATCGGTTTCATCATGGCTGCCTTCACCGAGCGCAAGCAGGCGCTGCACGACATGATGTGCGACACCCTGGTGGTGGACAAGTGGGCCTTCACTGACCATCCCGAGCTGCAGCAGCGGGGCCTGGGTACGGTCACCATCGTGATCCTGGTGATTGCCGCACTGGCCGTGGTGGCCCTGTTCGGCGTGATGATCGCGATGATCGGCGTGATCGCCTCGATGTCCTGATCTGAGCAATCCTCACACCCGGCCGCTTGACACAAGCGGCCCCGGCGTGATTCCACTAATAGGCAGAAAGCTGAACGCCCGGCCCACCCCCGGGCGTTCGGTTTATGTATATCGCCCGCGCCGCTTCACTAATGCGGCCATTTGCTCCACCCTAGCGGCCCTCCCCGGGGCCCTGCCCATAGAATCCTGACGCCATGCCCAAGCACCTGCTCATCGTCGAATCGCCCGCCAAGGCCAAGACGATCAACAAATACCTCGGCAAGGACTTCACTGTCCTGGCCTCGTATGGGCATGTGCGTGACCTGGTGCCCAAGGAAGGCGCGGTCGACCCCGACAACAACTTCGCGATGCGGTACGACCTCATCGAGAAGAACGAAAAGCACGTCGATGCCATCGTCAAGGCCGCCAAGGGCGCCGACGACATCTTCCTGGCGACCGATCCGGATCGCGAGGGTGAAGCGATCAGCTGGCACATCGCCGAAATCCTGCGCGAACGCGGGCTGGTCAAGGACAAGCCCATGCAGCGCGTGGTCTTCACCGAGATCACCCCGCGCGCCATCAAGGAAGCGATGGGCCACCCGCGCGAGATCGCCGGTGACCTGGTCGATGCGCAGCAGGCGCGCCGCGCGCTGGATTACCTGGTCGGCTTCAACCTGTCCCCGGTGCTGTGGCGCAAAGTGCAGCGCGGCCTGTCCGCCGGCCGCGTGCAGAGCCCGGCGCTGCGCATGATCGTCGAGCGCGAAGAAGAGATCGAAGCCTTCATCGCCCGCGAGTACTGGAGCATCGATGCGCTGTGCGCGCATCCCTCGCAGCACTTCAACGCGCGCCTGATCAAGCTGGACGGGCAGAAGTTCGAACAGTTCACCGTGACCGACGGCGATACCGCCGAGGCCGCGCGCATGCGCATCCAGCAGGCCGCCCAAGGCGCCCTGCACGTCACCGACGTGGTCAGCAAGGAGCGCAAGCGCCGCCCGGCGCCGCCGTTCACCACCTCCACGCTGCAGCAGGAAGCCTCGCGCAAGCTCGGTTTCACCACGCGCAAGACCATGCAGGTCGCGCAGAAGCTGTATGAAGGCATGGCGATCGGTGAAGAAGAAGGCACCGTCGGCCTGATCTCGTACATGCGTACCGACTCGGTGAACCTCTCGCAGGACGCGCTGGCTGAAATCCGCGACGTGATCGCACGCGATTACGGCATCGGCTCGCTGCCGGACCAGCCGAACACCTACCAGACCAAATCCAAGAACGCCCAGGAAGCGCACGAAGCCGTGCGTCCGACCTCGGCACTGCGCACCCCGGCCCAGGTGGCACGCTTCCTCACCGACGACGAGCGCAAGCTGTACGAGCTGATCTGGAAGCGCGCTGTCGCCTGCCAGATGATCCCGGCCACGCTCAACACCGTCAGCGTGGACCTGTCAGCCGGCAGCGAGCACGTGTTCCGCGCCAGCGGCACCACCGTGGTCGTGCCCGGCTTCCTGGCCGTGTACGAGGAAGGCAAGGACAACAAGAGTGCCGACGACGACGATGAAGGCCGCAAGCTGCCGGCGATGAAGCCCGGCGACCGCGTGCCGCTCGAGCGCATCCTGGCCGAACAGCACTTCACCCAGCCGCCGCCGCGCTTCACCGAAGCGGCGCTGGTCAAGGCGCTCGAGGAGTACGGCATCGGCCGCCCCTCGACCTACGCCTCGATCATCCAGACCCTGCTGTTCCGCAAGTACGTGGAGATGGAAGGCCGCAGCTTCCGCCCGTCCGACGTCGGCCGTGCGGTGTCCAAGTTCCTGTCCAGCCACTTCACCCAGTACGTGGATTACGACTTCACCGCCAAGCTCGAAGACGAGCTCGATGCCGTGTCGCGGGGTGAGGAAGACTGGATCCCGCTGATGGCGCGGTTCTGGGAACCGTTCCACAAGCTGGTCGGCGAAAAGAACGAATCGGTCGACCGCGCCGAAGCCAGTGGCGCGCGCGAGCTCGGCACCGATCCCAAGACCGGCAAGCCGGTCAGCGTGCGCCTGGGCCGTTTCGGGCCGTACGCGGCGATCGGCAGCACCGCCGAGGACGCCGAGGACAAGCCCAAGTTCGCCTCGCTGCGCCCCGGCCAGTCGATGCACACCATCTCCCTGGAAGACGCGCTGGAACTGTTCCTGATGCCGCGTGCGCTCGGCCAGGACAAAGATGAGGACGTCAGCGTCGGTATCGGTCGCTTCGGTCCGTTCGCCAAGCGTGGCAGCACCTATGCCTCGCTGAAGAAGGAAGACGACCCGTACACCATCGACCTGGCCCGCGCCGTGTTCCTGATCGAAGAGAAGGAAGAGATCGCGCGCAACCGGATCATCAAGGAATTCGAGGGCAGCGAGATCCAGGTGCTGAACGGTCGCTTCGGCCCGTACATCAGCGACGGCAAGATGAACGGCAAGATCCCGAAGGATCGTGAGCCGGCCTCGCTGACCCTGCCAGAAGTGCAGAAGCTGATGGAAGAAACCGGCAAGCCGGTGCGCAAGGGCTTCGGCAAGAAAGCCGCCAAGAAGGTCGTCGCCAAGAAGGCCCCGGCCAAGAAAGCCGCCGCTGGCGAAGCGACCAAGAAGACCACCACCAAGAAGGCCGCGGTGAAGAAGGTTGCCAAGAAGGCCACGGCGAAGAAGGCAACCAAGAAGGTGGCCAAGAAAGCCGTGAAGAAGGCCGTCAAGAAGGTCGCTGCCAGCTGAGCCTGGTTGACCCCTCCCGCCACGGCGGGAGGATAATGCGGGCCATGCACCCGGGTCGCCTGTCATGAACGAACTCACTGTGGACACTGCCCTGCCTGCGCTGCGCGCCGGCGGGGTGATCGCCTATCCCACCGAAGCGGTCTGGGGGTTGGGCTGCGACCCCGCGCACGAGGCCGCGGTGAGGAAGCTGCTGCAGCTCAAGCAGCGCCCGGTCGAGAAGGGCATGATCCTGGTCGCCGCCGATCCGGCCCAGCTGGATGGCTGGGTGCGGATGGAGGCCCTGCCGCTGGATCGCCAAGGCGCGGTGCTGGCCAGCTGGCCCGGTGCCAATACCTGGATCCTGCCCGCCGGCGAACGTGCGCCACGCTGGATCACCGGCGAACACAGCGGCATCGCGGTGCGCATCAGCGCGCACCCCCTGGTCGCCGTGCTGTGCCGCGCCTGGGGCGGCCCGCTGGTCTCCACCAGTGCCAACCTCGCCGGCGAGCCGCCGGCACGCACACGCGCCGAACTGGACCCGCGCCTGCTGGCGTTGCTCGATGGCCTGATCGATGGCCAGACCGGTGGCCTGGCACAGCCCACGCCGATCCGCGATGCGCTCAGCGGCCAGGTGCTGCGCAGCTGAACCGGCTTTGCGTGGCGGCGGGCAAACCCGCACACTGAGCGCATGACCCCGCGCCCTGCCCTGTGGTTGTCCCTGCTCGCACTGCTGAGCCCTGTCATGCCTGCCGCGGCGCAGAGCGACAACGTGCGTGTCTATCGCTGCGTCAGCAGCAACGGCGCCGTCTCGCTGCAGGACGCACCGTGCCGTGAAGGCCGGCAGGAAGTGCGCGAGCTCCAGCGCCCGCGCGATCCCGCTCCGCGCGTGGTACGCAGCGACCGCGCGCCCGACCCGGCACCTGCACCGCGAGCACCCGAGCGCGAAGTGCGCTACGTGCACGTGCAGCCGCCGCAGCCGATGTACGAGTGCACCACCAGCGAGGGTGATACCTACGTCAGCGACAGCAACGAAGGCAATCCGCGCTGGGTGCCGATCTGGACGAATGCCTATCTGCCCTATCGGCCCGGCCCGCAGCCGCCCTCGGGTGGCTATCCACCGTCGCGTCCGCTGCCGCCGATCATGCCGATGGGCAGCGGTTCGGTGCGCAGCAGTGGCGGCTCGCTCTCCGTCAGCGGCGGCGGTTCACGGGTCGGCGGCAGCATCAACATCGGCGGTGGCAGCTCGCAGTGGGAAGGCGGTGGCTATCCGTATCCCGGCGTGGGCCACAGCGTGGTGGTACCGGCCGGCAACGTGCTGGTCCGCGACGAATGCCATGCGCTGCCCGCACAGGAAGTCTGTTCGCGGTTGAAGGATCGGCGCTGGGACCTGATCCGCCGCTACAACAGTGCGCTGCAGGGCGAGCGCGATGCGCTGACCCGCGAGCAACGCGGGATCGACGCGCGCCTGGACCAGGACTGCGGCGGGCACTGATGGTGCTGCGCTTTACACTGATGCGATGAAGCACTGCCTGCTGCTCACCCTGCTGCTATCGCTGCCGGCCGCCGCCGACGAAGCGGTGTTCTTCCGCTGCACCGATGCAGGTGGCAACCTGACCATCCAGAGCGTGCCCTGTCCGGCCGGCAGCGAACAACGCATGCAACGGATCAGTGCGCCGGTGCGTGCCCCGGCCGTGGTCGACGGTACCCCGGCCGCACCCACCACCGAACACACCATGCCGCCGCTGTCACTGGCCGGTGACGAGGACAGCGGCCTGCTCGACAGTGCATCGCTGCGCCCGCAGACACCGGCGGCGGAACATGACGAGACCGCCCCGCCCAAGCCGCCGCTGCCGGAGATCTATCAGTGCATCGCCGCCGATGGCGGCCGCTACCTGCACGAACGCGAGCCCGCCCCGTCACGCTGCGAATCGCTGGCCCTCACCGGCCTGGGGGGCAGCCATGCGCCGAGCAACGCGGCAAGCTGCGAAGTGGTGCGCGATGCCTGCGAGCCGGTAGCCGAAGCACAGCGCTGCAGCAGCTGGCAGCAGCGTTTCCGCGATGCACGGGGCCGCGAGCGTTTCGCCACGCCGGACAATCAGGCCGCCGCGACCGCCGAGCGCGCGCGTCTTGAAGCGGTGTTGGCCGAGAGCGATTGCCCCGTGCCATGACCGGGGTTACCCCGCGTCGTGACTGGATTCTCCGTGCGCCATCACCGCGTTCTGCCGCGCACCCTGTGACCGGTCGTGACGGCTGCTGGCCGTCTCAGAACCCGTAACGCAGGAACCCGCCATCCACCGCGATGCACTCGCCGGTGACGTAGCTGGAGGCCGGCAGGCACAGGAAGCCGACCGCCGCCGCCACCTCTTCCGGCTCGCCGATGCGGCGCATCGGGGTACGCTCGATCACCTGCTCGTAGTAGTCCGGGTCAGACAATGGGCCAGACGTGCGCCGGGTGCGGATGTACCACGGCGCCACGGCGTTGACACGGATTCCGTCCTCGGCCCACTCCACGGCCAGGTTGCGGGTCATCTGGTGCATCGCGGCCTTGGTCATGCCGTATACCGCGCCGCTGCGCACATGGGTCAGGCCGGACACGCTGCCGACGTTGACGATCGCAGAGGCCGCGTGCCGCGCCAGCAACGGGTGCGCATAGCGCGACAGCTCGAACGCCGAAAACAGGTTGGTCTCGAAGATCCCGCGCCACTCGTCTTCGGTGTATTCGGTGGCCGGCTTGCTGATGTTGCCACCGGCGTTGTTGACCAGGATGTGCAGCCCATCGCTGTGGTCTTCCACCCAGTCCAGGATTTCGCGGCGGTCCTCGTCATCGGAGACGTCGGCAGCCAGGCCATGAATCTCGCGGTCCGGGAAGGCATCGGCCAGTTCATCGCGGGCCATCTCCAGCGCATCGGCATCGCGGCCGACGATCAACAGGTCCGCACCGAAGCCCAGCAGCTCGCGCGCGATCGCCAAGCCGATGCCGGCACTGGCGCCGGTGATCAATGCGGTCTGTCCATCCAGTCGCCAACGTTGCGCGCTCACGTACTTCTCCTGCGGTGATCCATGGGATGCGGCACCCACGGTGCGGCCCGGATAGGATAACGCGCGATGGCCGGCACGCCGGGCGCCATCACGCGCGAGGCGCGAGGCGGTGGGACACTGATGCTCCGCTACCGGCTCAATGAGGGAGGTTGCCATGACAATCCGTATTGCCCTGCCGCTGCTCGCGATGATCGCGCTGAGCGCCTGCAACCGCCCGGTGCCCCCGGCACCGGATACACCGCCGGAACCGCAGGCCACCGAACTGCGCGATGCGATCCAGACACCGATCAACCGCGCCAAGGCGGTCAGCGATACCCTGCAGCAGTCCGCCGATGCCCGCGCTGCCGACGCCGACCGCGTCAGCGGTGACACGCCACCGCCCAGCCCCTGACCCCATCGCCCGGATGGCAGAACGCCCGGCACAAGCCGGGCGTTCGGGTGTCACACAGTACCGCTGAGGCCGCTTACAGACCGCAGAAGCAGTACACCAGCGTCTTGACCGGCGCGGCGTTGTTGCGCGGGTCGCGTGCGGCCTCTTCGACGAAGCGCAGCTGGGTGTCCAGCTCCGGCATCGAACGGGCCAGCATCAGGCGGGCCATGCCCGATTCGCCCAGCATCCAGGCACCGGCATGACTGCCGGCGAAGCCGCTGAGGAACTGCGCGAACGGGGTCGCGCCCTTCTCGATGTAGCGCACGCGGAACTTGTCATCCGCGCCCAGCTTGGCGCGGCTGGCGGCGTCGGCCACGGCGGCCTTCAGGCCACCGAAGTCATCGACCAGGCCACGTTCCTTGGCCTGCGCACCGCTCCACACGCGACCGCGGGCGACTTCATCGACCGCTTCCACCGGCTTGTTGCGCGCGGCGGCGACCTTGCCGGTGAAATCGGCGTAACCCTTGTTGATCACCGACTGGATGACCTGGCCCACGGCCGGGTCCATCGGGCGGGTGATGTCGAACGCACCGGCGAAGCGGGTGGTGCCCACGCCATCGGTATGCACGCCGATCTTGTCCAGCGAGCGGGCCACGTTCGGGATCATGCCGAAGATGCCGATCGAACCGGTGATGGTGGACGGGTCGGCGTAGATGCGATCGGCATTCATGCTGATCCAGTAACCGCCCGAGGCGGCCAGATCGCCCATCGAGACCACGACCGGCTTGCCGGCTTCCTTCAGCGCGACCACTTCGCGGCGGATCTGCTCGGAGGCGAACACCTCACCGCCCGGCGAGCTCACGCGCAGCACCACCGCCTTCACGTCCTTGTCGTCGCGCGCTTCGCGCAGCAGCGCCGAGGTCGACTCGCCACCGATCCGGCCGGCCGGGAGATCGCCGCCGGAGATTTCACCGGCCGCCACGATCACCGCCACCTGCGGACGCGAATCGACCGGCGAACGACGGCCGTCGAGCACGCTCAGATAGGCATCCAGATCGACGTTGCGGTAACCACCGTCTGCGTCATCATCGGCGACACCCCGCTCGGTCAGCAGGGTATCCACTTCCTCGCGCGTCTTCAGGCCGTCCACCAGCTTCTGCTGCAGGGCGAACTTGGCCAGGTCGCCACCGGCGGCGGCGATGCCTTCGGGCATGGTGTCGATGCCGGCGGCCAGCTGTGCCGGATCCAACTTGCGTGCCTTGGCGATGTCAGCCAGGTAGCGCTGCCACACATCGTTCATCCAGAACAGATCGGCTTCCTTGGCCTGCGGCGAAGCGGCATCGAGCACATACGGCTCGGCGGCCGACTTGTACTCGCCCACCTTGAACAGGTGCACGTCCACGCCCAGCTTGTCCTGCAGGCCGGTGCGGAAGTACTGGCGGTAGCGGCCCAGGCCCTCGAGCACCACGCCGCCCATCGGGTCGAGATAGACCTCGTTGGCCTGCGAGGCGAGCAGGTACTGCGACTGGCTCATGTTCTCGCTGAAGGCCACGACCTGCTTGCCGGCAGCGCGCAGCTCCTGCAGCGCAACCGTCACTTCGCGCATCGAGGCGAAGCCGCTCGGCTGCAGCTTGTCCAGCTCCAGCACCACGCGCTCGATCTTCTTGTCGGTCTTGGCCGCCTCCAGCGCGCGGATCAGATCGCGCAGCTGGATCTCTTCGGCGCTCTTGTCGCCCACGGCCTTGCCCAGCGCGCGACTGACCGGATCAGCACTGAACTGTTCGACCAGCCGGCCTTCCGGTGCGATCACCAGGGTCGTGCGGTCCTGCAGCGACGTCTTCGAGGTCGCGCTCTTGCCCATCGCGACGATGAACACGATCAGGATCAGGAACAGCAGCCCGAAAAACACCAGGTTGAGGATGAGCCGGCGGGTAAAGTTCATCACATCCCACAGCCCGATGAAGAAGCTGGCGACGGGATTGCGACGCGCGGGTTGATTCATGGGGGTAACTCCAAAGTGGCTTCTTGCCGTGGTGCCAGAATAGCCGGTGCCGGGCGCGTCGGCATCGGACACAAGTCAGGGTGTCGAAGGGAGGCCGGCCCGGGCGCTGCTCACGCGCAGGCGCCAGGCCATCAGGATGGCGGCAGCGGTCAGGCCCAGGATCAGCCCCAGCCACATGCCCTGCGGCCCCATGCCCAGGCCCAGGCCCAGCCCGGCGCCGAGCGGCATGCCCAGGCCCCAGTACGAGAACATGGCGATGAACATCGGCACGCGGGTGTCTTTCAGCCCGCGCAGCGCGCCGGCCGAGAGCACCTGGACGCCATCCGGGAACTGGAATGCGGCCGCATACAACAGCAGGGTCGAGGCCAGGGCAGCCACGCCCAGATCGTTCGTGTAGACCCCGACGATGGCGTCATGGCCAAGCAGCAGCACCAGCGCCGACAGCGTCTGGGTGCCCAGGATGATCAGCAGCCCGGCGATCGCCGCGCGGCGCACGCCCAGCCCGTTGCCGCTGCCGACCGCATGGCCGACCCGCACCGTGGTCGCTTCGGCCACACCCATCGGGATCATGAAGCACAGCTGGGCCACGTTGATGGCGATCTGGTGCGACGCCGCTTCAGTCGCGCCCAGGCGCCCGATCAGCAGCGCGGTGACGATGAACAATCCACCTTCCATCAGCACGGTGATACCGATCGGCAGGCCGGTCCGCAGCAGCTCCCAGATCGCGCTCCAGCGCGGCGCCTCGAAGTGCGCGAACAGCTGCAGATGGGCGAAGCGCTTGGTCTTCCAGAGATAGCCGGCAAAGCACAGGGCCTGCAGCCACATCATGATCGCCGAGGCCATGCCCAGGCCTTCGGCGCCCAGCTCGGGGAAGCCGAGCTTGCCGTAGCAGAGCACATAGCCCAGCGGCGCCAGCACCAGCAGGCCGCCAAAGCCGAGCAGCATGGTCGGTAGCGTCCAGTGCATGCCCTCACTCAGGTAGCGCATGCAGAAGTACAGCGTCAGCGCCGGGCCGCCCCAGCGCACCGCATGCAGGAACGCGGTCGCCCCGGGCACGATGTCCGGCGCGATGCCGAACGCCGGCAGCAGCGGCGGCACCACCGTGAGGAAGGTGAACATGATCAGGCCCAGGCCCAGCGCCAGCCACAACGCCTGGCGGAACAGCGGGCCGATCTCGCGCTCGCGGCCAGCACCGTGCAGCTGCGAGACCGAGGCGGTCAGCGAGATCAGGGTGCCGATCGGGATCAGCATGGGCAGCCACAGCAGCGCCGTGCCGATGGTGACGGCGGCGAGCGTGTGGGTGCCGTGGTGACCGGCGATCACGTTGTCGACGAAGGAGATCAGGCCGGTGGAGACATGGCCCAGAACCAGCGGCAGCGCGAGCAGACCGGTGGCGCGCACTTCCCGGGAGAGGCGCGGCGTAGAGGAAGCGGTAGACATGGACGTCACAGACGGCAACTACGGTCGCGCGCGGAAGGCACAGGCACCGGGTTGCGGCCCGACATCTTACGCGCGCGGCCGGGGAAAAGCCGCGCTTTCAGGTAAACGGGGCGATGCCGTCAGTGGCCGACGTGCTCGCGCAGCCAGGTGTCGCGCGCAGCCGGGGCCACGCCCAGGAACTCGGCACGTACGCGATCGCGGTCCTGCGGCGGAGTGCGCTGCGCGACCAGGGTCAGCTGGGTGAGCTGGGAGGGCGTGAGCTGGCGCAGCACCGCCAGCGCGGTCGGGCGCTGCTCGGCCGGCAGGTAACCGAACAGGCCCTGCAGCTTGGTGAATTCATGCCCGAGCTGAGGACCCAGCAACCAGCCATCGCGGAAGCGTTGATCCTGCTCGGCGAAGCGCTGGCGCAAGGCCTGCTGCTGGGCTGGCGGCAGTGCTGCCACGCGTGCCGCTGCTGCACGGACGCGGGCGCGCTCGCTCTCGCTCATGGCCTGCCAGGCGGCATAGCGGCTGCGCAGCTCGCGCAGCTGGGCCGGATCCAGCGCCGCGGGGGTGGCCGGGATGGCCGGCGCCGTGGCGCTGGGCGGGGCCGGCACCGCCAGCGGCACCTCCACCCGGTTGGGGGCGGCGATGGCCGCACTGGAGAGCCCGAGGGCGATCAGCAGGAAGGCGGGCTTACTCATCGGCGGCAGCCGTCTCCAGGCCGGCGGTAGCGGGTTCAGGGCGGCTCGGCTGGGCTTGGGATTCGTCCACGGGCACGGGACCGCCTGCGGCGAACCAGGCGTACAGATCGGCATCGCGAGCGGTCGGCAGATCCGGATCGGCCAGCATCGCCGCGTCCGTAGCTGCGTAGGGCGAGGCGGTCGGGGCCACGGTTGGCAGGTCGTCGGCAGGCAGGTCTTCCACGGTGACCTGGGCGTCATCGGCGACCGCCCCCTCGGGGATCTCCGCTGCGGGCTCACCGGCCTGGCGGGCGTGCTTCCACCATGCCGCCCCGCCAAGCAGCACGCCCACCGTCACCGCAACGATCAGCACGCCCTTCCAGGGGAAACGACGGCCACGCTGGCGCTTGAGCGGGCGGCGCTGAGTGGGCGCATCGGACTTGACCGGGGTGCGCCAGGAGGCGGCATCGGGCTGCTGGCTGGCCGGCGCGGCCACCGGCTGCTGCAGGCGCTGCAGGCGGGTGGCCGGCAGATCACGGATGCGCAGTTGGACCTGTTCGGCCAGCGCGCGCCAGCCAGCGGCATCGGGGTTGCCATGGGCATCGCGCGGGCAGGCATCGGCCAGTGCGTGCTGGTAGTCGGCCATCGGCAGATCCAGGATCTGTGCGGCCGCGGCTTCATCCAGCCCGCCACCGATCCGCAGCAGGAACGCCAGTCGCGCCGGCGCGGCCAGCCCGGCCAGGTGCTCCAGCGACGCGGGCCAAGTGCCTCCGGCCGGCTCGCGCAACGGCGCACGGTGTACCAGCAGCGACCAGAACCGCTCCGGCCACTGGGCCATGGGCAGATCGCTGGCGATCCCGGCGAAGGCACGCATGACGGCGACCAGCGCCTGTTCGGCGACGGTCGGGTCGCCGCACTGCAGCTCGGCCACGACCAGGGCGCGGCGTTCAACGCCACGGAGAAACGCCGACAGCGCGCCGGCTGCGGTAGAAGAAACGGGGGCGGGCGCAGCCGTCATAGCAACTCCATCATTGTGTGGAAATGATAGCGATTGCGTCACTCCAGCGGCGCGCGGATGTTCATTTCCAGTGAGCGGCCACGGTGCGCAAAGCCTTCCGGCGCAAAAGGTTGTGCACAGCACCACGTAAAACCGGGGTAGAACCACACGTGAGCCCCGCGTCAAGTCTGTTTCAACTTTGTTTCACAGCTATCTTGTTGTTTTTATTGATCATTGTTGCGTGGCTATTTTTTGACCAACCTGAGCAGAACGTCGGAAGTTCCTGACGCAAGGCGGTCACATACGCAGTGGCGCACAGACTTATCCACAGAAGATGTGGATAAGCCTGAATCTCCAATCAAGTCGGATATTTAGGTGGGATTTATGATTCGGCGCGCACCCGGTTGAGACGGTGAATGGGCGTGATCCGGTCCGCCCCTGCCCGCTACACTGGCCCGATGACCTCCTCGTCTTCGACCCTGCGCGTCGCCCTGCCGGTGCCGCTGCCGCACTTGTTCGACTACGCCCCGCCGCCCGGGCCGGCCCCGGACCCGGGGATGACCGGGCAACGGGTCCGGGTGCCGTTCGGCTCCCGGGAGCTGGTCGGCGTGGTGGCCGGGATCGGCCAGGTCGAAGACCCCGGCAGCCTGCGCGCCGCGATCGAGTGGATCGACACCACGCCCCTGGTGACCGGTGAGCTGTGGCGCTCGCTGCAGTGGCTGGCGCGCTACACCCATGCCCCGCTGGGCGAAGTGATCAGTACGGCCCTGCCCGGTCCGCTGCGGCGGGGTGAGGCCGTGCCGGACACCCATCAGTGGGGCTGGCAGCTGACGGCGGCCGGCCACGACCCGCAGCCCAAGCTGCGCAGCGGTACCCGTCCGCAACGCCTGGCAGCGTGCCTGGCCGAGGGCGTGGTGAACGAAGACCGCCTGGATACCTTGATGGACGACTGGCGCAGCGCTGCCCGGTCGCTGGCCAAGCGGGAGCTGGTCGAACGGATCGCGCTGGCGCACAGCCCGGCCGTCGCGTCGCCGGCCAGCGGCCCCGCGCCCAATGCCGAACAGGCCGAGGCGATCGCCGCGATCACGTCCGCCGACGGCTTTGCCGCCTATCTGCTCGATGGCGTGACCGGCAGTGGCAAGACCGAGGTCTACCTGCAGGCGATCGTGGCGTGCCTTGCGCGCGGCAAGCAGGCGCTGGTGCTGGTGCCGGAGATCGGGCTGACCCCGCAGACGCTGTCGCGCTTCCGCAACCGCCTGGGCATTCCGGTGCATGTGCTGCACTCGGGCTTGAACGACAACGAGCGCGCCCGCGTGTGGGCCGCCGCCGCGCGAGGCGAAGCACAGGTCATCGTCGGCACGCGCTCGGCGGTATTCACGCCGCTGCCGAATGCGGGCCTGATCGTGATCGACGAAGAGCACGACGGCAGTTACAAACAGCAGGACGGCATCCGCTATCACGCACGCGATTTCGCGCTGGTACGCGCCAAGGCACTGGACGTGGCGGTGGTGCTCGGCAGCGCCACGCCGTCGCTGGAATCGCTGCACAACGCGCATGCCGGCCGTTACACCCACCTGCGCCTGAAGCAGCGCGCGGGCGCCGCGCGTCCGCCGGTGGTGCGCGTGCTTGATGTGCGTAAACGCCCGCTGCGCGATGGGCTCTCGCCGGAAGTACTGGCCGGCATCACCCAGCATCTGCAGGCCGGGCACCAGGTGCTGGTGTTCAAGAACCGCCGCGGCTATGCGCCCGTGCTGCTCTGCCATGACTGCGGCTGGACCGCGCCGTGCCAGCGCTGCGATGCGCCGATGACCGTGCATGCCGGCGGCCGGCGCCTGCAGTGCCACCACTGTGGCGCACGCCAGTCCGCGCCGCTGGCGTGCCCGGACTGCGGCAGCCTGGCGCTGCAGCCGCAGGGCATCGGGACCGAGCGGCTGGAAGAACACCTGGTCGAGGCCTTCCCGGAGTTCCCGGTGATCCGCATCGACCGCGGCACCACCGGCAAGCGGGAGGCGTTGGAAACCCAGCTGGCCTCGCTCGGCGATCGCGCGGGGATCCTGGTCGGCACGCAGATCCTCGCCAAAGGTCACGACCTGCCGAAGCTGACCCTGGTGGTGGTGGTCGGCATCGATGAAGGCCTGTTCTCGGCCGACTTCCGCGCCAGTGAAAAACTCGCGCAGCAGCTGATCCAGGTCGCCGGCCGCGCCGGGCGTGCGGTGGATGCCGGCGAGGTCTGGCTGCAGACCCACCACCCGGGGCATCCGCTGCTGGAGACGCTGGTCAACGGTGGGTATCACGCCTTTGCCGAGGCGGAACTGCAGCAGCGCGAAGCGGCCGGTTTCCCGCCGTTCGCGCACCTGGCGCTGCTGCGTGCCGAAGCGCAGCAGGTGGAGCATGCCAACGCGATGCTCAGTGCGGTGCGCGCGTTGATTCCCGACGATGCCGCGGTGGAACGCTACGGCCCGATGCCGGCACCGATGCCCCGCCGCGCCGGCTACCAGCGCACCCAGCTGCTGCTGTCCTCACCCGCGCGACGCCCACTGCATGGCGTGCTGGATCAGGTGACGCCGCAGATCTCCGCGCTGCCGCAGGCACGCAAGGTGCGCTGGTCGCTGGATGTGGATCCGATGGATCTGTACTAGGCCGGTAGGTGCCGACCGTGGGTCGGCACGGCCGCTCAGGTCAGCGCGGTCATGACCCCGCGCTGATACGCCGGCCGCTGTTTCAACCGCTCGTACCAGACGGCCAGGTGCGGCAGGTCCGGCCGCTGGATCGGCATCTCGAACCAGGCATAGATGAAGGCACCCAGCGGGATATCGCCCATCGCGAACTGCTCGCCGGACAGATACGGCTGCCGCGACAAGGCCTCATCGGCCATCGCCAGCAACTCGCCCGAGCGCACCAGTGCGGCAGCGATGCGCGCCTCATCCCGATCAGCGGGCGCGGTCCGCAACGTGCCCCAGAACAGATCGCGGAACACGCCGGCGAAGGTCGAGGTGGTCCAGTCCATCCACTTCTCCGACTGCGCGCGCGCCACCACGTCTTCCGGGTACAGCGTGCCCAGCGCGTAGCGCGCGCAGAGATAGCGCACGATCGTGTTGGATTCCCACAGCGGCAGGCCCTGGTCCTCGATCACCGGCACCAGCCCGTTCGGATTCATCGCCCGGTATTCCGGCGACTGCGTGCCACCGAATGCACCGCCGACCTCGATCGACTCGTAAGGCGCGCCGATCTCCTCGGCACACCACAGCACTTTGCGCACGTTGCTGGAATTGCGACGGCCCCAGATGTTCAGCATGATCGGATTCCCGTATCGTTCGATGCGCGGCAGCGGGGTCGCGCGGTGCCGCTACGATACGCCCAACGGCGGGCCCACCGTCATGTCATGGATGAAAAACAATGATCCTCTACGCACTCGAAATCGTGTTGCTCGTTGCCGGCATCGGTGCCCTGGTGGTCGGTTATCGCCGCCACCATCGCAATCTGCTGCTCAGCGCCGCGCTGTTGCTGCTGGCCAGCGGCATGCTGCCTGACGCCGTGCGAGGCTTCTCCGATGGCTTCAACGGCAGCACGGCCCGCCCGCTGGCCGCGCTGCTGCGTTGAGGCCAGCGCTTACTTCGTCGCCTTGGCCGCACTCTTCTTGGGCAGCGCGCGCACATAGGTCGATTTGCCGTCCTTCTTCATCTCGAACAAACCGGTCGCGGCCAGCAGATCACTGAGTTTGCCGTACCCGTAATTGCGCGAATCGAACGAGGCCTGGTTGCCGATCTGGCTGCCGACCGGGCCCAGGTGTGACCAGCCATCCTCGGCTTCGGCCGAGGTCACCGCGCGCCGGAGCATCTGCACCAGGCGGGTGTCATTGCGCAGCTCCGGGCCGCTCTTGCGCGGGCGGGTTTCCTCGTTGTCCTGCTCCACCTCCTGATCGGCCGCATGCGGCTGCCCCAGGGCTTCGATGTAGGTGAACTTCGAGCACGCGTTGACGAATGGCTCGGGCGTTTTCTTCTCGCCGAAGCCGTACACCTTGACCCCGTCGGTCAGCAGGCGCATCACCAGCGGGGTGAAGTCGGCATCACTGGAGACGATCGCAAAACCATCCAGATTGCGGGCGTACAGCATGTCCATCGCGTCGATCACCATCGCCATGTCCGAGGCGTTCTTGCCGCGGCTGTAGGCAAACTGCTGGATGGGGCGGATCGCGTACTCGTGCAGCACGGACTCCCACCCTTTCAACCGCGGGCTCTTCCAGTTGCCGTAGGCACGGCGGACATTGGCCACGCCGTAGCGGGCCACTTCGGCCAGCACCGCATCAATCTTGGATGAGGGCGCGTTGTCGGCATCGATCAACAGGGCGATGCGCTTTTCCGGTTCGGACATCTCGGTCTCCTGGACAGGATCGGATCGGCCATCGGGCAAGCGCGATGGCCCCTGAACCCAGTATCGGCCATCGACGTGAACATCGCGCTTCACGTGCGACCATGGGCCGCATCACGAGACGACCTGCGCCGCCCCCCGCCGGCGCCCGCCAAGGAGTGAAGCATGACCCGCGATCCCACGCCCCACCTGCTCATCATAGGTGGCGGTTTTGCCGGCCTCTGGGCCACCCGTGCCCTCGCCTCGGCGCACGTGCGCATCACCCTGGTGGACCGTCGCAACCATCATCTGTTCCAGCCGCTGCTCTACCAGGTGGCCACCGCAGGCCTGTCCGCGCCGGATATCGCCGCACCGCTGCGCCACATCCTCGGTCACCAGCGTAATGTCGAAGTGCGGCTGGGCGAAGTGACCGACATCGACAAGGCCGCGCGCACCGCGACGCTGGCCGATGGCACGCAGATTACGTACGACACCCTGATGCTGTGCACCGGCGCCACCCACGCGTATTTCGGCCACGACGAATGGGCCGCCGATGCGCCGGGCCTGAAGACGCTGGACGATGCCATCGCGCTGCGCCGCAAGCTGCTGCTCGCCTTCGAGCGTGCCGAGGCCGAACCCGATCCCGCGCGCAAAGCGGCGTGGCTGAGTTTCGCCGTGGTCGGTGGCGGCCCCACCGGCGTGGAACTGGCCGGCACCCTGGCCGAGATCGCACGGCATACGCTGCGCAATGAGTTCCGCCATATCGATCCCGCCTCGGCCAAGGTCCGCCTGGTCGAAGCCGGCCCGCGCGTGCTGTCCACCTTCCCCGAGGTGCTCTCGCTCAAGGCGCGGCGGCAGCTGGAAAAGCTGGGCGTGGAAGTGCTCACCGGCACGCCGGTCAGCGACATCACTGCCGAAGGCTTCCAGCTCGGCGAGCGCTTCGTCGAGGCCCGCACCGTGGTCTGGGCCGCCGGTGTCGCCGCCTCACCGCTGGCACGTACGTTGGACGTACCACTGGACCGCGCCGGCCGCGTGCCGGTGCAGCCTGACCTCACCCTGGAGGGCCACCCGGAGATCTTCGTTGCCGGTGACCTGGCGGCACTGACCCAGGCCGACGGCAAGCCGGTGCCCGGCGTCGCGCCGGCGGCCAAGCAGATGGGCAAGCACGTGGCCACCACCGTCCAGGCACGCCTGGCCGGCAAGCCCGCGCCGGGTGCGTTCAAATACCAGGACTTCGGCAACCTGGCGACCATCGGCCGCATGGCGGCGATCGTCCACCTCGGCCGGCTGCAGCTTTCCGGCGTGCTGGCCTGGTGGTTCTGGCTGGCCGCGCACGTGTTCTTCCTGATCGGCTTCCGCAACCGCGTGGTGGTGCTGTTGAACTGGGCGGTGGCGTACTGGAGCTACCAGCGCAGCGCACGGATCATCTTCGGTGATGCACAGGACGATCGCCGGCCGAAACGACCGCCCACGCCCTGATCATCCCTGCGACAGACATCGCCAGCCATCCACCTGGCCGCTGTAGGAGACCGCCTCGCTGGCCAGCAGACCTTCGAAGCCGGCGATGTTCTGGTGGGTCGGCAGCATCAGCGGATGCACCACCACCTGCCAGGGGTAGTCGTCGTTGCCCTCGTAGGCGGCGAAGGACACCTTCTGGTCGTTCTTGAGCAGGTGCACGGCGAAGGCGATCGCCACATCCTGGGTCGGAAAGATCAGCGCGAAATCCACCTCGCGCGGAATCGACAGATCGTCGCCATCCTGCAGCATGTTCCAGAGCACATCGCCATTCTCATCTTCCGGGTACAACGACAGATCGCGGGACATGGCACTCCAGGGCTTGGGCAAGCGGATCAACGAACGAGGGTCGATGGTATGCCGCCAACGAAGGCCCGAACAACCCGCACGCGCGGCTACGTGGGATCGGGCAGCGCCAGCCACGCCAGCTTGCGCTCGCGCGGTTGCCGCTTGAGCTGCCACTCGGCCTTCGACGCGGCCGCGCGGTCCGGGTAGGCGCGCATCGCCAGCACCTTCACCGGTGGGTTGGCCCGCGTGTATTTCGCCCCTTTGCCGGCGAGATGGGCCTGGAAGCGTGCGTCCACGTCGTTGCTGATGCCGGCGTAATAGCTGCCGTTGCGGCATTCAAGCAGGTACAGGTACCAGAGGGCGGGTTCAGCGGGCATACCGGGATTATCCCCCGGCACGGGCCCGGCGGCTGCTAGAATCCGCCCCGGATGCAGGAGAGAGGCGCCGCGCTGGCGCCCGCCGAAGGCGCAGGCTCCCATAATCGCTCAGGCCGGTGGCTGCACAGCCACCAACCATGCATCCGACACGCCGATCTGGAGAGAGGTCTTCAATGACCCGCCGAAGGGGCACGTGGCCTTGGCCACCGAACTCTCAGGCAAAAGGACAGCGGGAGCGGCAACGGAATCCCACCCCACGACAGTGCAGCGGCGCTGGCGTGATGCGTGCGCGTTTCCGTCCCCGCCTGACGTGTTTCCCGGAGCCCCCCCATGCTGCTCTCCCTGATCTACCTCATCGCCATCTCGGCCGAAGCCATGACCGGCGCGCTGTCGGCCGGCCGCCGCCGCATGGACCTGTTCGGCGTGGTCATCATCGCCTGCGTCACCGCGCTCGGCGGCGGCTCGCTGCGCGACATCGTGCTCGGCCACTACCCGCTGGGCTGGGTGAAGCACCCGGAGTACCTGGGCTTCACCATCTGCGCAGCACTGATCGCGACCTGGGTGGCGCGCTGGATGCATCACTTCCGGCGCACCTTCCTGGTGCTCGATGGCCTGGGCCTGATCGCGTTCACTCTGATCGGGTGCGCGGTCGCGCGCGAAGGCGGGCACACCGTGCCGATCATCCTGATCGCCGGCATGCTGACCGGTGCGTTCGGCGGCGTGCTGCGCGATGTGTTGTGCAACGAGGTGCCGCTGATCTTCCAGAAAGAACTGTATGCCGTGATCACCCTGCTCACCGGTGCGGCCTACCTGACCCTGCTGGAACTCGGCGTGTCACTCAACGCCGCCACGCTGTGGTGCCTGGGCGGCGGCTTCCTGTTCCGCCTGCTGGCCATCCACTTCAAGTGGGAAATGCCGAAGTTCGTGTACCGCGACGAGGTGCATTGACGCACCCGCGGGCATGACCAAGGTCACGGGAGCTTGAGCGGCCCGGCCCTGTATCATGGCGCTCCCGTTCCATTCGAACGGCATCCAGCCACGCGGCGGTGTACCACCCGCTGCCCCGCCAGACACCCTCTCCCCCGTTGACCTGCCGCCGTCGGCCGGTCCCCATGGACGCACTGCTCCGGTGGAGGGTGCGCAGGATGCGTATGTCCGCTTCAACGCCCCCGTCGTCTCGCCGTCGTTTGGTCACACCGCTGTTGATCGCTGCCGCTGTCGGCCTGGCCGCCATCGCTGCATGGAAACTGCTCGCGCCCGCCCCCGCCGCCGGCCCGTCCGGGGGGCCGCAGCCGACCCCGGTGCGTGTGGCCACTGCGACGCAGGAAGATCTGGTGGTGCGCCTGAAAGCGCTGGGCACGGTGACCCCGCTGCATACGGTGAGCATCCGCAGCCGCGTGGATGGCGAACTGCTTCGGTTGGCATTCTCCGAGGGCCAGCACGTCACCGCCGGCGAGCTGCTGGCCGAGATCGATCCGCGCCCGTTCCAGGTGCAGCTCTCGCGTGCGCTGGGCACCCAGCAGCAGAACCTGGCCGAGCTGGACAATGCCGAAAGCCAGCTCAAGCGCTTCGCCGAACTGCAGAGCAAGCACTTCGTCTCCGCGCAGGACCTCAGTGATCAGCAGAGCAAGGTGCGCCAGCTGCAGGGCCGTCGCCAGACCGACCAGGCGGCGGTGGATGAAGCACGCCTGCAGCTGCAGTACACCCGCATCACCGCACCGGTGGCCGGGCGTATGGGCCTGCGCAACGTCGATGTCGGCAACCTGGTGCGCAGTGGCGATACCGAGCCGCTGGCCACCATCACCCAGACCACCCCGATCAGCGTGCTGTTCACCGTGCCCGAGCCGGACCTGCCGGCGGTGGTGGCTGCCGCACGCGCCAATCCGCAGCTGACCGTGGAAGCCTGGGACCGCGAGGAGCGCACCGCGCTGGGCGATGGCGTGCTCTCCAGCCTGGACAACCGCATCGATACCGCCACCGGCACGCTCAAACTGCGCGCGCAGTTCGCCAACGCGGATGAATCGTTGTTCCCCAACCAGTTCGTCAACGTGCGCCTGCAGGTCAGCAGCAGTGATGCGGTGGTGATTCCCAATGCCGCCGTGCAGTTCGGCAGCAAGGGCAGCTACGTCTACGTGATCGCGGCCGATGACACCTCGTCGCTGCGCACCGTGGTGCTCGGCCCGGCCGATGGCGAACGCGTCTCGGTGCGCGAAGGCCTCAAGGCGGGCGAGCGCGTGGTGGTGGAAGGCATCGACGGCCTGCGCGAAGGCGCCAAGGTCGAGGTGGTGGAGCAGGACCCGCCGCGGACCGGCGCATGAACCTCTCGCGCCCCTTCATCGAGCGCCCGGTCGCGACCACGCTGCTGATGGTGGCGCTGCTGCTGTCCGGCGTGATGGCCTATCGCCTGCTGCCGGTCGCGGCACTGCCGCAGGTCGATTACCCGATCATCCAGATCACCACGCTGTATCCCGGCGCCAGCCCGGACGTCACCACCAGCGCGGTCACCGCGCCGCTGGAACGGCAACTCGGGCAGATTCCCGGCCTGAAGCAGATGTCCTCGACCAGCTCCGGCGGCGCGTCGGTGATCACCCTGCAGTTCTCGCTGGAGGTCGCGCTCGGCGTGGCCGAGCAGGAAGTGCAGGCCGCGATCAACGCCGCCGACAGCTTCCTGCCCGACGATCTGCCGGTGCCGCCGGTGTACCGCAAGGTCAACCCGGCTGACACCCCGATCCTGACCCTGGCAGTGACCTCGCAGGGCCTCTCGCTGCCGCAGGTGCACGATCTGGTCGATACCCGCATGGCGCAGCGGCTCTCGCAGCTGCCTGGGGTCGGGCTGGTCAGCCTCGCTGGTGGGCAGCGCCCGGCGGTCCGCATCCAGGTCAATCCGTCCGCGCTGGCCGCCAACGGGCTGAGCATGGCCAGCATCCGCACCGCGATCGGCACGGCCAACGTCAACATGCCCAAGGGCAGCTTCGACGGGCCGACCCGCGCGATCATGCTCGATGCCAACGATCAGATGCGCTCGGTGGCCGAGTACCGCGCCCTGATCCTGGCCTGGAAGGATGGCGCACCGCTGCGTCTGGGCGATGTCGCCACCATCGAAGATGGCGCCGAGAACCGCCAGCTGGCCGCGTGGTCGGGCACCACCCCGGCGGTGCTGATCAACATCCAGCGCCAGCCCGGCGCGAACGTGATCGCCGTGGTCGACCAGGTGCGTGCGCTGCTGCCGCAGCTGCAATCCTCGCTGCCGGCCGGTGTGGATGTGGCCATCCTCAGCGATCGCACCGAATCGATCCGCGCCTCGATCCGTGGCGTGCAGCACGAGCTGCTGATCGCGATCGCACTGGTGGTGATGGTCACCTTCCTGTTCCTGCGCAACATCCCGGCCACGATCATTCCCAGCATCGCGGTCCCGCTGTCGCTGGTCGGCACGTTCGGGGTGATGCTGCTGGCCGGCTTCTCGCTCAACAACCTCACGCTGATGGCGCTGACCATCGCCACCGGTTTCGTGGTGGACGATGCGATCGTGATGCTGGAGAACATCGCCCGTCATCTGGAGCGCGGTGCCACGCCGATGCAGGCAGCGCTGAAGGGTGCCAGGCAGATCGGCTTCACGCTGATCTCGCTGACCCTGTCGCTGATCGCCGTGTTGATCCCGCTGCTGTTCATGGCCGACGTGGTCGGCAAGCTGTTCCACGAATTCGCGATCACCTTGGCGGTGGCGATCGGCATCTCGCTGCTGGTCTCGCTGACGCTGACGCCGATGATGTGCGCGCGCCTGCTCAAGGCCGGCCATGCGACCCGTCGCGATGCCGATGGGCAGGAATCGGCCCAGCAGGGCGACCCGTTCGACCGCGTCGTGGCGGTCTATGATCGCCAGCTGCATTGGGTGCTGCAGCGCCAGCCGTTGATGCTGGCCGCCACTGTCGCCACGCTGGTACTGACAGCGCTGCTGTACGTGTGGGTGCCCAAGGGCTTCTTCCCGGTGCAGGATGCCGGGCTGATCCAGGGCATCAGCGAGGCGCCGCAGTCGATCTCCTTCCAGGCGATGGCGCAGCGCCAGCAGGCCTTGTCGGCGGCGCTGCTGGAAGATGAGGACGTGGCCAGCCTGTCCTCGTTCATCGGCGTGGACGGCAACAACGCCACCCTCAACAGTGGGCGTCTTCTGATCGAATTGAAACCGCACGCACAGCGCGCTGCCGATGCACAGGCGATCATCGCGCGGCTGCAGCAGCGCGTGGCGCATGTCCCGGGCATCAAACTGTATCTGCAACCGGTCCAGGAACTGGGCATCGAGGACCGGATCAGCCGTACCCAGTATCAGTTCACTCTGACCAGCCCGGATATCGCGCAGCTGGAGACGTGGGCGCCGCGCCTGCTCGAGCATCTGCAGCAGGCACCGGCACTGGCCGACGTCGCCAGCGATCTGCAGAACCAAGGGCTGCAGGCACATGTGGTGATCGACCGGGTCGCCGCAGCGCGCCTGGGCATCAGCGTGGAGACCATCGCCGATGCGCTGTACGACGCGTTCGGGCAGCGCCAGATCTCGACCATCTTCACCCAGGCCAACCAGTACCGCGTGGTGCTGGAAGCGCGCCCGGACGTGGCCTTCGGCCCGGATGCGATCGCACGCCTGCACGTCACCGGCCCGGATGGTCGGCAGGTGCCGCTGGGCGGCATCGCGCGGATCGAACAGCGCCCCGCGCAGCTGCTGATCAACCATGTCGGCCAGTTCCCGGCGGTGACGTTCTCGTTCAACCTCGCCCCGGAGGCATCGCTGGGCGAAGCGGTGGATGCCATCGAAGGCGCCCGCGCCGCGATCGGCCTGCCGGCCAGCGTAGAGCTTCGCCTGCAGGGCGCGGCCGATGCGTTCCGCGCCTCGCTGTCGAGCACCTTGTGGCTGGTGCTGGCCGCGGTGGTGGTGATGTACCTGGTGCTGGGCGTGCTCTACGAGAGCTTCATCCACCCGATCACCATCCTCTCCACCCTGCCCTCGGCCACGGTGGGCGCGTTGCTTGCCCTGCTGGTGAGCGGGCGCAGCCTGGACCTGATCGCGGTGATCGGCATCGTGCTGCTGATCGGGCTGGTCAAGAAGAACGCGATCATGATGATCGACTTCGCGCTGGAGGCCGAGCGCGAGCACGGCATGGCGCCGCGCCAGGCCATCCATCAGGCCGCATTGCTGCGCTTCCGCCCGATCCTGATGACCACGCTGGCCGCGTTGTTCGGCGCGATCCCGCTGATGTTCGCCAGTGGCTCGGGCGCCGAGCTGCGCCAGCCGTTGGGCCTGGTGATGGTCGGTGGGCTGATCGTCAGCCAGGTGCTGACCCTGTTCACCACGCCGGTGATCTACCTGTTCTTCGACCGCTTCCGCCAGCGCCCCGCGCCGGTGACCGACAAGGCTGACGAGGCGCTGGCGTGAGCCCGCTGTCGCGGGCGATCGGCTGGTTCGTGCAGCATCCCGTCGCCACCGTGCTGCTGGCAGTGGCGGTGGTACTGGCCGGCCTGCTCGGGTTGCGCCTGCTGCCGGTCGCGCCGCTGCCGCAGGTCGACTACCCGGCGATCAACGTCAGCGCCAGCCTGCCGGGCGCGAGCCCCGAGTCGATGGCGGCCAACGTCGCCACGCCATTGGAACGTGCGCTGGGCACCATCCCGGGGCTGACCGGGATCGACTCGGCCAGCACCCAGGGCTCGACCCAGGTCGAGCTGAAGTTCGCGCTCGGCCGCAACGTGGACGATGCCGCGCGCGACGTGCAGGCAGCGATCAATGCCGCACGTGCGCAGTTGCCCAGCGGCATGCCGGGCATGCCGCAGTACCGCAAGGTGAACCCCTCGCAGGCGCCGATCATGGCGCTGGCGCTGAGTTCGGACAGCCTCGCGCCGGGGCAGATCTACGACGTGGCCTCCACCGTGATCGCGCAGAAGCTGGCGCAGATTCCCGGCGTCGGCGAGGTGCAGGTGGGCGGCAGCTCACTGCCCGCGGTGCGCGTTTCGCTCGACCCCAATGCCCTGAACCATCACCGCATCGCGCTGGACGACATCGCCGCAGCGATCCGCAACGCCAACGCGCTCAAGCCGCTGGGCACGGTGGCCAGCCAGGCCCAACAATGGCAGCTGGAAGCCACGCTGCAGCTGCGCACCGCTGGCGAGTACCGCCGCCTGATCGTGGCGATGCGCGACGGCCGCCCGGTGTACCTGGAGGATGTGGCCGGGATCCGCGAAGGCGTCGAGGATCGCTACGCCAGCGGCTTCCACAACGAGCGCCCGGCGGTGCTGCTGATCGTCAGCCGCCAGCCGGACGCCAACATCATCGAGACCGTCGACGCCATCCAGGCGCAGATGGCCACGCTGCAGGCACTGCTGCCGGCCACCATCGACATGCAGGTGGTGATGGACCGCTCGCCGGTGATCCGCGCCACGCTGCGCGAGGCCGAGCTGACGCTGTTGCTGGCGATCGCCCTGGTGGTGCTGGTGGTGCTGGCCTTCCTGGGTCACTGGCGCGCGGCGCTGGTGCCGACCGTGGCGATCCCGGTCTCGCTGCTGGGCGCGCTGGCGATCATCGCCCTGCTCGGGTTCTCGCTCAACACGCTTTCGCTGATGGCGCTGATCGTGGCCGCGGTGCTGGTGGTCGACGATGCGATCGTGGTGCTGGAAAACATCGCCCGCCATCGCGAAGAAGGCGCCTCGCCAATGACCGCCGCGCTGCGGGGCGCGGGTGAAGTCGGTGCCACGCTGCTGTCGATGAACATCGCGCTGGCCGTGGTGTTCATCTCGATCCTGTTCCTGGATGACTTCGTCGAGAGGCTGTTCCGCGAGTTCTCGCTGACCCTGGTGGCGGCGATGGGCGTCTCGCTGCTGGTTTCACTGAGCCTGACCCCGATGCTGTGCGCACGCCTGCTCGGGCAGCCCCGGCCCGGTCCCGGCAATGGGCTGCAGCGCGCCGGCACCGCGCTGTTCGAGCGACTGCGCGGCGGCTACGTGAGCAGCCTGCAGAGGATGCTGCGCTGGCTCGCGCTGCCGCTGCTGCTGTTCGCCGGTGTGATCGCGCTGAATGTGTGGCTGTTCCAGCAGGTGCCCAAGGGCATCGTGCCCAAGCAGGACACCGCCCAGCTGCGTGGCTTCGCGCGCGGCGACGACGGCCTCTCGTTCCAGGTCATGCAGCCCAAGATCGAGGCCTACCGCCAACTGCTGCTGGCGGACCCTGCGATCAGCGACATCATCGGGTACATCGGCGGCCGCAGCGGGGTCAACAACGCCTTCATCATGATCAAGATGAAGCCGCTCGCCGAGCGCAAGGTCTCCAGCCAGCAGGTGATCGACCGCCTGCGCGCCAACATGCCGAAGATTCCCGGTGGCGGCATGTTCCTGTGGGTGGACCAGGACATCAAGCTGGAAGGCAGTGGCGACAGCGGCCAGTACGAGTTCCAGCTGCTCTCCGGCGAACTGGAACCGCTGCGGCAATGGACGCCCAGGGTGGCCGATGCACTGCGCGCCCTGCCCGAGCTGGTCGATGTGGAATCCAAGGGCGATGAAGGGATGCGCCAGGTGGTGCTCGACATCGACCGCGATGCCGCCGCCCGCCTGGGCGTGGACATGCGCATGATCGCTTCGGTGCTCAACAACGCCTTCAGCCAACGCCAGGTCGCCACGCTGTACGACACCCTCAACCAATACCGCGTGGTGATGGAGCTGGACCCACGCTACACCCAGGATCCCTCCACGCTGGAACAGATCCATGTGATCGGCAAGGACGGCCAGCGCCTGCCGTTGTCATCCATCGCGCGGTGGGACTACGGCATGGCGCCGGACCGGATCTATCACAGCCAGCAGTTCGCCTCGGTCTGGATCGAGTTCGCGCTGGCGCCCGGCGTCACCCTGGACCAGGCGGTGAAGGCTGTAGACCAGGCCATGGCCAGGATCATGCTGCCCACCCATGTTCAGGCGCGGCTCAGTGGCGAGGCCGGCGGCTTTGAGAAGCTGCGCGAGCGCCAGCTGTGGCTGATCCTCGGCGCGATGCTGGCGGTGTATCTGGTGCTGGGCGTGCTGTACGAGAGCTTCGTGCAACCGCTGGCGATCCTGTCCACGCTGCCCTCGGCGGGTGTTGGTGCATTGCTGGCGCTGATGGCCTTCGGCAATGAGTTGAACCTGATCTCGCTGCTCGGCCTGTTCCTGCTGGTGGGCGTGGTGATGAAGAACACCATCCTGATCATCGATTTCGCGCTGTCGGCCGAACGCGAGCGCGGGCTGTCGCCGTACGACGCGATCTGCGAGGCGGCACGGCTGCGGTTCCGGCCGATCCTGATGACCAGCGTGGCCGCGCTGTTGGGCACGTTGCCGCTGATGCTGGCCACCGGCGAAGGCTGGGAGATGCGCCAGCCGCTGGGCATTGCGATCGTGGGCGGGTTGCTGGTCAGCCAGTGGCTGACCCTGTACACCACGCCAGCGATCTATCTGGCGTTGGCGAAGCTGCGGCGCGCCTCATGATCAGCGGGTGCGTGACGCACTGCGGGTAGAGCCACGCCATGCGTGGCTGCTTCTGCATATGGCGCTGCGGTACTCCGCGCAGCCACCCATGGGGTGGTTATACCCGGGCTGGACACCTTAGGCCATCGGCAACATCAGCGTCATGCCATCCATCGGCGACTCGATGAAGCCATGCTTGAGATAGAACGCTTTGGCCGTCTCGTCGAACGCATGGCACAACAAGGCACGCGCGCCGACCTGCCCGCAGACCTGCAGCGTGCGTTGTACAGCGTCCTTCAGCAGCCCCGCGCCGACGCCTTGGCCGACCCAGTCGGCATGGACGGCCAGCCTGCCCAGCACGACGACCGGAATGGGATGCGGCATGTTCCGGCGAAGGCGGCCGGGAACCACGTGATGTGAAACGCCGCCGGCAGCAAGTGCGTAGTAACCGACCACGTTGTGTTGCGCATCACAGACAACAAAACACCGCGATGCACCCGATGCCTGGTTCTGATGCGCACGCTCCACCAACCACGAGGTCAGCTCCGCGGCGCTGCATCGGAACTGCTCCAGTCGATGCCCTTGGGCAAGCGCTTGCGGCGCAGACAACCGCACTGTTCAGCGCTCCCAAGGTGCGGGCGTGCTCAACAGCTTCCTGATAGCGGCGTTGCTTTCCAGCGGTGCATCCAGCAGTGCATTGAAGCGCCGCAGCTCCTGAGGACTCAGGGAGAACTGGGTCTGGTCCGCCAGTACCTCCCGCGCCTTTTCACAGGCCGCATCCAGAATGAACTCGGTTCGGCTTACCCCGGCAATCTCGACGGCACGGTCTATCAGCGCCTGCTTGTCGGCGGGCGCCCGGAAGTTGATGACTTTGCTGGCGAGGGCCACAGGAGGCACTCCGGATGTCTGTGCATACAATGTACACACAACTGGATGATCGCTCAACGGCACACCCCTCGTTGCAAACGGTGAGGCAAGGGTATGCCGTTGGTTCTCAATGAAAAATAGGGAGTTTCCCCAGAATTTGGTAGGCCGCAACTTCCCGCGCAGGGGCGCTCCGACCCCTCAGGCGGCCTTGCTGATCCGCACCGCCCGCCGCGCACGCACCGCCTCGGCCAGGCTTTCCAGCACCGCCAGCGAGCTGTCCCAGCCGATGCAGCCGTCGGTGATGCTCTGGCCGTAGGTCAGCGGCTGGCCGTCGACCAGGTCCTGCCGGCCGGCCACCAGATGGCTCTCGACCATGACGCCGACGATGCGCTCTTCGCCGTTGGCCAGCTGCGCGTTGATGTCGGCGATGACCTTGGGCTGGTTTTCCGGATTCTTGCTGCTGTTCGCGTGGCTGGCATCGATCATGATGCGCGCGGCCAGGTGCGACTTGGCCAGGGTCTGGCTGGTCGCTTCCACGTGAGTGGCATCATAGTTGGGCGTCTTGCCGCCGCGCAGGATCACGTGGCAGTCCGGATTGCCGGCGGTGGCGACGATGGCGGTGCCGCCTTCCTTGGTCACCGACAGGAAGTGATGCGGATTCGACGCGGCACCAATCGCATCGGCGGCGATCTTGATGTTGCCGTCGGTGCCGTTCTTGAACCCGACCGGGCACGACAACCCCGACGCCAGTTCGCGGTGCACCTGGCTTTCGGTGGTGCGCGCGCCGATGGCGCCCCAAGCGACCAGGTCGGCGATGTACTGCGGCGAGATCACATCGAGGAACTCGACGCCGGCGGGCAGGCCCAGCTTGTTGATGTCGCGCAGCAGACCACGCGCCACGCGCAGGCCCTTGTTGATGTTGAAGCTGCCGTCCAGGTCCGGATCGTTGATCAGGCCTTTCCAACCCACCGTGGTGCGGGGCTTTTCGAAGTACACGCGCATGACGATTTCCAGCTCATCGGCATAGGCGTCGCGCAGCGGCTTGAGGCGCTGGGCGTATTCGATGGCGGCCACCGGATCATGGATCGAGCACGGGCCGATCACTACCGCGAGGCGGTCGTCGCGGCCGTGCAGGATCTCGTGCAGGGCCGCGCGCGAGGCGCTGACCGTATCGGAGGCTTCGTCGTCGCAGGGCAGCATCGCCAGCAGCTGCGCCGGCGGGGTCAACGGTTCAATCTTGCGGATGCGCAGGTCGTCGGTATGGGGGGGCATGGGGTAACTCCTTGGCAGTGGGGGTCCCCAGCGCGGCGGCAACAAAAAAGCCGCCAAGTGCGCTGGCGGCTTTCGGGAATGCGTCTGAAATTTTCTTCAGGGTGAGCGCATGCCTTCCTCCGCCGGTGGCTTCGGAAAGTAATACCAAAAGTAGGAATTGGCGGGGCGTGCGTTCATTGGGGAGTATTGATAACACAGGGGTTTGGAGGTGCCAACTGTTTCATTCGCAACTGCGATGACCATTCAGCCGCTGCCGACCCGGCCTGCTGCATCACCCCGGCGGCAACGCCGCCAGCTCGGCCAGATGCTGCTGAAGGGTGCCCGCTGCACCTACCGCGTGCGTGGTGGTGAAGTACTCATGCCAGCCGGTCGCGCCGATCGCGGCCAGCAAGGCATCGGCATCCAGCCGCTCGGCGCACTGCCACACCGCATAGAACTGCTCGACCGTGGTGTGCGGTACGTCCTGCTCGATACGGCCCATCGCTACCGGTGTGACGCGTGCGGGATCCACGTTCTGCATGCCCGCACCGATGCGGGCGAAGAGCGCCCCGCGCGACACCGGGTCCAGCGCGGTCCAGGCAGGGGTGGCGGTGTACAGCTCGATCAACATGTGCGACATGGCAGTCCTTGAGGTCAGAGCGAGCGCAGTGCGCGCTTGCGGATATAGGTGTTGGCCGGATCATCGGCGTGGTGCTGCTGCCATTCGCTGCACAGCGCGCGGACCCAGTCGGGCTGGCTTTTGCCGGCGTCGTTGAGCCAGTTGCCTACTGAATCCTGCACGTACCGCGAGGCGTCACAACACAGCGCCTGCAGCAACGGCAGGGCGTGGTGTGGCTCCTGCTTGAACAGCGTGATGTGCGCGGCCCATACGCCACGCGGGCGCAATGCTTCGCAGGCAAAGCGGCGCACGTTGGGTGAGGCGTCGGTACTCCAGCCGTGCAGGTGCGTCAGCACGCGCAGCGGTTCGGAGACGATATGCGGACGCACGGCCAGCCACGCCCACTCGCGCACGCCAAAATGCGCGTCATCGGCAAGCGCGCGCAGCGCATCCAGCTTGTGCTCCAGTGACAACCCAGGCTCGCTGCCGATCAGATAGCAGGCCCAGCCACGCACCGTGTCACTGGCATGGCGTGACCACTGCGCGTGATCGCCGTGACCATGCACGCGCAGCAGAGTGGCTGCGCCCTGCATGCGCAGGGTGATGCCGCGCTTGGCGGCGTTGCGCATCGGGGTGATCGCAGAGGCTGGCAAACCGGGTGCGACATGGGCCATCAGCTTGGCGAAATCGACGGCCAGCACTTCGGCCAAGTGCGTGGCTTCGGTTTCACCGCGATCCAGCTGTCCGCGTCGCTCGCGGGTGACGGGCGGTTTCATGCGGCACGTCCTGCGTCAGTGCGCGACCACACGCGTTGCAGCAGCGTGCCGAGCGTGCGCCGTTCCCTGGGGCTGATATCGGCGAACAGCGAGGCGATCCAGTGGGTTTGCTGGTCGAACAGTTGCGCAGCCAACGTCTGGCCCGCTGCAGTCAACTGCACCTGGATGCGTCGCTTGTCGTCCGGATCACTGTGGCGGCTCACCAGTTGCTCGCGCTCCAGGCCATCCAGCAGGCCGGTCACGGTGGCGCGGGTGACACCGGCGCGCTCGGCCAACTGGTGCGGCGACAGTGCCGTGTCCGCGCCGCGCAGCAGGAACAGCAGCACGAAACGCCCTTCGCTCAGGCCCAGCGGTGCCAGACGACTCGCGCAGTCCTGGTCGATCGCACTGGCCAACGACAGCACCTGGAAACACAACGCCAACTCACCCGTATCCGGCTGGCCACGACGTTCCATCTCGGTCAGGAAAGCCTGGTGTTTGATTTCCAGCATGCAGGCAGATCCTACATAGTACGGCGGCTAATTATATCGCCACTGCGACATATCTGGAACCCCTCCGCACTTTACGTCGCCCCGGTGACAGGCGAAGATCCGGGACAGGATCACCCACAAGGATGCGTAGATGACCCCTTCCCAAGCTGACGCCATTGCCCAGGCCATCCTGCGGCCGGATAACAAGCGCGAGGCCGTACAGCAGCGTCAGCGCGCACAGGCGCAACATCTGGCGCGACAACGCGTTGCCGTCACCTTCAGCATGGTCGGCATGGCGCTGGGGGCAGCGGCAGCGATATGGCTGCCCATGGCGTACGCGCAGGGAATGATGGTGGGCGGCGCACTGTCGTTCCTGCTTGCGCATCTCGCCCTCGCTTGGCGCGAGCGTCGGCGCGCGGTGCGTTCTCCGGCCTGACAGGTACCGCGCTGCCCCTCATGGCGGAGCGGAGTGCACGCCTACCAGCGCGTGCCGGCCGGCAGCGGCGCGTCATGCGAAGGAAACAACGGCAGCACGTACTCGGCCAGTTCCTGCAGCACCTCGGCCGCCGGGCGCTGCGAGAACTGGATGCCCAGCGCAGCATGGTTCACGCCGGCACGCTGCCACTCGCCCAGCAGATCGATCAATCCGTTGCGGCCGGTTCTCAGCGTGTAGCCGCCACTGAGCGGCGTGCGGGGATGGTTCGGGCCCTCGACCAGATCCAGCCACTCGTTGGTGACGTGCGGACGGAAGCCACCGTCGGGAATCAAACGACGCCACGCCTGGATTTTGGCTGCCAGTCGCTTCGGCCCGGCCGCATCGTGGGTGGCTTCGGGATAGGTCAGCCAGCCATCGGCATGCTGCCCGACCCAGTCCAGCGTCTGCCGCGAGGTGCCGGTGATCAGCAGCGGGATCGCGCCGGCCACCGGCTTGGGCAGCAGCTCCACGCCCTGCAGTGCGCCCAGTGGCGAGTCGATCTGCAGGGGCCCGTGCTGCATCAGCTGGCGCACGTACGCCACCGATGCGGCGAAGCGCTCGCCGCGGTCTGCATGCTCCAAGCCATAGGCCGGGAACTCCACTGGCCGATCACCGGAGGCGATGCCCAGCACCAGGCGTCCGCCGGAGAGCTGGTCGATGGTGGCAGCCGACTTGGCCAGATCGATCGGGTGCCGCAACGAGAAGATCGCGCTGCCGGTGGCCAACGCCAGCCGCTCGGTGCGCGCGGCCAGGTAGGCCAGGTAGGTGAACGGATCGAACACCTGCCCTGCGTCGCCGAACAACGGGTCGAACAACGGCACATCGCGTACCCAGGTCGCGGCAAAGCCATCGCGGTCCAGCTGGCTCACCAGATCCGCCTGCCCGGCCAGCACCTGCATGTCGCCGTGATAGAAGCGCAGGGGCAGGAACACACCCAGCGTCAGCGCCCCCTCGCGGAACATGCGCTGGTAGCCGGTATGCCGGGCGAACATCGGGGCGGAGGCGCCGGTCAGCGGAGCCTGCTTCGCGGTGATATCGGTCAACTGCGTCATCATGGTCATGCCTGGATCAGGGGCCGGTGGCCGGTTGGGGGAGCTGCACGCCGCGCTGCACCGCAGGCCGCTGTGCCATGCGCAGGTGCCATGCACTCACGTGCGGGTAGGCGCTGAAATCGAAGCCGATAAGCCGCGCGATATGGGTCCAGCCATAGCCGGCGATATCGGCGATCGAATACGCCTCACCGGCCAGCCATGGACGGTCTGCGAGGCGCTGATCCAGCGTGGCGAAGAATTCGGCACTCAGGCGCCGGTAGCGTTCGATCGCAGGCGCATGCCGCTCCTTGGCGAACATCTCAACGTGCACACGCTGCCCCAGGATCGGCCCGACGCTGGCGGAGTGGAACATCAACCAGGTGATGGCCTCCCAGCGCGCGCGTGGCGCGTCGGGCAACAGCCGTCCGCTCTGCTCGGCCAGATACAGCAGGATGGCGGCGGATTCGAACACGGTGATACCGGTCGCGTCATCGACCAGCACCGGAATGCGGCCGTGCGGATGCAGTTGCAGGAAATCGGGATGGCGGTGCTCACCTTCGTCGATACGCACGTGATGCAGTACGTAAGGGATGCCGAGTTCTTCCAGCGCGATGGTGATCTTGAAACCATTGGGGGAGCTGTCGGTGTACAGGTGCAGCGAAACGGGGGACACAGCGGTCTCCTTGGCAGGCGGAACAGCGGGCAGGGTTCGCGTAGCAGTGTTGGATCAATGCAGCTGGACTAAACGGCATCGATTCAACATGATCACGATGCTACGCAGGCCAACGCGCCCTGTAGAACGATTCTTCCTGCACTGCCAAGAGAGAAAATCTAAGGTCATGGGCGCCGTCCTTCCCCTGCTCGCGCTGCGCGCCTTCGTCGAAACCGGCCGTCATGGCAGCCTCAAGGCCGCTGCTGCGGTCATGGGGGTCACCCCGGGCGCGATCAGCCAGCAGCTCAAGTTGTTGCAGGCGCGCACCGGCGTTGTGCTGTTCACCCGCACCCCTCACGGGGTCGCGCTTACCCCGGCCGGCGCACAGGTGCACCCGGCCCTGCTGCGCGCGTTCGATCAGATCCAGGACAGCATGGCGACGCTGGAGGCCATCCATGCCCGGCAGACGCTCACCCTCAGCACCGTGCCCAGCTTCGCCGCGTCCTGGCTGGTGCCGCGGCTGGGGCGGTTCACCGAACGCCACCCGGCGATCGAAGTGCGTGTGGAGGCCTCATCGGCGCTGGCGGATCTGCGTCGCGACCGCATCGACATCGCCATCCGCCACGGTCTCGGTGACTATCCCGGCCTGGTCTCACGCCCACTGGCGGCGCCGGTGCTGTTGCCGGTGGCCTGCCCGGCGCTGCTCGCCGAGGGCCCGCCGATCCACTCGGCCGTGGACTGCCTGCAGTACCCGCTGCTGCAGGATTCGGACCGCAGCGACTGGTCGCTGTGGTTCCGCGCGCTGGGCCTGCCACCCGATCCGCGCGTCGAACGTGGCCCGGCATTCGATGACGACGTGTTGCTGATCCGTGCCGCAGAAGCGGGCCAGGGCATCGCGCTGGTGCGTGACCTGTATGTGGAAGCCGAAGTGGCCAGCGGGCGGCTGGCCGTCGTGCTGGATCATCCCTGGCCGACGCGGTTTGCGTACTACGCCGTGACCCTGCCCTGCGCCGAGGAGAACCCGGCCATCGCGGCATTCCTGCGCTGGCTGCAGGAAGAGGTCGAGGCGCCGACCAGCGCGCTGTGAGCCCGTGATACGCGCACAAAAAAACCCCGCCTTCCGGCGGGGTTTTTCGTACTGCGTTGGCGCATTACTGCTCCGATGCGTGCCGACCGAAGGCCGGCCTCTACATCAGAAGTCCATGCCGCCCATGCCACCCATACCGCCCATGCCGCCGCCAGCTGCGCCAGCGCCGTCATCCTTCTTCGGGGCTTCGGCAACCATGGCTTCGGTGGTGATCATCAGGCCAGCGATCGAGGCTGCGTTCTGCAGCGCCGAACGGGTCACCTTGGTCGGGTCCAGGATGCCGAATTCCAGCATGTCGCCGAATTCGCCGGTGGCGGCGTTGTAGCCGAAGCTGCCGGTGCCTTCCTTGACCTTGTTGACGATCACGGACGGCTCTTCGCCAGCATTGGCCACGATTTCGCGCAGCGGGGCTTCCATCGCGCGCAGGGCGATCTGGATGCCGTGGTTCTGGTCTTCGTTGGCACCCTTCAGGCCGCTCAGCGCGGTGACCGCACGAACGAGCGCAACGCCGCCGCCCGGGACCACGCCTTCTTCAACGGCTGCACGGGTCGCGTGCAGGGCGTCGTCGACGCGATCCTTCTTTTCCTTCATTTCGATTTCGGTCGAGGCACCGACCTTGATCACGGCAACACCGCCGGCCAGCTTGGCCACGCGTTCCTGCAGCTTCTCGCGGTCGTAATCCGAGGAGGTGTCTTCGATCTGGGTCTTGATCTGGGTGACACGCGCTTCGATGTTGGCCTTCTCGCCGGCGCCATCGATGATCGTGGTGTTTTCCTTGGAGACCTGCACCTTCTTGGCGCGGCCCAGGTCCTTGATCGTCGCCTTTTCCAGCGACAGACCGATTTCCTCGGAGATCACGGTGCCGCCGGTCAGCACGGCCATGTCTTCCAGCATCGCCTTGCGACGATCGCCGAAGCCCGGTGCCTTGACGGCCACAACCTTGACGATGCCACGGATGGTGTTGACCACCAGGGTGGCCAGCGCTTCGCCTTCGATGTCTTCGGCGATGATCAGCAGCGGCTTGCCGGCCTTGGCGACGCCTTCCAGCACGGGCAGCAGATCGCGCACGTTGGAGATCTTCTTGTCGTGCAGCAGCACGTACGGATCATCCAGGTCAGCGGTCTGCGACTGCTGGTTGTTGATGAAGTACGGGGACAGGTAGCCACGGTCGAACTGCATGCCTTCCACGACGTCCAGCTCGTTGTCCAGGCCCGAGCCTTCTTCAACGGTGATGACGCCTTCCTTGGTCACGCGGCGCATCGCTTCGGCGATGATGTTGCCGATCGACTCGTCCGAGTTGGCCGAGATCGTGCCGACCTGGGCAATCGCCTTGTCGTCAGCGGTCGGCTTGGAGATGTTCTTCAGCTCGGCGACGGCGGCGATCACGGCCTTGTCGATACCGCGCTTGAGGTCCATCGGGTTCATGCCGGCAGCGACGGCCTTGGCGCCTTCGCGGATCAGGGCCTGGGCCAGCACGGTGGCGGTGGTGGTGCCGTCGCCGGCGTCATCGTTGGTGCGCGACGCGACTTCCTTCACCATCTGCGCGCCCATGTTCTCGAACTTGTCAGCCAGTTCGATTTCCTTGGCGACAGACACGCCGTCCTTGGTGATGGTCGGCGCGCCGAAGCTCTTTTCGAGCACGACGTTGCGGCCCTTCGGGCCCAGGGTAGCCTTGACGGCATTGGCGAGAACGTTGACGCCGCGAACCATGCGGGCGCGGGCGTCTTCACCGAAACGAATATCTTTGGCAGCCATTGCGATTACCTTTTTATGTAGAGCCGGGCGATGCCCGGCTGCTTGAACGGGAGGAAGTGCGGAAGCGCCGGCACGGGGCCGGCCGCATCACTCAGCCGACGATGGCGAGGATGTCGTCTTCGCGCAGGACCTTGAACTCGACGCCTTCGGACTTGTAGCTGCTGCCGGCGTACTGGCCGTAGATGACCTTGTCACCGACCTTCAGCGACGGCGCGCGCACGCTGCCGTTGTCCAGGGGCTTGCCCGGGCCGACGGCCACGACTTCACCCTTGGTCGACTTTTCCTTGGCGGAATCCGGAATCACGATGCCGCCGGACGAGATTTCGTCGGCTTCGATCGGCTTGACTACGACGCGGTCATGAAGCGGCTTGATGCTCATGTGAGACCCTTTTAAGTTGTTGATTGGTCTAGGAAAGTCTGGCGATGTTAGCACTCGCACAGGGCGACTGCCAGCCACGCTCACGAAAAAACCCGACGGTGCGGGACAGAGCAGAGATGGTGCTGGCCCCTCCCCTTTCAAGGGCAGTGGGCCGGATTTTTTCGCGGACCCCGGCCTGGATGTGAATGTTTGACGCAGTTCTCAACGCGAAAGGTCGAATCCGACAGACCTACGGATGTGTCATCTGGAGTGAGTAGATTCGATCGGCATTGACCAATCACAAGGAGCCGTAGATGAGGTTGCTGACGCCGCTGTCCCTGGCCTGCCTGCTGGTGCTGGCCACCAGCCCGGCCCGGGCCGATGTATTCATCAATGAACTGCATTACGACGACAGCACCCCGGCCGGGGACGTCGGCGAGGCGATCGAAGTGGTCGCCACCGCCGGTGAGGACCTGTCCGGCTACCGGCTCTATCTCTACAACGGCAGCAACCCTTCGGCTGCCGCGGTCTACGCCAACAACGCGGTCCCGGCCGGCACCGCCAGTTGCGGCGGCGCCCGGCTGGCCACGGTCAGCTACCCGACCAACGGGATCCAGAACGGTCCCAACGACGGCATCGCGCTGGTCGATCCCACCGGCAAGGTGGTCCAGTTCCTCAGCTATGAGGGCACCATCACGGCCGCCGGCGGCCCCGCCGCGGGCCTGACCAGCCAGAACATCCCGGTCAGCGAGACCAACAGCACCGCCCCGGGCACCTCCCTGCAGCTGACCGGCAGTGGCAGCCAGTACGCCCATTTCACCTGGGCCGAATCGGCCACGCAGACCTTCGGCGCCTGCAACCACGGCCAGACCTTCAGTGGTGGCGGAGGCCCAACCGGCCCGAATACGGCGCCCTCGGTCACCGCCACCACGCCCGAGCAGGGCGCCAGCACCTTCCCGGCCGCTGCCGACCTGAGCGTCACCTTCAGTGAGCCGGTCACCCTGTCCAGCGGCGCCTTCGCGCTGAGCTGCGGCCAGTCCGGCACGGTCGCGCTGAGCCACCCGACCACCGGCACCCGCTTCACCCTGGCCACCAACACCGCGCTGGTGGCGGGGGAAGCCTGCCGCTTCGACATCCGCGCTACCCGCGTGAAGGATGCCCAGGGCGCCCGCCCGGCCGCCGATACACGCATCGCCTTCACCGTGGCCACCGCCACCACGCCCGATCCGGGCAACCCCGGCACGCCCGGGGAGTACTACGCCCGGGTCAACACCTCCACCCCCAGCCAGTTGCGCTGCTCGCTGCACGAGACCATCAAGGGTCACACCGCCTATCCATACAGCGGCTCGGGCACCAGCACCTGGACCATCCTGGAAATCGCCGACGAAGATCCCAACAACAGCGGCAAGATCCTCGATGCCTACCGCAACCGCAGCTACACCAAGGTCAGCGGGCGCGCAGGCACCGGCAGCGGGCTGACCTACAACCGCGAACACACCTGGCCCAACTCGCTGGGCTTTGCCAGCACCACCGGCGACAAGGGCCTGCCCTACGCGCCCTATACCGACACCCACATGCTGTATCTGACCGATGCACAGTGGAATGCGGACCGCGGCAACAAGCCCTTTGCCAAATGCGACAGCAACTGCGGTGAACGCGCGACCGAGGCCAACAACGGATTCGGCGGCGGCAGTGGTGGCTACCCGGGCACCTCCAACTGGGTGCGCACGCCGGATGGCAATGGCGGCTCGTTCGAAGTGTGGGGCCACCGCAAGGGCGATATGGCGCGTGCGGTGATGTACATGGCGATCCGTTATGAAGGCGGTAAAGATGCCAAAACCGGGCAGTCCGAGCCGGACCTGGAGCTGACCGACGACCGCAGCAAGATCGTCAAGACATCGGCCTCGCCGGCCTACATGGGCCTGCTCTCGACCTTGATCGATTGGCACCTGTCCGACCCGCCGGACGCGGCAGAACGCGCTCGCAACGAAGTGATCTTCAGCTTCCAGGGCAACCGCAATCCGTTCATCGACCACCCGGAGTGGGCCACCCCGACGCTGTTCACCTCGGCCAAGCCGGCCACCTGCCAGCTGGCCAACTGAGCCCGGCCGACCGGCGCCCCCTCGCGGTGCCGGTCGGACCATTGGCCTCTGGCGGTCCTATACTCGGCGGTCATGTCGATTGCCGATCCCGTCTTCCTGCTGTTCACCACCTGCCCCGACGTGGCCTGCGCCACGCGGCTGGCACACGTGCTGGTGGACGAACGCCTGGCGGCCTGCGTGACACGCCTGGACGGGGCGCATTCGACTTACCGCTGGCAGGGCGAGGTCACCGAGGACCATGAGGTCCAACTGTTGATCAAGACCACCGGCAGCCGCCTGGACGCGGCGATCGCGCGCGTGCAGGCCCTGCACCCGTATGAACTCCCCGAGTGCATCGCGGTCGAAACCCGCGCCGGCCTGCCGGCGTACCTGGATTGGATTCGGGCGCAGACCCGTGAGGAAAGTGATTGATGACGCTGTTTCGTCGTGTTGCCGCGCTGTGCGCGTTGCTCGTGGTCTCCCTGCCGGCCTGGGCGGTCAGCGAAAAGGATCTGCTCCCGGTCGATGAGGCCTTCGGGCTTACCGCGCAGGCGCGCGACCGCGATCGCGTGGAGATCAGCTGGAAGATCGCCCCGGGCTATTACCTGTATCGCCACCGCACCACGGTCAAGGCCGATGCCGGATTCGACGCCGAGGCGCTGCAGCTGCCGGCCGGCAAAAAGCACCATGATGATTTCTTCGGCGAGGTGGAGACCTACCGCGAACGCCTGACCGGCGTACTGCCGGGCAAGGCCGCCGATGGCACCGACACTGTCACGCTGGAAGTGCGCTACCAGGGCTGCGCCGATGCGGGCGTGTGCTACCCGCCGCAGAAGCGCACGCTGCAGGTGAAGCTGCCGGCCGGTGGCAGCGGAACGGCCAGTGCCGCACCGGCCGCCGCCAGCGCTGCCGCCTCGCCGTTCAACACCCCACTCGCCAACACCACCGGCAGCGGGCTGCGCCTGCCCGGCACCAGCAACGCCCAGGCGTTGCCGCTGCCCTCCGAGCGCGCCTTCGGCTTCGATGCCATCGTCGGCGATGGCAACACCGTGCTGCTGCGTTTCACGCCGGCGCCGGGCTACTACCTGTATCGCGACCGCACCTCGCTGGCGCTGGAAGGCGCGCCGGGCATCCGCGCGGACAAGCCGACATGGCCGGCCGCCAAATCGCACCGCGATGAGCATTTCGGCGATGTGGCGGTGTACTTCGATCAGATCGACGTGCCGTTGCCGCTGCGCCGCAGTACGGCCAGTGCAACCGATGCCACGCTGGTGATCACCTTCCAGGGCTGCCAGACAGATGGCATCTGCTACCCGCCGATGACGCGCCGGGTGAAGCTGGCGCTGCCGGCCGGCACGATCAACGCCAAGGCGAATGACGTCGCGCAGAAGACCGAGGTCATCGCGCCCCTGCCCAATCGCGACAAGCGAGCCCTCGCCCGTGAGCGCGGTGAAGCCGGCACCGGCAGCCAGCCGATGCTGATCCGTCCGAACGAGCCCGCCCTGGCCGCACCGGGCGACACCGCCGCCACCCCGGATGCCAGCGCCGACAACGCACAGCGCACCCCGCCGCCGGCCTCACCGGCCGCCGCACCGGGCAACCTGCTGGTGCTGCTGCTGTTCGCCGTGGCCGGTGGCCTGATCCTCAACCTGATGCCGTGCGTATTGCCGATCCTGTCGCTGAAGGTGCTGGGTGTGGCACAGAGTGGCGAGAGCCGCCAGCGCGCACGCAGCCATGCACTCTGGTACACCGCCGGCGTGCTGGTCGCCTTCGCTGCGATCGGCGCACTGGTGATCGCGCTGCGTGCGGCGGGCCAGGCCGCGGGCTGGGGCTTCCAGCTGCAGCACCCGTGGTTCATCGCCGCGCTGGTGTATCTGATGTTCGCCGTCGGCCTGAGCCTGTCGGGCGTGTTCACCCTGGGCGGCAGCATGGGCGGGGTCGGCCAGTCGCTGGCCTCGCGCAGCGGCCCGGTCGGCGATTTCTTCACCGGCGTGCTCGCCTGTGTGGTCGCCAGCCCGTGCGTGGCCCCGTTCATGGGCCCGGCACTGGCCTATGCCTTTGCTGCCCCCGGCCTGCAGGCGATGCTGGTGTTCCTGGCACTCGGCCTGGGCCTGGCCCTTCCGTTCCTGCTGATCGGCTTCGTGCCGTCGCTGGCCCGTCGCCTGCCGCGCCCCGGCGCGTGGATGGAAACCCTCAAGCTGGTGCTGGCCTTCCCGATGTACGGCACGGCGATCTGGCTGCTGTGGGTGCTGGGCAAGCAGCGCGGCGTGGATGCGATGGCGCTGGTGCTGGGCGGTCTGGTGATCCTGTCGCTGGCGCTGTGGTGGTTCGAGCGCAGCCGCTGGCGCAGCCAGCGCGTGGGCGGCCTGCTGGCCCTGCTGCTGGTGCTGGCCGCGCTGTATCCGGTCTGGGGCGTGACCCGCCTGGATCCGCCGGCCAAGGCCGCGCAGCCCGCCAGCGACAACGTGGTGGAGTACTCACCGCAGATGCTGGACCGCCTGCGCCAGGACAACCGCGTGGTGTTCGTCAACATGACCGCCGACTGGTGCGTGACCTGCAAGGCCAACGAGCGCGCGGTGCTGGGCACCGATGCCTTCCGCGACACCCTGCGCCGGACCAACGCGGTCTACATGCGCGGCGACTACACCAATGTCGACCCGCAGATCACCGCCTTCCTGGATGAGCACAAGGCCGTCGGCGTGCCGCTGTATGTGGTCTACGGCCCGGGCGCACCGCCGACGGTGCTGCCGACCGTGCTGACCCAGGCGCTGGTGGAAGAAGCGCTGCTGCGGACCGCACGATGAGCCTGCGACCACCACGGCAGATGGTCGTGGTGGTCGTGATCGCGGCCGTGCTGGGCATCGGCACGGGGGTGTGGTTCGCCGGGGATGACACCCGCCCGGCGATCGCCCCACCACCGCAGCGCCCGGCGGTGGCCGCAGCCCAACCCGGCGATCCGATGCCGGCGATCACCCTGCCCGACATCCACGGACAACCCGTGGATCTGGCCCGCTTCCGTGGCCGCCCCCTGCTGATCAATGTCTGGGCCAGCTGGTGCGGCCCCTGCGTGGAGGAAATGCCCGCGCTGACCGCGTTTGCCGACGCCCAGGGCGCCAGCGGTGTGCAGGTGCTCGGGCTGGCGCTGGATACCCCCGAGGGCGTGCGCGATTTCCTGGCCCGCATTCCCGTGACCTACCCGATCGTGCTCGACACACCCGGCCCTGCCGATGCCAGCGTGCGCCTGGGCAATGCACAGGGCCTGCTGCCCTATTCGGTGCTGGTCGATGCCGAAGGGCGCATCGTAAAACAGAAGCTGGGGCCGTTCTCCGCAGGCGAGATCGAGCCGTGGGCGCGGCACTAAGGCCGTCTGCCATCGTCGACAGCGTGGCCGTTGATGGTGATGCCGCGCAACCTCGCCGAAGGTCTTGACCGCCGTTGCGGCACCCCCAACAATGACGAGATTCATTCTCATTCGCTGCCGGGCAGTGTCACGCCGCCTGCGTGGCTGGCCGCGCTGCCTTCTGCCGCCGGAACCGCCCCATGTTGAAGACCGTTCTTTTCCAGCTGCATTGGCTGCTGGGCATCACCGCCGGCACCGTGCTGGCGGTGATGGGGCTGAGCGGCGCCACGCTGTCCTTTGAAGATGAGCTGATGCGCGTGGCCAATCCGGCGCTTGCGCAGGTGGTGGAACGCCATGCAGCCGGTGATCAGCCGCTGGCGCTCACCGAGCTGCTACCGCGATTGCAGCAGGACATGCCGCACGCGCTGCAGCGGCTGCGCGTGGATGCCACCGGGCAGCGCCTGTCGGTCGCGCGTTTCGAAGGCGGCCAGGCCAACTGGCGCTACTTCGATCCGTACACCGGCACCGTACTCACCGGGTTGCGGGGGCTGGCGTTCTTCGCCTTCGTCGAAGACCTGCACCGCCAGCTGGTCAGCGGCGAACGTGGCCGCCTGATCACCGGCAGCTGCGCGATCACCTTGGTGTTTTTCTGCCTGTCCGGGCTGTATCTGCGCTGGCCGCGACGCTGGTGGCACTGGCGCACCTGGCTGGCAGTGGAATGGTCGCGCACGGGGCGCAGTTTCCTGTGGAGCCTGCACTCGGTGGTCGGCACCTGGGTACTGCTGGTGTACCTGCTGATCGCACTGACCGGGCTGTGGTGGTCGTTCGACTGGTACCGCAAGAGCGTGACCACCTTGCTCGGCGGCTCGAGCGCCGAGCAGAGCCAACCGCGCACCCGCGGCGGCCCACTGGATCTGCACAAGGTGCAGGCCACCCTGTACGCGCTGGACGGCGTTCGCCACGGTTACATCGATCTGCGCTTCCCGGCCAAGCCCGGCCGCGCGCTCACCAGCCGCGTGCAGGGCGCCGATGCCGCGCATGACCGCGCGCAGGACATCGTGCAACTGGATCCGGCGACTGGCGCGCTGCTCTCGCTGGAGCCATACGCCGCCAAAAACTCCGGCGGCAAGATCATCGTCAGCATGTTCGCGCTGCATTCGGGCAGCTTCTTCGGCCTGCCCGGGCGGATCATCGTGATGCTGTCCAGCCTGGGCATGCTGGTGTTCTTCATCACCGGCTGGATGTTGTACCTGGACCGCCGCCGCAAGAAACGCGAGGTGCGTGCCTCACGCCTGCCTCTCGCCGCGGCCATGGGCAATGGACAGCCGTGGCTGGTCGCGTTCGCCAGCCAGAGTGGGTTTGCCGAGCAGCTGGCCTGGCGTGCTGCCGCCCAGTTGCAGGCGGCCGGCCTGCCGGTGCAGGTGCGCCCGCTCGCGCAGGTGGACGCGGCACTGCTGGCCACCACGGACAAGGCGTTGTTCGTCATCAGCACCTTCGGCGATGGTGAAGCGCCCGATGCCGCGCGTGCGTTCGAGCGACAGGTACTGATGTCATCCAGGTCACTGCAGCGGCTGGCATACGCCGTGCTGGGGCTGGGCGACCGCGAGTACGCGCGTTTCTGTGGCTTCTCGCGGCAGGTGGACACCTGGCTGGCCACGCAGGGCGCCCAGCGCCTGTTTGCCAGCATCGAGATGGACCGCACCGATGCCGTCGCGCTGGGGCAGTGGCAGCAGCAGTTGGCCACGGTGACCGGGGTGGAGGACCACACGCCGCTGCCCGCGCCGGTCGACCTGCAACCGTGGGCGCTGGACGCGCGCGCGCAGCTCAATCCCGGCAGCGCCGCCGGGGCCATCTGGCAAGTGTCACTGCGGCCGCCGGCACACACCCACTGGCAGGCCGGTGACATTCTGGAGATCGCACCGCGCCATGGGCAGGCACAGGTGCTGGCCGTGCTCACCCGCAACGGTCTGGATCCGCAGGCACCGGTGACGGTGGATGGACGCATCACGACGCTGGCCGAGGCCGCCGCCGCGCGGGTGCTGCCGGAGCAGACCGCGGAGGCGTTTGATACCACTGCAACGACCGATGCCGCACGCTGGCTGGCGCGTCTGCCGGCGCTGCCGCATCGCGAGTACTCCATGGCCTCGATCCCCAGCGATGACGTCGTGCAGTTGGTGATCCGGCTGACCGACCTGCCCGATGGCCGCCACGGCCTTGGCTCGGGCTGGCTGTGCGTACATGCCGCTGATGGGGACATCATCTGCGCCCGGGTGCGCCCGAACAGCGGGTTCCATCGCCATCCCGAACATGCCCCGATGCTGTTGATCGGCAACGGCACCGGTATCGCCGGTTTGCGCAGCCTGCTGCGTGAGGCAGACGCGCGTGGTGATCGCGGGCATTGGCTGGTGTTCGGCGAACGCACCCGCGCGCACGACTTCCTGTACCGCGGGGAGATCGAGGCGTGGCAGGCACAGGGCCATCTGAGCCGGGTGGACCTGGCGTTCTCGCGCGATCCCCACGGCGGCGGCTATGTGCAGGACCGCCTGCGTGCCGCGCCGGAGGCACTGCGCGCGTGGGTGGATCTGGGCGGCAGCCTCTACGTGTGCGGCTCGCTGCACGGCATGGCCGAAGGGGTCGATGCGGTGCTGCGCGAGGTGCTGGGCGACGATCCGGTCGATGCCCTGCTCAACGACGGACGCTATCGCCGCGACGTGTATTGAGGGGCCTGCGCCGCTCAGGGAAACCAGCGGCGCAGATAGCGTGCGGTAGCCCCCTGCCTGGCGCGACTGACCTGGGCCGGCGTGCCTTCGGCCACGATCCGGCCGCCCTCCTCGCCCGCGCCTGGCCCCACATCGATCACCCAGTCCGCATCGGCCACCACGCGCAGGTCGTGCTCGACCACCACCACCGTGTTGCCGGCATCGACCAGGCCGTGCAGTTGCGTCATCAGCTTGTCCACATCGGCCGGATGCAGGCCGGTGGTCGGTTCATCCAGCACGTACAGGCTGTTGCCGTGCTGGCTGCGCTGCAGCTCTGTCGCCAGCTTGATCCGCTGCGCCTCGCCACCGGACAGCTCGGTGGCGGGCTGGCCCAGGCGCAGATAGCCCAGGCCGATATCCCGCAGCAGTTGCAGCGGCCGCTGCACGGGCGGCTCTTCGGCGAAGAAGGCCAAGGCTTCCTCCACCGTCATCGCCAGCACCTGCGCGATGTTGCGGCCGTTCCACTGCACCTCCAGCGTCTTGGCGTTGTAGCGCTGCCCATGGCAGGTCGGGCATGGCGCGTAGACGCTGGGCATGAACAACAGCTCGACGTGGACGAAGCCCTCGCCTTCGCAGGTTTCGCAGCGGCCTGCCGCGACGTTGAACGAGAAGCGGCCCACGCTGTAGCGGCGTGCCTTGGCCGAGCGGGTGCCGGCAAACAGACGGCGCACATGATCGAACAGGCCGGTGTAGGTGGCCAGGTTGGAGCGCGGCGTCCGCCCGATCGGTTTCTGGTCGACGTTGACCAGACGCTTGATCGCCTTGGCCCCGCTCAACCGGCCACGGGTGCGTTCGATGCGGCTGGGCTGCGGCAGGTCGGTGTCGGTCTCTTCGATGACCGGCTCCTGCCCCAGGTGCTCGCCGACCAGCTCGACCAGCGCCTGGCTGACCAGACTCGACTTGCCCGAGCCGGAGACACCGGTCACCGCCGTGAACGCCCCAAGTGGAAAGCGTGCATCCACGCCATGCAGGTTGTTGCGGTGAACGCCCTGCAGGCCCAGCCAGCCGGACGGCGCGCGCGGCGTGCGGCGCGGACCGGCGGCGTCCTGGAACAGATACGGCGCCGTGGCCGAGGCCTTGATCGTGCGCAGGCCGTCGGGCGGACCGCTGTAGAGCACCTGGCCGCCGTGCTGACCCGCACCCGGGCCGACATCCACCAACCAGTCCGCGCGGCGCAGCATCTCGAGATCATGTTCCACCACGAACAGCGTGTTGCCGCCAGCCTTGAGCTGGGCCAGTGCGTCGTACAGGGCCTCGCCATCGGCGGGATGCAGGCCGGCGGTGGGCTCATCGAGCACGTACACGACGCCGAACAGGCTGGAGCGGATCTGCGTGGCCAGGCGCAAGCGCTGCAGTTCGCCCGGCGACAGCGTCGGGGTCGCGCGGTCCATCGACAGATAGCCCAGACCGAGCGATTGCAGCGTGCCGATCCGTTCGACCAGATCGTGCGCGATGCGCTGGGCCGCGATGCGTTTCTCTTCGGACAGATCCGGCGTCCTACGTACGTCGCTGCCGCCGGCGTGCGCGTTGCCACCGGCAGCTACCCGCTTGGCCGTGGCCTGCTTGCCGGCGCTGCGGCTGCGCGTGGCGGTTGCTGCCGCTACCTCGAAATGCCCCTCTGCCGCCGGACGCAATGCCTGTGCCATGGCGCTGAGCGGCAGTTGCGACAACGTGCCGATATCCATGCCGGCGAAGGTCACCGAGAGCGCTTCGCGCTTCAGCCGGCGGCCATCACAGACCGGGCACTTTGCGCCGATCATGTAACGTGCCACGCGCTTTTTCATCATCGCGCTTTGCGTGGTGGCAAAGGTATGCAGTACGTAACGGCGGGCTCCGCTGAAGGTGCCCATGTAACTGGGCTCCTCCTTGCGACGCACGGCGGCGCGGGTTTCGGCCGGGGTGAAGCCGGCATACACCGGCACCACCGGCTGTTCCTCGGTGAACAGGATCCAGTCGCGCTGCTTTTTCGGTAGATCGCGCCAGGGAACATCCACGTCGTAGCCAAGCGTGACCAGGATGTCGCGCTGGTTCTGCCCGTGCCACGCCGGCGGCCATGCGGCGATGGCGCGCTCGCGGATGCTCAGCGACGGATCGGGTACCATGGACTGCTCGGTCACCTCATACACGTAGCCCAGGCCGTGGCAGTTCGGGCAGGCGCCCTGCGGCGTGTTCGGCGAGAAGTCTTCGGCGTACAGCATGGGTTGCTTGGCCGGATAGGTACCGGCGCGCGAGTACAGCATCCGCAGCAGACTCGACAGCGTGGTCACGCTGCCGACGCTGGAGCGCACGCTGGCCGTGCCGCGCTGCTGCTGCAAGGCCACGGCCGGCGGCAGCCCTTCGATCGCATCCACATCCGGCACGCCGACCTGGTCGATCAGCCGGCGCGCATACGGCGACAGTGATTCCAGGTAGCGGCGCTGTGCCTCGGCGTAGAGCGTGCCGAACGCCAGCGATGACTTTCCCGAACCGGAGATGCCGGAGAACACCACCAGCGCATCGCGCGGGATGTCGACATCCACGTTCTTGAGGTTGTGTTCGCGTGCGCCGCGGACGCGGACGACGGCGGTGCTGGGCGGGGTACGACGCGCTGGCTTCTTCATGGGCGCAGGATAGCGAACCGCACTGGCTCACCGCCGGTGAGGGCCCGTGAAGGGCGCGTTGATCCGGCACCGGCCACGCCGGTCCGAACGTGCGAGAGTGAAGAAGGGAACAGCACCTTCACAGCGATTGCGCTGAACTACCGCTGGGAGTGCGGTGGATTGCCGCCAACACGCCACGCCGTACGGAGAGAGACCGCCATGACCGCCTTGAAAATCTTCCTGCTCGCCGGTGCACTGCTTTACGGCCTGCCGGGGCTGGTGTGGTGGGTGAATCATCGGCGGGCCAAACGCGCCCGGCTGGCCCAGCGCGTGATCAGCGTGGATGCCCCTGCGCCATGAGCGACGCTGCCGGGAGGACTGCCGAATGCCATTGACCGACGAACAGCGCCGCATCCTCGATGACATCAATGCCACGCGGCCGGTCAGTGACGAGGACGCCAACTGGGCGGTGAAGGCCGGCTATGCAGCCCAGGCCGAAGATGGCGACATCGACCTGACCCAGGCCGGTCGCCAGCTTGTGGATTCCAGCACGCTCTAGACGTGCCGGGATCGATCAGACCGGTGCGAAACCGCGGGTGGTCTTCTTTTCGTTCTTCTCGGCCTTCTTTTCCTTCGCCGTCTTGGCAGGCTTCTTTTTCGTTTCTTTCTGCTTGTTCAGGCCCTTGGCCATGGCAGCGTTCCCGGTTGGATGTTCCGCAGCATGGCACATCCGGGGCGTTTCAACGCATCGGTGCGGCATGCACGCCCCGGCTCAGATCACCCGGGCGGGTCGTTGCAGCCGGCGCCCCACAACGCACACCAGCACTGCGGTCGCCGCGAAGCCGCCGGCCAGCCAGAGATTGGCGCTCAAACCGTGCCGGTCGAGCGCCTGACCGCCCAGCCATGCGCCCGACGCGATACCGATGTTGAAGACGCCGACGTAGGCCGCGGAAGCCACCTCCACCGCGCCGGGCGCAGCCTTCATCATCCAGGTCATCAACCCGACCGATACGCCGCCGTAGGCCAGCCCCCACGCGATCAGCGCGATGGCACCGCCGGCGCGCGCGTCACCGATGGACAGAAACAGCAGCGGCGCCAGCACCAGGCCCGCCGCGATCAGCACCACCGTCGGTGCCGTGTATCGCGCCGCCACAATGCCCGCGAGGAAATTCCCGGCCATCCCGGCAGCGCCGTAGCAGAACAACAGCAGCCCCACCCAGCGCGCGTCGAATCCTGAGACTGTCATGAGCATCGGCCGCACGAAGGTGAAGGCAGTGAAGTGTCCGGCGACCAGCAGCAGGGTCAGCAGCAGCCCGAGCTGCAGCCCCCGGTTGCCCAGCTGCTCACCGAACTGGCGCACGGTGGTGGTATGGGTGGACGGCAGCCTGGGCACGACAGCCCAGTGCAGGCCGAGTACCGCAGCGCTGAGCAGGGCCATGCTGCCGAAGGCCCAGCGCCATCCCAACAGCTCACCGATCAAGGCGCCGAGGGGAACGCCCAGCACCGAGGCCGCCGCCACACCGCCAAAGATGAGCGAGGTGGCCAGACCGACCGATCGCGTCGGCACGAGCCGCATGGCCAGCCCGCCGGCAATCGCCCAGATGCCGCCCATGCACAACCCGACCAACACGCGCGCCGCCAGCATCCAGCCCAGCGTGGGTGCGAAGGCCGCGCCCAGATTGGCGATCACCAGCAGGCCCAGCAGCCCGCACAGCAGCGCGCGTCGGTCCAGCCGGCCGGAGGCGATGACCACGAGCGGGGCGAACAACGCCGCCAGCAACGCCGGCAGCGAGACCATCAGGCCTGCGGTGCCGGTGCTGGCCTGCAGGGCGTCGGCGATCGGGGTCAGCAGCCCGACCGGCAGCATCTCGGTGGTCACGACCGAGAACGTGGCCAGACTCACGGCGGTGACCGCCCACCAGGGGTGGCGTGCATCGGGCTGTCGTCCGGGAAGGGGGGGCGTCATGCTGCAGCTCCGTGTGGTGTGAGTGTTCCAGGTAATTGCATCAGGCATCCCCCGAGGCGTGTGCCGGGGGCAGACGCAACCTGCGATGCGCGGACATCGCGGCCAGCAGCACCGCGCCGCCGGCACACACCGCGATGAGGAATCCCGCGCGCACCCCATGGGCATCCACCCACTGGCCGGACGCGGCGGCACCCAATGCGACACCGACGTTCAATGCCGCCAGCAGCCAGGTCATGCCTTCGGTCAACTGACGCGCCGGCACCTGTTGCTCGATCAGCGACATCGCCACGATCATGGTCGGTGCGAAGAACACGCCGGCCACGAACACCGCCGCGCCCAAGCCGAACAGGCTGCCTGCCCACCACAGCGGCAGTGTCGTCAGTGCGGTCGCCAGACCGCCCAGCAGCAACCAGCGGTGCAACGGCGCCGGCAGCTTCAAGGCGCCGAACATTACCCCGGACAGGCAGGAGCCGGCGGCATAGGCGGACAACACCAGGCTCGCGGCCGCCGGCTGGCCAACGTGCGCGGCGAAGGCGACGCTGACGACATCCACCGTGCCCACGATCACGCCCATGGCGACCATCAACAGCGCGAGCCAGCGCACGCTGGGCAGGTGCATGACAGACCCGTCGCGCATGGCGGTCGGCAGGACTGCCTCGATGAGCGGCTCCGTCCGGCGCTGGGCGATCAAGACCAGCACGCCGATCGGCAACAGCACCGCAGCGGCGAGTACACCGGCGTGGGGAAGCACCGCGACCGCCAGGCCGATCGACAGCGGCGGCCCGGCGATGAAGGTGACCTCATCGAAGACGGTTTCCAGCGCGTACGCGGTCTGCAGCTGCCGCTGGCCGCGATAGATCGCGGTCCAGCGCGCGCGCACCATCGCGGACATGCTGGGCATCGCGCCGGCCAGCAGTGCGCCGACGAAGAGCAGCGCGGTCGGCGCCTCCCACCACGAGGCGCCGAGCAGGAGCAGCAGCCCGGCCACGCTGACGCCGGTGGCCAGCGGCAGTACCCGGCGCTGTCCATGCCGGTCGACGAGACGGGAGACCTGCGGTGAGAGCAGCGCGTAGGTCAGCACGAAGGTGGCCGCCACCGCGCCGGCCAGGGCATAGCTGCCCCGCACCTGGGCGAGCAGCGTAATGATGCCGATGCCGGTCATGGGCAAGGGAAGCCGCGCCAGCAGGCCGGCCAACGCGAAGCCGAGGCTGCCCGGGGCTGCGAACAGCTGTCGATAGGGGTTGGTCACGGTTCTCTGCACTGCCTTTGCGCCACTTACATACACATCGTATGTTTAAAATCCTATATACATACGCATCGGATGTAAACAATCATCCGTCACGTATGTAAGGAGATGATGATGGTTCGCCGCACCCGCGCCGACATGGAGCAGACCCGTGCCACGCTGCTGGCCACCGCCCGCGCGGTCTTCAGCGCGCGTGGCTACGCCGAGACCTCCATGGACGATCTCACCGCGCAGGCCGGACTCACCCGTGGCGCGCTGTATCACCACTTCGGTGACAAGCAGGGCCTGCTCGCGGCCGTCGTCGATCAGATCGACGCCGAGATGGACGACCGCCTCAAGGCCATCTCCGACGCCGCCGAGGACCCGTGGGTGGGCTTTCGTCTGCGCTGCATGGGGTACCTGGAGATGGCACTGGAGCCGACCATCCAGCGCATTGTCCTGCGCGACGCGCGCGCGGTACTGGGCGGTGCCTCGCCGGAATCGCAGCGCCACTGCATCGATTCCATGCAGCGCCTGCTCGCCTGCCTGATCGATCAGGGCGTGGTCGCCGAGGCCAACCCGCAGGCCCTCGCCTCGCTGGTGTACGGCAGCCTGGCCGAGGCAGCGTTCTGGATCGCCGATGGCGACGATGGCGATGCGCGGCTGGCACAGAGCGTGGCGGCGCTCGACCTGCTGCTGCGTGGGCTGCGGGTCACCCCACAGCACTGACCGCTCATCCGGTCAGGCCGCCATTGGATCCAGTCCCTGACCGCAGGTCATATATCGCTCCATGTGATCGCAGGGCCACCCCTACGCTTCTCCCATCTACTGAAGGAGAGGACGCATGAAGATTCTGGGTGTTGTGCTGATGGCATCGGCGCTGGTGATGAGCGGCCCGACCGCGGCAAAGAACGCTGCCCCGGCCACGGACCGGACAGCGGCGCTGGTCCGCGAGGCCGATGCGTTCTTCAAGGACCAGCAGCCGGGCGGCGTGGTCCTGGTGACCCAGGGCGACCAGGTCCTGCTGCGCCGGGCCTATGGCATGGCCGATATCGAGAATGGCGTGGCGATGCGACCGGAGGCCACGCTGCGGCTGGCCTCGGTGACCAAGCAGTTCACCGCCGTTGCCGTGCTGCAGCTGGTGCAGGCCGGCACGCTGCGCCTGGATGCCCCGCTCGACACGCTGGACCCAAGCCTGGCAGGCCCGATGGGCAAGGTAACCGTCCAGCAGCTGCTCACCCATACCTCCGGCATCAAGAACGTCAGCAGCATTCCGGCATCGCGGGCCGCGCGTCGCGAGGAGGCCGATGCGCTCAGCCTGATCGGCTACTTCAAGGATCTGCCGCTGGAGTTCGCCTCCGGCACGCGGTTCCGCTACAGCAACTCCAACTACATCGTGCTGACCCACCTGATCCAGCGCCTGTCCGGCCAGTCCTATGCCGAATACATGCAGCAGGCGATCTTCCAGCCGCTGGGCATGCAGCACACCCGCTATGACACCCACCTGGCCATCATCCCGGGCCGTGCGCATGGCTATCGGAAAGCGCAGGGCGTGCTGCAGAACGCGGACTTCATCAGCATGACCCAGCCCCAGGGCGCGGGTGGCCTGATCAGCACGGTGGACGATCTCGCACGTTGGCACCAGGCACTGCGCGACGGCACGCTCGTACCCGCCGCGTTGCTGGCGCAGGCCATGAGCAAGACCGCGCTGGCCGACGGCAAGGCATCGCCGTACGGCTTCGGTTGGATCATCGGCTAGGTACAGGGCGTGGCCGATGTGGAGCATGGCGGCTTCATCAACGGCTTCAACAGCTACGTGGTGCAGCTCAAGGCACCGGATGTGTTCGCCACGGTGCTGACCAATGCGGAGTTTCTCGATCCGACCACGCTGACCGTACGCCTGGCCGCGATTGCCGCCGATGTCCCGTATGCGGCCACCGTGGCACCCAGTGCGAAGGACGCCGTCTGGCTCGGCCGCTACGTGCTGGCCGACGATGACGTGCGGGTGCTGTCGCTGGTCGATGGTCACCTGCAGCTGCTTCGCCAGGGCGAAGGGGAGGAGCCGGTCGCGGTCAGCCCCGGCACCGATGGCCGTTACTACTTCGATGGCGGTCTGGATGCCCTGAGCTTCGCCACTGCCGACGACGGCCGCGCGGTCATGACCGTGCACGACCGCCTGATGGGCGATACCGTCGGCTACCGTGCGCCGGCCGTGACCGCCCCGGCTGCAGGCTCAGCACATCCCTGAAGCGCGCGCTCTGGCGGCGGGAGACCTCCACTTCGAGCCCGCCGCGCAGGGTGAGCATCAGCCCGCCATTGCTCCAGGGCGCCACCTGCTCCACGTAATCCAGGTTGACGATGTACTGGCGGTTGGCCCGGAAGAACTTCTCCGGTGCCAGCTGCGTTTCAATCGCGCCCAGCGGGCGATACAGCAGCGGTGCGTGCTGCTGGAAGTAGACCCGGCTGTAGTTGCCGACCGCCTCGATCACCCGCACGTCGCGCGGCTTGACCAGGTAGCACTGCTCGCCATCCTTGATGAAGATCGGGCTGTCCATCGAACGCCGTACCGGCGTGACGGCCACTGCCTCGGTCAGTTTGTGGATGGCCTGCGCCAGCCGCTGCGGCTCGATCGGCTTGAGCAGGTAATCCACGGTGTTGTAGCCGAAGGCCTTGAGCGCATGTGCATCGAAGGCAGTGGTGAACACGATGCGCGGCACCTGGGTCAGCCGCGCGAGCACATCGAAGGCATTACCGCCGGGCAGATCGATATCCAGGAACACCACGTCCGGTGTGGTGGACTCGATCAAGGCGATGGCGGCATCCACATCGCCGGCATGGCCAACCACACTCAGTTGTGGGTACGCCTTGAGCTGGTGCTCCAGCTCGAAACGCGCCAGTTCCGAGTCTTCGACGATGACGGCGTCGATCATGCTGCGCTCCCGATCCAGACACGGGCGACGACGCTGTCGCCCTGTTCTTCCAGGCTCAGGCCTGCATCGCTGCCGAAGGACAACTGCAGCCGCTGCCTGAGATTGTTCAAGCCTGTGCCGGTGCCATCGGGCGCTCGAAGCTGGCCACTGTTGCGCACCTCGATGCGCAACCCGCCGGCCGGCGCGGCAATGGCGACGTGCAGATCCCCGCCGGTGCTGCTGAGCCCCAGCCCATGCTTGACGGCATTCTCCACCAGCAACTGCACGCAGAAACGCGGCACCTGCCGGTGCAGCGCCACCGCGTCCACCCGCTCGCTGTAGCGCAACCGTGCACCCAACTGCAGACCGACCAGACTCAGGTGATCGCGCACTACCGCCATCTCTTCTTCCACGGTCACCAGCGCGTCCTCGCTGCCGGTGAACTGGTAACGCAACGTGCTGGCAAACCGCGTGATCTGCTCACGTGCCAGGTCCGGATCCTTGAGGATCAGCGCGCGGATGTTGTTGAGGGTGTTGAAGGTGAAGTGCGGGCTGATATGCCCGAGCAGGCGCTGCAGATGCGCTTCCTTGAGCGCCAGCTGCAGATCCTTCTGGTGACGGGCCGCTTCGGCCAACCGGGTCTGCCGGCTGATGGCCAGATACAGCAGGCTCCAGGCGATGAAGGCCGGCGCCAGCAGTGGCGCACGCGAGATCATCGGCTGTGCATCGTGCAGAGCCGCCAGCCCCGGCGAGAGGCCTGCCAGCAAAGAGAGCAGCAGATACACCACCACGTCCACACCAACCGCGGCGAGCACACTGGCGACCAGCAGCATGCCCAGCCAGCGCAGCTCCCCATAGCCGTCGGCCTGCACCTTGCGGTACAACCAGCGCAGCCCCAAGCTGGCCAGGAGGCCACCGATGCTGACCGCAGCCACCGCCAGGAACTGAAGCGCGTCCGGCACGGACGCTTCACTCGGTCGCGCAATGAAGGCGATCAGCGCGAACAGCGACCAACCCAGCACGTGCAGGAGCCAGAAGCGTGGGGTCACTGCATCGATCCGCTGGAGGGGAGCCGTACTCTACCCGATCCGGCTGGCCGCCCCCGCTCAGCGCCGGCGCGACGTCATCCGCGGCTGCAGCGCGTCCAGGGCGCTGGCGTTGCGGCGCGCCCAGTCGTAGATCAGTTCGATCGGTTCCACCAGTTGCCGCCCCAGCGGGGTCAGCGAGTACTCCACCGAGGGCGGCACGGTGGGGTACTCGGTGCGCAGCACGATCCCGGCATGCTCCATGTCGCGCAGGGTCTGGATCAGCATTTTCTTCGAAATGGCCGGCAGGCTGCGGTGCAGGGTGTTGCTGCGGGCCGTGCCGTCGTGGCGCACGGCCAGGGTATGCAGCACCATCGAGGTCCACTTGGTGCTGAACAGCTCCAGCACCCGCCGGGGCGCGCAATCCTCCTGCCAGTGTTCTTCGGGACTGCCGGCTTTCATGTGTGGTTACCGTTTGGTGCCTTCTTTCGAGGCGTACCTCGATATCCTAAGGTGTGCGCCTGTAAAGCAATGAAAGAGGCAACATCGTGAGGCAGAAAGCGTTGGTGGTGGGTGCCACCGGGATCGTCGGCAGTGCGCTGATCCAGCAGTTGCTGCAGGAAGGCTGGGAGGTGCATGGCCTGGCGCGTCGGCCCGCGTCTTTGCCGGCGGGCGCCCACGGCGTTTCGGCTGATCTGCGTGATGCCCAGGCCACACGTGAAGCGCTTTCCGGACTGGCACCCACGCATGTGTTCATCACCACCTGGTCCCGGCAGGCCAACGAGGCCGAGAACATCCGGGTCAACAGCGCGATGGTGCGCCATCTGCTGGATGCACTGCAGCCGGCCGGCACGGTGCAGCATGTAGCACTGGTCACGGGCCTGAAGCACTACCTGGGGCCGTTCGAAGCCTATGCGCAGGGCAACCTGCCGCAGACCCCATTCCGTGAAGAACAACCGCGCCTGCCGGTGGACAATTTCTACTACGCACAGGAAGACGAGGTGTTCGCCGCCGCCGCGCGCGATGGGTTTCACTGGAGCGTGCATCGCCCGCATACGGTGATCGGTGCGGCGGTCGGCAATGCCATGAACATGGGCACCACGGTGGCCGTGCATGCCACCCTGTGCCGCCACACCGGGCGCCCGTTCCAGTTCCCGGGCTCGCGCGCGCAGTGGGAAGGGGTGACCGACATGACCGATGCCGGCGTGCTGGCACGGCACCTGCTGTGGGCCACCCGGACCCCGGCGGCGGCCAATCAGGCCTTCAACGTGGTCAACGGCGATGTATTCCGCTGGCGCTGGATGTGGGGCCGGATCGCCGCGTGGTTCGATATCGAGGCCGTGCCGTTCAGCGGTGAGGTGCAGCCGCTGGCGGTGCAGATGGCCAACGATGCTGCGCCATGGTCTGCACTGGCCGCCACGCACGGTCTGGCAGAGCCGGATATCCACCGGCTGATCTCTCCCTGGCACACCGATGCCGATCTCGGGCGCCCGCTGGAGGTGATCACGGACATGTCCAAGAGCCGCCGGATGGGGTTCCTGGATTACCAGCCCAGCGACGATGCCTTCTTTGCGCTGTTCGCCAGGCTGCGGGCGGCCAGGTTGATTCCCTGAAGCGCTGCCACCAACGCTGAGAGGGTTCCACAGCGGCCCCCCGCAGCGATACGCTATGGCGGCTGCCTCGGGTCGCCTGCAGTCCGGGAGACCTGGGAGCCTGACCGCCCCCCCTGATCGCAGGTACCGCTTGAGCTCCTCACCCTCCACCGGTACCCACGGCGAACGTGATGCCGAGCGCGTCAAGCTGGCGCTGGCCGCTGGCGCGATCATCGGCACCTGGTTCTGGGATGTTGCCCAGGACAGCCTCACCGTCGACGATGCACTCGCCCAGGCACATGGCCTGGACCCGGCGCTGGCCCGCAGCGAACTGCGCCTGGAGCAGGTGGTCTCCGTGGTTCACCCGGACGATCGCCAGGGGCTGACGCAGGCGATCGACGAAGCCGTCCGCCGCGGCGGGCGCTATGCCCACCAGTACCGGACCCGCGGTCCGGACGGTGCTTACCGCTGGATCGAGGCCATCGGCCGTGTCGACCTGGACGCCCAGGGCAACGCGGTCGGGTTTCCGGGCGTCCTGATCGATATCGATGAACGCCGCCGCGTGGAGGCCGAACGCGATCAGGCACAGACCCTGTTGCGTTCCTTCGTCGAAGCGGCGCCCGGCGTGGTCTACGCCAAGGACCGGCAGGGCCGGATCCTGATCGGCAACCGCGGCACCACCGATCTGATCGGCCTGCCGCCCGACGCCTACGTGGGCCGTACCGATGCCGAGCTGCTTGCCGATCCTGTGCAGGCCGCCACCGTCATGGCTACCGACGAACGGGTCATGGCCAGTGGGCAGACCGAGCAGTTGGAAGAAGAAGTGAGTTTCCGCGATGGCCGGCGCGCCCACTGGTTGTCGACCAAGTCGCCGCTTCGCGACCCCGACGGCACGGTGATCGGGCTGGTCGGCACGTCACTGGACATCACCGACCGCAAGGCCGCCGAAGCCCGTCATCTGGAGGCGGAAGAGCGCTACCGGCTGGCGGCCCACGCCACCAACGATGCGATCTGGGACTGGCGTATCTCCGATGGCCACGTGATCTGGAACGAGGCGCTGACCACCCTGTTCGGCCATGCGCTTAGTGAAACCAGTGCGCAGTGGTGGCTGGACCATATCCACCCCGATGACCGTGCGCGCGTCGATGCGGATATCCATGCCGTGATCGAAGGCGACGGCACCGCGTGGAACAACGAATACCGGTTCCGACGCACCGATGGCAGCTTCGCCTCCGTGCTCGACCGCGGGACCGTCCTGCGGGGCAGAGGCGGCGAACCGCTGCGGATGATCGGCGCGATGCTGGACCTGACCGTACGTGAAGCCGCCGAGGCCGCCCTGGCCAAAAGCGAGGAGCGCCTGCGTTTTGCCACCGAGGCAGGCGACATGGGCTTCTGGGATGTCGACCTGGTCCGCGATGCGTTGATCTGGCCGCCCCGGACCAAGGCGATGTTCGGCATCTCTCCCGATGTCCCGGTGTCACTGCGTGACTTCAACGACGGCATCCACCCCGACGACCGCGAAGCGACCCTGGCCGCCTTCGCCGCCGCAGCCGACCCGGTGCAGCGTGCCCTCTACGACGTGGAGTACCGCACGATCGGCAAAGAGGACGGCGTCGTTCGCTGGGTCGCAGCCAAAGGCCGCGGTCACTTCGAGGGCGACCGCTGCGTGCGCGTGGTGGGGGTGGTGATCGAGATCACCGCGCGCAAGATCGCCGATGCGCGCCTGAAAGAATTGAACGAGCACCTGGAAAGCCGCGTGCTCGAAGAGGTCGCCGAGCGCACCCGCGTGGAAGATGCGCTTCGGCAGAGTCAGAAGATGGAGGCCGTCGGCCAGCTCACCGGCGGTATCGCCCACGACTTCAACAACATGCTGGCGACCGTGATCGGCCCGCTGGATCTGCTGGCGATGCGGCTCGGCGACAACGACCCGCGCGCCAAGCGCTACATCGACATGGCCATCGATGGCGCCACCCGGGCGGCACAGCTCACCCAGCGGTTGCTGGCGTTCTCGCGCCAGCAGCCATTGCAGCCGGTGCCATTGGATGTGAACCAGCTGGTGGCAGGCATGTCCGACCTGCTGGTGCATTCCCTGGGCAGCAGCATCCGCTTGCAGACCGTACTGGCCGCCGACCCGTGGCGGACGTTCGCCGATGCCAATCAGCTGGAGAACGTGATTCTCAACCTGGCCGTCAATGCGCGCGATGCGCTGCCTGGCGGTGGGCGCCTCACGGTGGAAACCGCCAACGGCGAGATCACGGCGGGCACAGCCTCCGCGCCGGCGGATGTTCCCGACGGCCAGTACGTTCTGATCACCGTCACCGACAACGGCAGCGGCATGCCGCCGGAGGTCATCGCCAAGGCATTCGATCCGTTCTTCACAACGAAGAAGGTGGGACAAGGCACGGGGCTTGGCCTGTCGCAGGTGTATGGCTTCGTCAAACAGTCGGCCGGTCACGTGAAGATCCGCTCTGCCGTCGGGCAGGGAACAACGGTGACCCTGTATCTGCCGCGCCTCATGGCCGACATCGCCGCCGCGCCTTCGCCGACAACCAGCGGTACCGCTCCGCTGAGCGGGGGCCGCGAACGTGTGTTGATCGTGGAAGACGAGCCCGGCGTCCGCCAGTTCTCCATCGATGCGTTGAGCGAGCTGGGCTACCCGGTGCTCGCCGCCGAGGGTGCCGCCGCGGCGCTGGCGCTGCTCGACAGCCATCCGGACATCGCGCTGTTGTTCACCGATGTGGTGATGCCCGAGGTCAACGGGCGGCAGCTGGCCGATGAGGCACTCAAGCGACGGCCGGATCTGAAAGTGCTGTTCACCACCGGCTACAGCCGCAATGCGCTGGAGCACGACGGCGTACTGGACCCCAGCGTCCACCTGATCGGCAAGCCGTTCACGCTGGAGGAGTTGGCCCTGCGAGTGCGCGCGGTGCTTGCCGAGGTGCGCTGACGCGAGGACTCCGGGAATCGAATTCCGGAGTCCTGGAACGTAGTGCACGCCCTTGATTCGACACGGATCAGACAGCCTGCTGGCTCCTGCCTGCCTGGGTCCACCATGAAACGTTCACTGCTCTGCGCCCTCTTCTCCGCCGCGCTGCTGTTCTCGCCCACCACCGTTCTGGCACAGACCAGTGACCATGACGCCGTAGACCAGCTCATGCAGAAGATGCTGCGTGGCTTCGAGGCAGGCGACCCGGCGCTGATATTCGAGGTACTCAGGAAAGATGGCGTGGTGGTGGGCTACTCCCCCGCCGCCGGCCGCATGGTCACGCAGACCACGGAAGAATGGGCCAAAGGCTTCACTGGCGAGCCGGCCACGGATGAGGCGCAGCGCAAACGCAGTTACCGGATCCTGGACGTCACCCCACACGCTGCGCAGGTGAAGCTGACGCTGGACTACCCTGGTTGGGATGGCGAAGACTACCTTGCCCTGCTGAAAATCGATGGCAAGTGGATGATCGTGAGCAAATCATGGAGCGGCCAACGCAAGTCGCCGGCGTCATGAGTCTTCATCCTTCATGCTCACGTACAGCGTCGGCACGGCCTTCATGAAATCCCCCAGTCGTCCCATCTGGATCTGCAGATCATCGGGGAGGACGTCGGCCGCAGCGTCGAGCAGTGCCTGGCAGTGCTGCTCGAACGGTGCGACCACGCGACGGCGTGGCTCGAGCATGAAGGAGTAACAGGCCTGGCTCGACCACGGCGGGGGCGCCAGCGCGTAGTGCGAGCTGCCCAAGGCAAACAACGGTGCGTGGCTCTCGCCTGGCAGCGACAGCGTGATGTCGTTGGCGTTCACCTCGGCCCGGGTGTGGGTGCGCTGGATCGCCCACGCATCGAGTGTGTTGCGGCCCGGCACCGGGCCCACGGTGCCGTCCACGGCGCCCGCCAGCAGGGACAGCGCGGCATCCACGCTCACACCGTAGTGGTCCAGCATGTGAGGCTCCAGCGCCATCCACAGCTGTATCGCGCCGGCCACCGGACCATAAGCATGCAGGATGTCTGCTGGTGCCAACGCCGGCAGCAGCGTGGACTGCACCAGCTGCGCGAGTTCCTCCACGCTGCGTGTGGCGCTGGTGACGGTCAGGAACAGATACGGCGCCATCCCCGCCCGCTCGGACTCAAGCGTCGGCACGGCCGCCGCCCCCTCCGCGGCATTGCCGCGCGCGCACGAGGGCAACAATGCGGCGCCCGCAAGCGCGGCCAACAGCAGGCGCCGCCGCGCCAGAAATTGAGTGTCATCCATGTGCAGAGAATACACGGGGGTAAAAGCGACCCGCTTGACGGGCCGCGTATTTTCTCAATACTGCGCCAATGCTCAGCCAACACTTTCTCTTCTTCTTCGCCATGCTGGGCGCCTTCAATGGCATCGTCGCGGCGTCGGTATTGTGGTGGCGCGCCAAGGGTGAGCCCACGCAGCGCTGGCTCTCACTGCTGATCCTGATGGTGGGTGTGCGAACGGGAAAATCCGTGGCCTTCCACTTCTGGCCGGATATTCCGCTGGTCGTTCTCCAGCTCGGGCTGACCGCCTGTTTCCTGATCGGCCCCTGCCTCTACTTTCTGGTGCGCTCCAGCCAACGCGAGACTGCGGGAACGGACACAAACGGCCGGTGGCACCTCGCCGCGCTGCTGGGGATCGCCGTTGTAGTGAATGTCCTGCTGCCCTACACCCGCAACATCGAACTGTGGCGATACGTCATCACGCCGGGCATCAACTATGCCTGGCTGGGCTATCTGCTGCTCACCACCGTGCAGGTGTATCGCCACCGTGCGCGGCTGCGGTCCTCGCCGTCCGCCACGCTTCTGCTTGGGGCGCTGGGGGGCATCTGGATCATCTGGATCGCGTACTACACGGCGGGATACACGTCCTATATCGTCGGCGCGCTGTCCTTCACGTTCGTTCTCGCGGTAAGCGTTCTGGTCGGGCTCCGCCTGCGCTCGGGCCGGGCAACGATCGAGCCCTATCAGGACCGTCGGATCCCCGAGTCCGACGCCGCCGTTCAACTGCAGGCCCTGGCCGAGCTGATGGCGCGCGAGCGGTTGCATCTGGACCCTGCCCTGACCCTGCCCCGCCTCGCCCGCCGGCTTGGCATGCCCCAGACCCGGCTGTCGCAGCTGCTCAACGACAACAACCAGACCTCGTTCAAGCAGTACCTTACCCAGCTGCGGGTGATCGAAGCCAAGGCGATCCTGCAACAGCAGCCTCCCAAGCCGCTGGATATCGTGGCGCAGGAAGCGGGCTTCCAGTCCATGTCGACCTTCTACAGCGCATTCAAGAAGTGCGAGGGCGTCACCCCGGCGGCCTACCGCACGGCCGCCACACACTCCTAGAATCGATTTCCGCACTCCGGGAAGACGCTGCAATACATTGATTTGAAAGCGATTGGATACGGTGCTGGCTCCTTCCTGCGAGTCAGCGCCATGCAGACGTTACGTACCATCGCCACCTTCGTATTGCTCCTGCTCAGCGTCTGGCTGGGCGGTACCTGCACCACCGACGCTGCGCCGCGGACCACGGTTCCCACCGCCATGGGACAGCCCGCCAGCGGCCAGCAGGACCGCATCCTGTTCATCATCGCCAGCGCCAAGGTGCATGGAACCTCCACGCTCCCGGCCAGCGTCAGCTTTGGCGAGGTGGTGCATGCCTGGGATGTCTTCCATGCCGCCGGCTACGCGGTGGACTTCGTGTCGCCCGACGGCGGCGCCGTACCGATTCTGGATGACTACGTCAGCGACGACGTGGCGCACCGTCTGGACGATGCCCGGATCATGCGCGGGCTGCGCGGCACCGTCACCCCGTCACAGATCGATCCCACGCAGTACCGGGCGGTGTACTACGTGGGCGGCAGCAATGCCATGTACGGGGTCGCCGAGAGCGTGGCGCTGCAGCGCATTGCCATGCAGGTCTACGAGGGCAACGGCGGGGTGATCTCGGCTGTCTGCCACGGGACGGCCGGCATCGTGAATCTCCAGCTTGCCGGTGGCCAGTACCTGGTCTCGGGCAAGCGCATCAGCGGCTATCCCGAAGAGCACGAACGCCAGGATGCGCCGTACTTCAAACAGTTCCCGTTCCTGATCCGCCAGACCGTCGTGTCCCGCGGCGGTGCCTTCCGGACGGTGGAAAGCGATGACCCGCATGTCGAAGTCGATGGCCGGCTGGTGACCGGGCAGAACTACGCCTCTGCAACGCCGGTGGCGCAGGCCGTGGTCGAGGCGCTTCGCATCCACACCGTGCAGGCGTCCAACCAGGCAGCCGCTCAACCCTGATCTCCCAAACCCCGAGGAAACACCATGAAAGTATCGATTCGATCCGTCGGCCTTGCCGCCAGCCTGTTCCTGCTGCTCCCCACCTCGGCCATGGCGCAGAGCACCGATCGTGAGGCGGTGGACAAGGTCATGCAGACCTTCATGCGCGCCTACATCACTGCCGACAACACGTTGGCCAAGGACGTCTTCCGCGCAGACGGCGTGATGATCGGTTACTCCGAAGCCCGTGGCAGCGCGCTGCAGATGCGGACCGGGGAACAGTTCGCCGAGGGCTTCAACGGCAAGCCGGCGGCCAACGAGGCCCAGCGCAAGCGCCGCTATGAAATCGTGGACATCGCCACCAACCTGGCGGCCGTCCGCGTGATGCTGGACTACCCCGGCTGGGACGGCGTGGACTACGTGGTCCTGCTCAAGACCGATGGCCAGTGGAAGATCATGAGCAAGTCCTGGACCGGCCAGATCAAGCCCTGAGCCGAACCTGGCAGACGGGACGCCATCGCTTCCGGGAGCTACCCGGAAGCGATGCGCGCCTGCATCCTGCCTGGGCTCAGTCGGCGCTCAGGTTGGCTGCGAAGAAGCGGGTGAGTTTGTCGAACGGAATCCGATCAACACGGTCATAAAGATCCACATGTCCTGCACCCGGGACGAGATACAGCTCTTTGGGCTGCCCGGCCAGCGCGTAGGCCTTCTGGCTGAACTCCAGCGAGTGGGCCTCGCTGCCGGCGATGAACAGCATCGGGCGTGGCGAGATCGTTTCGATGTCATTGAATGGGTAGAAGTTCACGAAGCGGACTTCGCTGGTCAGCATGCGGTTCTGGGTGGTCTCCAGCGTGCGCCCCTTGGGAATGGCGATACCACGCGGGGTACGGTAGAACGCCCAGAACTCGCGGGTCACGGGATCGGCATCGGCGGGCAGCTGGGTGGGAAGATAGTCGAGGAAGATTCCCTTGCCGGTGGTGAACTCGGTGTAGCGCTGCTCGGCCGCCTTGGCCAACATCGCCTTGCGCTGTTCCAGCGACACCGACTGGCCCAGACCATTGCGCGTCACGTCGCCCATGTCATACATGCTGACCGTGGCAATGGCGCGCAGCCTGGGATCCATCTTGGCCGCGCTGATGGCGAAACTGCCGCTGCCACAGACGCCGAGCACACCGATCCGCGTGCGGTCGATGAAGTCGCGGGTCCCCAGGTAATCCACTGCGGCACTGAAGGCTTCGCTGTACATCTCCGGGGCGACCAGATTGCGCGGCTCGCCGTCGCTCTCTCCCCAGAAGGGCAGATCGATCGCCAGGGTCACGAAGCCCTGCTCGGCCAGCTTCTGCGCATACAGCATGGAGCTCTGCTCTTTGACCGCCCCCATCGGGTGGCCGACGATCACCGCGGCCGACGCGGTGGCGTTCGATGCCGCCTTGGGCCGCACCAGATTCCCCACCACCTCCATGTGGTACTGGTTCTTGAAGGTCACCCGTTCAATGGTGACCGTGTCACTTTTGTAGAAATTGTCTGCACCGGTTGGCATGGTGGCTCCCAGGGTCGTGAAGGAACTGGCGGCCAGCGCCAGCAGCAGGGCAAGTCGTTTCATGAGAGGTACTCAGTGAGAAATGCGGGGCGTTGGTAGGCCGGACCCACGGTAGCCCTCCGCAACCACCGTGATTAGCCGTAGGAATGCGGAAGGCGTACTGAGCTCTGCTCACAAATCGCGGTGATACTGTGGGCATCGCGCCCGACTCCTGATGCGGAATCAGCAATGGCTGTCCTGAAAACCAACGATCTGCAGGCGTTCCTGGCCGTCGCCAGGGAGCAGAGCTTCACCAAGGCTGCGGCACGGCTCGGGGTCTCCGCATCGGCGCTGAGCCACACCCTGAAACAGCTCGAAGCGCGCCTGGGCGTCCGGCTGCTGGCCCGGACCACGCGCAATGTCGCGCCCACCGAAGCGGGCGAGCGGCTGATGCGCTCGATAGGCCCGCATTTCGACGCCATCGGCGAGAGTGTGGATGCGCTCGGCGATCTCCGTGACCGCCCTGCCGGCACCCTTCGCATCACCTGCAGCGACGATGCCATCGAGATGGTGATCCGGCCCAGGCTGGCGACGTTCCTGGCCGCGTACCCGGACATCACGCTGGAGTTCTACGTGGACTACGGATTCACCAACGTGGTCGAGGAACGCTTCGACGCGGGCATCCGCCTGGGCGAGGCACTGAGCAACGACATGATCGCCGTCCGCATTGGTCCGGACTGGCGGCTGGTGGTGGTGGGCTCGCCTGCGTACTTCCAGCGCCATCCCAAACCCCGTACGCCGTACGAGATCACGGGGTTGCCCTGCGTCAACATCCGTCACCGGCCCGCAGGCAGCATCTATGCATGGGAGTTCGAAAAGGACGGCAAGGAATTCAGCGTCAAGGGAGAGGGGCAGCTGGTGTTCAACAGCATGTTCCATGTCATCAATGCCGCCGTGGATGGCATTGGACTGGCGTATGTGACCGAGGATCTTGCCGCGCCCTACCTCGCCAGCGGCCAGCTGGTGCAGGTGCTGGACGAGTGGTGTCCGCTGTTTTCCGGCTACCACCTCTACTACCCCAACCGCCGGCAGGGATCGCCTGCGTTTGCCGCCCTCATCAACGCGCTGCGCCATCCAGCACTATGACGTGCGGGTGCGCGCGGCAAGTGCAGCCAACAGCGAACCGACAAGCAGCACCGCCGCGCTGACGATGAAGGTCGCGCGGTAGCCACTGCCGTCGAAAAGCAGCCCGCCCACCGTGGAACCCAGCGCGATGGAGAGCTGCACGACCGCCACCATCAGCCCGCCACCGGCCTCGGCATCATCCGGCATGGACCGGGCCAGCCATGCCCACCAGGCGACCGGTGCAGCAGTGGCCACCAGGCCCCAGGCAGCGAGAAGCACGAAGGCCATGCGGCTGGAGTGACCGAAAACGGTGAGCCCCACCGCGATGGCCGCCATGACCAATGGGATGATCATCAGCGGCAGGTACACGTTCTTCCTGATGCAGCTCCCGATGAGCACGGTGCCGATGAAACCGGCCACCCCCAGCGCGAGCAGCAGCATCGACAGCGTTCCCACGCTGACCTGGGTCACCGTTTCAAGGAACGGGCGCAGGTAGGTGAACAGCATGAACTGACCGCTGAAGAACACCCCGACGGCGGCCATCCCGCGCAGCACGAGCGGGCGCCGGAGAACAGCGAAGATGCTGCCGGTCGCCTGCCGAGGCGCCGGCTTCAGTGCAGGAAGACTGATCCATTGCCACACCAGTGCGATCACGGCGATCGGCAACAGGCACAGAAAGGCGCCGCGCCAGCCGATGATGCCGCCGAGGTAGCTGCCCAACGGGGCTGCCACGACCGTCGCCAGCGCATTGCCGCCATTGAAGACGGCGAGTGCCTTGGGCACGCTCGCGGCCGGCACCACCCGTATCGCGATCGCGGCCGACATCGACCAGAAGCCGCCGATGACCACACCGATCAGCGCGCGCCCGATCATGTAGACCGGATAGCTGGGGGCGAGGCTGACGATGACACCGGAGATGCCCATCAGCACGGTGAGCAGCAGAAGCAGTGTCTTGCGGTCGAGGTCACCTGCGATGCGGGCAATGCACAGGCTGGTGATGACGGCGAAGGCACCGGAGATGGCGATCCCATAGCCGGCCCATCCTTCGGTAACACCGAGCGAGGTGGCGATGGGCGTCAACAGACTGACCGGCATGAATTCCGAGGCGACCAGGCAGAACACGCACAGGGTCATGGCGAAGATGCCGGCCCAGTGCGCCGGCGCGGCGGCAGCGCGATGCGCGTCGCTCTGCGCGGGGAGGGAGGTGGCGACAGGGGGCATGGGGAGCACTCTCTGGAACAGGAATGGCGTTGCCGCCCTGCACAGTGCGCAGGGACGAGACAGGGACGTGGCGTTGGGCAGCGCGGACGATGCGCGACAGAACCCGGACGTGCTTTCAGTGGGCGCCATGGTGGCCCACGCAGCGGGGACTGATAAGCCGCCCCCGGGTTCATGGACTACTGAGGTTTTCTCAGCAGTGCGTCATCACCGCGCCATCGAAGCGCTTCGACCAGCAGCGCGAACGCCGGCGAGTTCTGGCGCCACGCGTGCATCGCCCGTTCCAGCCGCTTGTCTGCCAGCGCGTCGGCGGCATTTCCTACCATGCGATGAACGTGGGCCACGGCTTCAATCGCCACGCCGCCGCCTGCGCATCCGCCAACATCCCTCTACCGCAACGGTCCCGCTCAGTTTTCAAACAATCACTTGAAACACGCGTAACTTCGTCGAACTGGACACGATCCACCAGTTCCGCCAGACTCCGCCCTTTCCTGTTGTTCGGCACCCATGGCGAAACTGCTGGTCCTGCATGGCCCCAACCTCAACCTGCTCGGCACGCGCGAGCCGGGGGTCTATGGGCACACCACGCTGGCGCAGATCGACCAGGCCCTGCTGGCCCAGGCGCAGGCCGCCGGCCATGCCCTGGAGAGCCTGCAGTCCAATGCCGAGCACGTGCTGGTGGATCGGGTGCAGGCCGCCCGCGTTGACGGCACGGCCTTCATCCTGATCAACCCGGCGGCCTTCACCCACACTTCGGTGGCCCTGCGCGATGCGCTGGCCGCGGTGGACGTGCCGTTCATCGAGATCCACCTCTCCAATCCGCATGCGCGCGAGCCCTTCCGCCAGCACAGCTATTTCAGCGACAAGGCGGTCGGGGTGATCTGTGGGTTCGGGGCGGACAGCTATCGCTATGCGATGGATGCGGCGCTGACCCGGCTGGCGGCCACCTCCGCGTGATGACGCTGCCGCGTGTCCTCGCCAGCGTCGCGCTGTGGGGCTGCCTGTGCGGCGCCGCCATCGCCGCTGATCGCAGCGCGGAAGGCATCGACTGCGCGCAGCCGAGCGGCACAATGGAATCGGACCTGTGCGCCTCGGATGTGGCCAGCGAGGCCGATACCGAATTGAACGCGGTGTACGCCCAGGCGCGCCAGCAGTTGCGCAGCCAGGCGGCCGAAGGCGCCTGCACGCACTGCGCCGATGCCGAAAAGCAGCTGATCCTGGCCCAGAGGGCATGGATGCAGCTGCGCGATCACGATTGCGATGCGGTCTACGCCTTCAACGCCGATGGCACCTCGCGCAATGGCGCGCAGATGCACTGCCTCACCACCCTCGCGCGCGACCGTACGCGGCAGCTGCGCGATTTCTACGAATTGCTTTGACCCGAGCGCATCGCGCTTCCCACCACACTGACACCACGAGCTAAAGAGGCCCCTATGGATCTCCGCAAAATCAAGAAACTGATCGACCTGCTGGAAGAGTCGAACCTCGCCGAAATCGAAATCAAGGAAGGCGAAGAGTCCGTGCGTCTGTCGCGCGCGCCCGTCTCCGGCTACGGCATGGTCCAGGCCCAGCCGCAGATGATGATGGCGCCGGCACCGGCCCAGGCCGCTGCCCCGGCAATGCCGATGCAGTCGCCGACCGAAGCCTCCACCGGTGGCACCGCCAAGGCCGGCAACGCCCTGCCCGATGGCCACGTGCTGCGCGCGCCGATGGTCGGCACCTTCTATGCCTCGTCCTCGCCGGACAAGCCGGCCTTCGTGTCGGTCGGCCAGGCCGTCAAGGCCGGTGAAACGCTGGCGATCATCGAAGCGATGAAGATGTTCAACCCGATCGAAGCCGATGTCTCCGGCACCATCGTCGCCATCCTGGGCGAAAACGGCCAGCCGGTCGAATTCGACCAGCCGCTGTTCGTGATCGGCTAAGGATTAGTCCATGCTCGACAAAGTCGTTATTGCCAACCGAGGGGAGATCGCGCTGCGCATCCTGCGCGCGTGCCATACCCTTGGCATCCGCACGGTGGCTGTGCATTCCACGGTCGACCGCAACCTCAAGCACGTGGCCATGGCCGACGAGTCGGTCTGCATCGGTCCGGCACCGTCCTCGGAGAGCTACCTCAACATCCCGGCCCTGATCGCAGCGGCGGAAGTCACCGACGCCCAGGCCATCCACCCGGGCTACGGCTTCCTGTCGGAGAACGCCGACTTCGCCGAGCGCGTGGAAGAATCCGGTTTCATCTTCATCGGCCCCAAAGCCGACACCATCCGGCTGATGGGCGACAAGGTGGAAGCGATCCGCGCGATGAAGGCCGCCGGCGTGCCGTGCGTGCCCGGCTCGGGCGGCCCGCTGACCGACGACATCGTGGCCAACACCAAGATCGCCCGTGAGATCGGCTACCCGGTCATCATCAAGGCCTCCGGTGGCGGTGGCGGCCGTGGCATGCGCGTGGTGCACGCCGAAGCCTCGTTGAAGGCGGCGATCGAGACCACCAAGTCCGAAGCCAAGGCCGCTTTTAGCAACGATCAGGTCTACATGGAGAAGTTCCTGGAGAATCCGCGTCACGTGGAGATCCAGGTCCTCGCCGATGGCCAGGGCAATGCCATCCACCTCGGTGAACGCGACTGCTCCATGCAGCGCCGCCACCAGAAGGTGGTGGAAGAAGCGCCGGCACCGGGCATCACCGCCGAGCTGCGCGAAGAGATCGGCAAGGTCTGCGTGGAAGCCTGCATCCGCATCGGCTACCGCGGCGCGGGTACCTTCGAGTTCCTGTTCGAAGGCGGCCGTTTCTACTTCATCGAAATGAACACCCGCGTGCAGGTGGAGCATCCGGTGACGGAGATGGTGACCGGCATCGACCTGGTCTGCGAGCAGCTGCGCATCGCCGCCGGCCAGAAGCTGTCGATCAAGCAGAGCGACGTGGTGCTGACCGGTCATGCGATCGAGTGCCGCATCAACGCCGAAGACGCCGAGACCTTCGTGCCGAGCCCGGGCCAGATCACCGCGTTCCATCCGCCGGGTGGCCCCGGTGTGCGTGTGGATACCCACATCTACAGTGGTTACCGCGTGCCGCCGAACTATGACTCGATGATCGGCAAGCTGATTGTGCACGGCCCGGATCGCGAGACGGCGATCGCACGCATGCGCGTGGCGCTGAGCGAGCTGGTCGTGGACGGCATCAAGACCAACGTCGCGTTGCAGCAGCGCATCATGCGCGACAAGGGCTTCCAGGCCGGTGGGCAGAACATCCACTACCTGGAAAAGCGCTTGGCCGAACGCAAGAACAAGTCGATCGCGTTGACCTGATCGCTTGCTCTGCGCGGTATGCCGGACAGCAGAAAGGCGGGGATCTCCCCGCCTTTTTGTTTGCCCGCGGCGCGCTGCCGCTTCAGCCGAGCCCACCGGCGAACCGCCGGACGAGGTCGGCGGCAGCCTGCGGGTTGGCCTGCAACAGCAGGTGCGGGCCGACCACGCTGTGCTGCTGCGCGTGCGGCAGCAGTGCTGACCACTCGCGCTGCGCGCGCGCAGGCAGCAAGCGGTCATCCGAGGCGTACAGACACAACACCGGTACCGCGACATCGGGCGCGGACGCACGCATGTCCACCTCCAGCACGGCACGCAGGCGCGCCCGCAAGACCTTCACGCCCACCTGGGCCAGCGCCTTCTGCAACGCATCGCGCATCGCCGGCGTCGCCCAACGGCCGAGCAGCCACCATGACAACGCCGGCGACGGCATGCCCCGCATCGGGAGCCAACGCAGCAGCGGACGCAGCGCACGCCCTACCGGCCAGTGCGCGCGGGCAAACGTGGTGGTGAGGATCAGCCCTTGCAGGCCGCGGGGTGCGCGGGCCGCCACCGCCAACGCCAGAGGGCCGGAGAACGACTCCCCCAACAGGACGAACGGCACATCGCGCGGCAGCGCGGCCTGCACGAAGGGAAGCAGTTGGCGATAATCCAACGGACGGTCGTGCGGATAGGCAATGACCGACGTCGCCATGCCTCTCGCCGCCATCGCATCGATGAAACCGTCATGCAGCGTGCCGGTGGCATCCATGCCCGGCAGCACGATCAGCACAGGCAGGTCGGACATGGCCGCCCCTGCCGGAAGGTCACTTGGCGGTATCAGCCGCAGTGACCTGCGAGTTCTTCACCGGCTCCACGCCCAGCGACGAGGTCGGATCCACGATCACCATCGTTTCGGTGGAGCCATCGGGCCACACCACCTGGAAGGTACTGCCGCTGGGCAGCGAAGCGAACGGCATGCCACTCTGCGCGCGGTACACCGCAGCGACCTGGCTGGCACCGGCACGACGCACTTCGGCATCGGCCTTGACCGAGGTCAGCTGCACTTTGGACAGGCTTCGGTAACGATCGTCGTAGGTGTCGATCATCACCAGACCCACCGCTCCGGCCGAGTACGCCACGAACAACGCCACCCAGAACCAGAATTTGGCACCGTGCAGAATTCGACGGTAATTCATCGCCCATTCCTCTGCTTGACCAGCTCTTCGACCAACACGTTCATTTTCCCCGCACCTTGCCGCGATACCGCGGCGTCATACACAAAAGTGGCAAAGTCCTGCCCACCGTCCTGCGAACAGATCCCTCCGTTCGCGCAGAAATTGTTCATCAGCACGCTGTCCGGCCCGCAGGCCATGCCCAGCTCGCACGCTGCCAGCCGCCACGCCAGTTCGCTGAACTGATCGCCAGCCACCAGGCCACTCATCGCGTTGTCACCGCTGGCGCGCTGGCCCATGCCCGGTGCCAGCGCCATGAAGGCTTCCGGATCCCGCGAGTCCATCACCCGCTCGACCAGCCCGCGACGATAGTCCGGTGCGTTTTCCAGCGGATGACCTTCGGCGAACAGCGAGGCCTCGGCGGCGAGGTTGCCGGCCTTGGCCGATTCCAGCCGCTGCGCCAGGATCAACGGCCGGCCCAGGTTGTCGCTGCTGACAAAACCCGCGCAACGGCGCGAGACGCGTTCGCGCGCGGCGACCATCGGTGCCGACGCGCTCATGCCCAGCCCGGTCAACAGCGTGTTGTCGAGCTGGTAGCCACCCGGGTCCATCGCGTACATGGCGCAGTAGTCGTAGACGCGGCTGATCATCCACCCGGCCTCGGCGTTGCCGTTGGCGGCCTGCAGCTGCAGGCGCTGTGCATAGGCGAACAGATCGGTATCGCCTTCGATATCGGCGCGCAGGTCCAGCGGCAGGCCCGATGCCACAGCGGTGCCGCGCTCGCTGCCGAGCAGCCGGCGGGCCAGTTGCCGCGCTTCGGTCGGGACCGCCGTCGGCGCGTTGCCGGCCTGCGGCTCATCCATGTGCGCAGCGGCCTGATCGGCATGCAATACCCGATCGCCCGCGCGGTAGCCCACCACCCCCAGCAACGCCAGGGCCGGTACGACCAGCAACCAGGTTTTCAGGGTCGGCACGAGCGCCATGGGCATAAGTCACAGGCTGTCGGCGATGGACAGCAGAAATCCAAGTTTAGCAAGCGGCCGCAGCAGTGTCTGAACCGGCTGTCCGGCCGGTCTTACCGGCCAGCGAGACGCCCGCACCTGAGCGGCGCCGGGACCATCGGCCCGCACTGGTCTAACATGCACGGTTTTCCGCCGGTCCCTGCCCCCATGCCCTTCCTGGAACTCACCCTGCACTGCACCGAAGCCACCCAGCCGCGCTATGAGAATGCGCTGGACGACGTGGGCGCGCTGGCGGTGACCCTGCTCGATGCCGATGCCGACACCAGCAACGAGCGCGCGATCCTGGAACCGGGCGTGGGCGAGACCCCGCTGTGGAACGATCTGGTGCTGACCGCGCTGTTCCCGGGCGACACCAATGCGCTGGCCCTGCTGGCCGCGCTGGATGCCTTCGATCCCGGCCTGGACTGGGCCAATGCCAGCTTCCGCGCCGTGGCCGACGAAGACTGGGAACGCGCCTGGATCGACCAGTTCCAGCCGATGGCCTTCGGTGAGCGCACGTGGATCGTGCCGTGGAACCATGAACTTCCAGAGGCCGCGCAGGCCGAGGATGCCGCCGTGGTCCGTCTGGATCCGGGTCTGGCGTTCGGTTCGGGCACCCATCCGACCACGGCCCTGTGCCTGCGCTGGCTGGACGGCCTCGCCGCCGAGGGTGCGCTGGCCGGCAACACCGTGCTCGATTTCGGCTGCGGCTCGGGCATCCTCGCCCTGGCGGCGCTGAAGCTGGGTGCCGCGCGCGCGGTCGGCGTGGACAACGACCCGCAGGCGGTGCTCGCCACCGGTGACAACGCCGAGCGCAATGGGCTGCAGGACCGTGTGCAGGTCTATCTGCCGGACGACGAGCCGCAGGCGACGTATCCGGTGGTGGTGGCCAACATCCTCGCCTCGGCGCTGGATGCACTGGCCGACGTGCTGGCCGCGCGCGTGGCACCGGGCGGTCGCATCGCGCTGTCGGGCATCCTGCATGGGCAGGAAGACGAACTGCTGGAGCGCTATGCCCCGGCCTTCGAGCAGCTGGCGGTGGCGCAGGACGGCGATTGGATGCGCATCACCGGCGTCCGCCGTGCTTGAATAGCCCGTCTCCTGCCCGGTCCCGTGCCCATGTCCGAGCCTCCGATGCCGCCGCGACGCCCGATCGCCACGTTCCTGCGTCCGTCGCCGGAGGCGCCGGCCGATCCGGCTGAGCCGTCTTCGTTGTCCCACGACGAGGCGTCGGCGTTGCCGACGTCGCCCGTGGACGATGGCATCGCGCCGTTGGCGGTGGAACAGGTGATCGATGCACAGCCGGTGCACGCGCCGCAGCGCCCGGCGCAGGCGTTCGAACTCGACCTGCCACCTCCATCCGAACGCGCGCCCGTGGCCGACGCCGGGTCAGCGGCCACGTCGCCTGCTGACACGGCAGCGCCATCGATAGCGCCGCCGGAGGATGCCGACGCCCTCACTGAGGACGCGCGCAGCAGCGCCACCGCGGCCATGCCGCCAGCCGACGCCATCACTACGCCGAGTTTCCTGCGCCTGCCCGGTGCGCGCCTGCGCACGCCGCGCTGGCAGTGGGGCATGGTCGCCGGGCTGGCCGCCGTGCTGCTGGTCCAGATCGCCGTCGCCGACCGCGATCGGCTTGCTGCCGATGCCGGCACCCGCCCGTGGATCGCCGGGCTGTGCAGCGTGCTGCGCTGTTCATTGCCGGCCTGGCGTGAGCCGGCGGCCTTCAGCATGCTCAGCCGCGATGTGCGCCCGGTTCCGGGCCAGGCCGGCGCGCTGCAGGTGCAGGCGAGCATCCGCAACGATGCCCGCTGGGCACAGGCCTGGCCGTCGCTGCGGCTGTCGCTGTCCGATGCCGATGGCCGCGTGATCGGCACCAATGTGTTCGGCCCGGCCGACTATCTGGACCGCGCCACGGACCCGGCCGCTACGCTGGAACCGGGGCAAAGCGCGCAGATCGCCTTCCGCGTGCGCGAGCCCGCGGCCTCTACCGTCGCATTCACCTTTGAGTTCCTCTGAGGCGCCGTCGGCGCCGCCGGAGCGTGGCAGGCAGCCGACGCACGCGCTAGACTGGCCCCATCACCATTCCGCCGTGGGCTGTTGTCCGCCCTGGCTCTTGCACCGGGAAACTCCTTGAACGCTGTCCTTTCTCGTCCTGACAACAGTCGTGGCGCGCCCAAGCCACCCCTGCGCGAACACGTGGCCCAGTCGGTCCGGCGCTATCTGCGGGACCTGGATGGCTGCGATGCGGACGATGTCTACGAGATCGTGCTGCGCGAGATGGAGATTCCGCTGTTCGTGGAAGTGCTCAACCACTGCGAAGGCAACCAGAGCCGCGCCGCGGCGATGCTGGGCATCCACCGCGCCACCCTGCGCAAGAAGCTCAAGGAATACGGCATCGCGACCTGATGCCAGCGGGGCACGCGCGTCGTGCCTGGCGGGAGAAGGCCGGATCGAGCAGCCCTCGGTACCGGCCTTCGTCGTTTCTGGGGCCATGCCAGCGCCACTGGCCTACACTATGCCCCCGCTCCGCTTCGATCTCCTGCCCCCATGAGTTCCGATCTGCTGCCCGTGCGCCGGGCCCTGCTGTCCGTTTCCGACAAAACCGGTCTGATCGACCTGGCCCGCGCCCTGGCGGCGCGCAACGTGGAGCTGCTCTCCACCGGCGGTACCGCCAAGGCGATCCGCGAGGCCGGCCTGGCAGTGAAGGACGTGGCCGACGTCACCGGCTTCCCGGAAATGATGGACGGCCGGGTCAAGACCCTGCACCCGATGGTGCACGGCGGCCTGCTCGGCCGTGCCGGACTGGATGACGCGGTGATGGCCGACCACGGCATCGGCGCGATCGACCTGCTGGTGCTGAACCTGTATCCGTTCGAGTCGGTCACTGCCAAGGCGGACTGCGCGCTTGAAGATGCCGTGGAGAACATCGACATCGGTGGCCCGGCGATGCTGCGCTCGGCGGCGAAGAACTTCGCCCGCGTGGCCGTGGCGACCGACCCGTCGCAGTACGCCGAGCTGCTGGCCGAGCTGGATGCCAACGACGGCAAGCTCTCGGCCGCCAAGCGCTTCGCCTTCTCGGTGGCCGCGTTCAACCGCGTGGCACAGTACGACGCGGCGATCAGCAATTACCTCTCCGCCGTGACCACCACTGACACCGCCGTGCCGGTGCGTGCGGAGTTCCCGGCGCAGATGAATTCGAACTTCGTGAAGGTGATGGATCTGCGCTACGGCGAGAACCCGCACCAGAGCGGCGCGTTCTATCGCGACCTGTACCCGGTGCCGGGCACGCTGGCCACGTTCCAGCAGCTGCAGGGCAAGGAACTGAGCTACAACAATCTGGCCGATGCCGATGCCGCGTGGGAATGCGTGCGTCAGTTCGACGTGCCGGCCTGCGTGATCGTCAAGCACGCCAACCCGTGCGGCGTGGCCGTGGGCGCCGGCAACGGCGATGCCTACGAGCTGGCCTACGCGACCGACCCGACCAGCGCCTTCGGCGGCATCATCGCCTTCAACCAGCCGCTGGACCTGGCCACCACGCAGGTGATCCTGGACCGTCAGTTCGTTGAAGTGCTGATCGCCCCGGATTATGAGCCGGCCGCCTTGGAATACGCCACGAAGAAGGCCAATGTGCGCGTGCTGCGCATTCCGCACGGGCAGGGCCGCAACAACTACGACACCAAGCGGATCGGTTCGGGCCTGCTGATGCAGAGCGCCGACAACCGCGGCATGAGCCGCGACGAACTGACCGTGGTGAGCAAGCTGGCGCCGACCGACAAGCAGTTCGCCGATCTGCTGTTCGCCTGGAAGGTGGCCAAGTTCGTCAAATCCAACGCCATCGTCTACGCCAAGGACAACCGCACCATCGGTGTCGGCGCCGGCCAGATGAGCCGCGTCTACTCGGCGCGCATCGCGGGCATCAAGGCCGCCGATGCGAACCTGGTGGTGGAAGGCTCGGTGATGGCCTCCGATGCGTTCTTCCCGTTCCGCGACGGCATCGATGCCGCTGCTGCGGCCGGCATCAAGGCGGTGATCCAGCCGGGTGGCTCGATGCGCGACAACGAAGTGATCGCCGCGGCCGACGAGCATGGCCTGGCGATGGTGTTCACCGGCGTGCGTCACTTCCGCCACTGATGCCCGGATCGACACGGATGTCTCCACGGCAGCGCACCCGCCTCGCAGCAGTGGTGATCGCCACCGCTGCAGGGTTGACCGGCTGTACGCCGGCCAGTGAACCGGCACCGCCCCCGGCAGTGCCCGATGCGGCTGCGGCGAAGGCCGCCCCGCTCGCCCACGTCAGCCGCACGGAGCGCCTGCTGGCCTTCCTGACCGAGCGCTACGGCAAGGCCGCCAGGCTCTCAGGAAAATGGCGTGGCAGCTGGACCCAGGACGGCGACACCCGCCTCACCGATTGGCATGTGTGTGCCGAGCAACCGGTGGTGACCGGCGACAGTTGGCAGCAGCTGTTGACTGTCTGCGGCTCACCCCTCGAGAATGCCCACCCGGACCCGGGCGCGATCGACTTCTTCGTGCTGCGCCCCGAGGCGGACCGCTTTACCGTGGCCGCCGAGCTGACCGGGCAGAACTTCGGCAGCCAGGGTGAACCCGGCACGGTGCAGATTCTCCGCGCCGGCAGCGACTTCTACGGTTTCCGCATCGAGCATGGCTGGTTCGGCCAGGGCTATTCGCTGATCACGCAGACGCTGGTGCTGCCTGGCCCGAATGGGCTGGTGGAGGCCGGCGGGATGCGCAGCCATATCGACAACAACGCGGCCTACGACTGCGACGATGCCGATGCGGAACCGGAGTGCCAGGCGCGGCTGTTCAATCTCGATTTCACCTTGTCCTTCGACAGCCGCGATCCGGCGGCGCGACAGTGGCCGCTGGTGATCGAAGAGACCGGCCTGGGGTGTGGCGGGCAGCCGGTGCAGCGCGAACATCGCTTCACCCTGGACCCGAAGTCGTGGACGTATGCCTTCCCCGAAGCGCTCCAGCGCGAAGGGTGCGAGTGATCCGTTCGTGGGCACTGGCAGGTGTGGCGCTCGCGCTGCTGGCCGGCTGCGAGCGCACACCTGCGTCTTCCGAACCCGCCAAACCACAGCGTGTGCTCATCACCACGCCGCAGCCGGAAGACATCGTCCGGGTCAGGGGCGATCACACCCAGCGCCTGCTGGCCTTCCTTCGCACGCGCTATGGCGACAAGGCCGTCCTGGATGCGCCGTGGAAGGATGCGTGGGAGGACACCGAGGTCGAGGCACTACGCCCGGTCACCCGCAGCGTGTGCGCGCGTGACACGGTCACGGCCGACGGTCATGAGCAGACCCTGCTGGCGGTGTGCCAGACCCTGGACGACGCAGCCACGGTCGAGCCGGGCCGGGTCGATCTGTATGTGCTGCGCGTGGGCAAGGACGACGAAGAGGCCAACCGCGGCGGCATGTTCGCCCCACTGCCGGCCAAAGATCCGCTGCTGGTGATGGCCCAGCGCCTGCAGGGCCCCTACGGGCGTCACGGCGCACCGGGCACGGTCCAGATCGCGCAGCTCGGCCCGCAACGCCATGCCTTCCTCATCACCCATGAGCAACACCGGCGCGGCCATCGGCGCGTCTGGCGCAGTTACATCGCCGAGCACAACCATCGCCTGCGCGATGTCGCCCAGTACCGCGACCACCTCGACAATCTCGCCCTGCACGGCTGTGATGGCAATCCGGCCGACTGCGGCGCGGGCGTGTTCGCGGTCGACTTCAGCACGACGGTGGGCGACAGCAACGCCGTGGATGGCTACTGGCCGCTGACGGTGCGTGCCAGCGGCCACGACTGCACGGGCCCGGCGACCGAGTTCTACCACCTCATCTTCGATGCCCGGCAGCGCGCGTATCCGGTGCCGGATGACCTCCTGCGCGACGGCTGCGCCGACAGCTGAGGCCGTGGTTGCCACGGCAACCGACCGCCCGAATGCACCCGCCGCCCGCACCGCGTAAAATCACGTTCCTGCCCTCTTACGCGAGAACTGCATTGAAGATCCTGGTCATCGGCGCTGGCGGCCGCGAACACGCCCTGGCCTGGAAGCTGGCCCAGTCCGCGAAGGTCCGTGAGGTCATCGTCGCCCCCGGCAATGCAGGCACCGCCACCGAGCCCAAGTGCCGCAACGTGGACGTCAAGGTCACCGATCTGGACGGCCTGCTGGCACTGGTCGGCAGCGAAGGCATCGGCCTGACCGTGGTCGGCCCGGAAGTGCCGCTGGTGGCCGGTGTGGTTGATCGCTTCCGCGCCGCCGGGCACCGCATCTTCGGGCCCACCGCCGCCGCCGCGCAGCTGGAAGGCAGCAAGGCATACGCGAAGGACTTCCTGGCCCGCCACAAGATCCCGACCGCGTTCTATGCCGTGCATACCGACATCGAACCGGCGCTGGCCTACCTGCGTGAGAAAGGCGCACCGATCGTGGTCAAGGCCGATGGTCTGGCCGCCGGCAAGGGCGTGATCGTGGCGATGACCTTGGCCGAGGCCGAGGACGCGGTGCGCGACATGCTCTCCGGCAATGCGTTCGGCGATGCTGGCGCACGCGTGGTGATCGAAGAATTCCTGGACGGCGAAGAAGCCAGCTTCATCTCGATGGTAGACGGTAAGACGGCACTGCCGATGGCGACCTCGCAGGACCACAAGCGCGTCGGCGACGGCGACACCGGGCCGAACACCGGCGGCATGGGCGCGTACTCGCCGGCCCCGGTGGTGACCGATGAAGTGCATGCGCGCGTGATGCGCGAGGTGGTCAACCCGACCGTGCAGGGCATGATCGCCGACGGCATTCCGTTCACCGGCTTCCTCTATGCGGGCCTGATGATCGATGCCAGCGGCGCGCCGAAGGTGATCGAGTTCAACGTGCGCTTTGGCGACCCGGAGACCCAGCCGGTGATGCTGCGCCTGCAGTCGGACCTGGTGGATCTGGTCGAGGCGGCGATCGATGAGCGCCTGGACACCGTGGAGGCACTGTGGGATCCGCGCCCGTCCATCGGCGTGGTGATGGCCGCCTCGCCCTATCCGGAAACCCCGATCACCGGCGACGTGATCCACGGCTTGGAGGCGGTCGCCGCGACGGCCAAGGTGTTCCATGCCGGCACCACGCTGGACGCGCAGGGCCAGGTGCTCAGCGCCGGCGGCCGCGTACTGTGTGTGGCGGCATTGGGCGGCACGGTGGGCGAGGCACAGCGCAACGCCTACGCCGGCGTCGGTGCGATCCATTGGGCCCATGAGTTCCACCGCCGCGATATCGGCTGGCGGGCGATTGCGCGCGAACAGGGCTGAGGCGGGTCACGGGCAGCAACGGCTGCCGTGCAGCGCAAAGGCCCGGCATTGCCGGGCCTTTGTTCTAGAGAACGGCGTCGAGCCCTTTCCGGTCGATCAGGTTCAACAGTTTCAGCGATGGCCCACTGGGCTTCTTGTCGCCCTGCTCCCAACTGCGCACTGTTGAAACACTGGTGTTCAGCACGCCAGCGAATACCGGCTGGCTGAGCGCAAGCGATGTGCGAAGTGCACGGATCTGGGCGCTGCTGTACGTGGGCACCGGCTCCAGGCACAGGGCGTCGTAGCAGATCAATCGACGCTTATCGATGACGCCATGCGCATGCAGGTGGACCGCAGCATCGTGCACGGCCTCCAGAAGCCGGCTCTTCGGGCGCCGCGGCTCAAGTGTCTTTGTCATGACATATCTCCTGCAGGTCGCCGCACTTCACGGCGCGATCCAATTGTGTCGAGCTCATTCCCAGAAATTCCGAGGCATACAACTGGAGCGCATCCCGTTCCGTACCGCTGATTGTCGCGCGCTCGTTCTTCTCATAGCCGAAAAGGAAGAACCAACTGCTGCCCCGCGGGGCAGCGATGATGTTCCGGACACTCCCGCGCTTCCCGCGGCCGGGCAACCTAACCCGCTTCTTGAAGATGCCACCGCCGAGGTCAGCATCCACCAGGCCTCGCCGCATCTCTTCCACCGCGCGGCACAGGGCTTCGTCGCCGAGCGCGGACCTTCGCAGGCTGCGGTTGAAACCCCGGGTTCGGAAGACACGTTGCATGATCATACCGTGCCACTGAGTGGTACGGCGTGAACATCAGCAGGTGGCGTGCCTCGCTGTCGGAAAGATCAGCGGACAGACACCGGTGTAGCCCTGCCGGAAAAGAAAAGGCCCGGCAGTGCCGGGCCTCATCATCCTTCCAGCGCCTCACTGCATCACGCAGTAAACAACGCCTTCATCTTCTTCAGGGCGTTCGCCTCGACCTGGCGGATGCGTTCGGCGGACACGCCGTACTCATCGGCCAGCTCCTGCAGCGTCACCTTGCTGTCCGCGTCCAACCAGCGACGGCGGATGATGTCGCGCGAACGCGCATCCAATTCGGCCATGCCTTCGCGCAGCAGCTGCAGCTGATTGTCTTCGCTGTCCATCCGCTCATACGCCATCGAAGGATCTTCTTCGTTGGCCCGCAGGTAGGCAGCCGGCGACGGCGGCGCATGATCGTCATCGTCATCGCTGGAGAGATCGAAACCGATATCGCGACCCGACAGGCGCGACTCCATCTCGAGCACTTCGCGCTCGGACACGTTCAGGTCCTTGGCCACCGCGCTGACTTCGGCCGCGTTCATCCAGCCCAGACGGGTCTTGGACTTGCGCAGGTTGAAGAACAGCTTGCGCTGCGCCTTGGTCGTGGCGACCTTGACGATGCGCCAGTTCTTGAGGATGAACTCGTGCATTTCCGCACGGATCCAGTGCACCGCGAACGACACCAGGCGAACGCCCATGTCCGGGTCGAAGCGCTTCACCGCCTTCATCAGGCCGATGTTGCCTTCCTGGATCAGGTCGCCCAGCGCCAGGCCGTAGCCGTTGTAGCCGCGGGCGACATGCACCACGAAGCGCAGGTGGGAATGGACCAGCTCGCGCGCGGCGTCCAGATCCAGGTCGTCGCGGAAGCGGCGGGCCAGATCCTGCTCGTCATCGACCGACAGCACCGGGATCTGGTGCACGGCACCGATGTAGGCGTCCAGCGAACCGAGCGCACTGGGAATCGGGAGATTGTTTGCCACAAGGGCAGTAGAGGTGTTCTGGCTCATAGCACTCATCTTAGCAGTCCCGGAATTGGACTGCTAAAGCGGAAAGAAGTTCCAGCGTTCTGTTCATGGGACGCTGGCACCGAAGACACCCCTAACGTACCGCGAAATGATGACAGTGGCGAGAGGCTGGAAACAAACCATCAAACCCCATGAAATCAACAGGATAGACGGATGAATTGGGCGCTGGCGCGTGTTTTCTGGCTGAACAGGCTGCCGGAAGCGCCCATTCAGCCCGGAAAGGTTGTCGGCAGTTCAGCCAGGCATGGCCTGGCTCTACCCTCATGCCCCACCGAAGCCGACCGCCAACACCGCGATCCCCGGTAGTGCCACGCCATGCGTGGCAGCCCGAACTCACCGGAGCCCATTCCACGCCATGCGTGCCAGGCCCGAACCCACCGACGCCTAGTAATACCCCGCCATGTTCAAGAAGACCCCCTTCTGGTCGTACTTCAGCTCGGTCATGTCATCGCTGAACTCGGTGAAGTTGTAGCCCACCCCGACCTTGAAGTTCTCCCCCACCCGGCGGTCCACGCCCACCAGCCAACCTTTGCGCCCGCCGCCGTCGCGCACCTTCAACCACCGGTGCTCGGCCAGGCCTTCCCACTGCGCGAACAGGCGATAGCGCAGCTGCAAGGCAGCGAAGTCGGCACGGCTGTCCAACCAGACCCCCTCACCGCGCCCGGTGCGGTAGTCACCCCAGCGCGAGGCCAGCTTGCCGGCCACTTCCCAGCGCGCGCCCAGCTGGCGGATCCCTTCGAGCGAAAGGATCTGCGAACGCTGGTCGTACAGGTTGCCGCCCTCCTGCCCGAGCGAGGCCACGTCGTAGAGGTAGGTGAACTTGCCAAAGCCCGCCCAGCGCGTGTTGTCGTGCGGGCGCCAGGCGAAGCCCATGTTGGTCTCCACCAGCTTGGCGTCGGCCAGGCGGTCGATGCGGTCTTCGGTATCGGCGTAGTTGGCGCGCAACGCGAAACGCCAGTCTTCGTTGAGCTTGTACAGCAGGCGGTTGGTGGTCACCCACTGCTCGCGCTGTTCGGCGCCACTGTCGCGGCGGTACTCCAGCTTGCTGTTCCACTGCGCCACCGCATCGGTGCGCCCGCCGCTCACGCTGTAGGCACGGCGGTCGACGCGGCCCACGGTGGAATCCAGCTCGCCGTCCATGATCGTGAAGCCCAGGTTCCAACCCTGCGCGGGATAGAAATCCATGCCGAAGGTATGCACGAGGCCGGCGCTGTCCTGGCGGCGATCCTTCAGATACTGGCTCTCGTTGTAGACGTTGACCTGGTTGCTCAGCCGCCAGCGCTGGCCCAGCGTCCAGCCACTCTGCAGGCCGGTATCGAACAGCGGATCGGTGCCGGTGCGGTCGGTGCTGTAGCTGTAACTGCCGTAGAGGCTGTGATCCGGTGCCATGCGGTACTCACCGTCGACCTTGGCACCATGACCGCGGCTGCCACCACTCACTTCCGCACCGACACTGCTGCGATCGCCGAACAGGTACCGCGCGCCGAGGGTCAGCAGGTCATTTTTCTCGTAGGCACCGCCATCATCGTCCAGCGTGACCTGGCCGGTGCCGTACACCTCCCAGGAAGCGCCGAAGCGCTGGCGGTAGCCGATCGCAGCGAGCAGCGCATCCACGCTCTGCAGTTCCTGCTCCTCGCGCACGCGGCGCAGTTCACCGGTCAGCTGGCCGTCGTTGCCCAGCCGCCATTCGGCGGTCAGCTGGCTCTGCTCCAGGGCAAGTTCGCCCTGTTCGGTGCGGGTGTGTCGGCCATACAGACTGAAATCGTCGTTGAGATAACCAAGGAACTCCGCACCGTATTCCTGGATCGGCAGGCCGGTGTCCTGGCGCGCGACCGAGAAGCCGGCGTCCACGTCGCGCCACCATGCGCCCAGGCTCCAGTCCTGCGTGGTCCAGCCCAGCTCACGCAGGTTGGCACGCGCTTCCACGGCGCTGGCAGTGCCCGAGCGCCGGCCTTCGTACGGGTTGCGGCGGATGAAGCTCAGGCCGCCGTTGTCCGAATAGAACACCGGGGCGGCGGTGGCTTCCGTGCGGGTCTGCTCCATCTTCAGATAGGTGCCACGCCCGGCCTGCAGGGTGAGGTCGGCGCCCTTGAGGCTGTAGTTCTCACCGCTGCGGTTTTCGTCGATCCAGGTGCCGCCGATCGCCACGTGATCGCCGATCCACTGCCGGCCGCGCGCACCGTAGGTCACGTCATCGCTGCTGAAACCCAGCGGCACGTATTCGTAGTCCACCAGCAGCAGCTGGTCGTAGCCATCGAGCGGCATGTCGCGGGTGATACTGCGCACGTTCTCGCGGGTCAGCTGCGCCAGCGGTCGGGTCAGGATCAGCCGGCCCTGCAGCGTGTCGATCTCGTAGTCGACGCCTTCCTGCAGGGTGGCCCGGGTTTCGGTGCGGCCGGTAGTGCGGTCGCGCACTTCCAGCACCACCTGTTCCGAGCCGGGCAGCACGTCGGTATGCCGCAGGTAGTACAGGCTGCCGCCGGTGCCGAGGAACTCACTGTGGCCCGGGGCGGACTGCGCCTCGGAGCCGAACACCTTCACCTGCGAACGCGCCTCGCCCAGCGGCGTGGCCTCCAGCGACCGCCAGTTCAACGCACCGCCGTAGAGCGAGCGCACGTACTGGCCGTACTCGGTGCCGGTGATGCCGGTGGCGTAGTTGCCCCACACGGCCTGGCTCTGGTCCCAGTCCACGCGCAGGTACAACCGCCCCTGCGTATCCACGTCGCGATACGTGGTGGAGTCGTCGCCATACACCGGGTAATACAGGTCCGGATCCAGGCGGCGGAACACGTCCTGCGCGTCGGCCTGGGTGAAATCGCGGAACAGATACTTCAGCTCGCGGTCCTGGGTGTCGGCCTGTGCAGTGACCAGGTATTTGCCACGCAATTTGCCCTTCAGGTAGAACGCCAGCCGGCCCTCACTGAGGAAGCTGTCATCGTCGCGATCATCTGCAGCGAGCGGCTGCAGATTGCCGCTGGCGCTGTTCTTGGAGACGGTGACATCGGCGATGGCGACCAGGAACAGGTAGCGGCCGGTGACATCCACCTCCAGCTGACGCTGGGCGGAAGGCGCATCGCGTGATTCGACACTGACGTCGTAACGATGCTCACCCACCGGCTCGAGGAACTCGGCGGCGAACTTCTGCTCCAGATCGACCGGGAAGTCCTGGCCGTCGATGCGCACGCGGCTGTTGGGCTCCAGATTGCGGCCATACAGGCGCACGCGCGACCCGTGGATGGGGATGTTCTGCAGGCGGAGCATGCTCTGCCCATAGATGCTGTTGCTGAGCTGCAGGTCCTGCGCGCTGTCGCCATCCAACGCCTGGCCAAGTGTCTTCTGCACGCTCTCGCGGGTGATCTGCAGGCCACGGTCGAAATCGGCCGGGGTCACCAGTTGGATGCGCTGGAGGCGGGTTTCATCGAACGCACCACCGGCGCCATAGGCGCGCGCCACGTAGATCAGCTCATCGCCGGTACGCAGCTTGACCTGCGGCAGCAACTCACCACTCCACTCCGCGTCGCCGACATAGTCGGCCGGCAGCTCGATGCGGGCCAGCGGCGTGACCAGATCCGTGTCGGTGCCGCGATACAACGTCACCTCCAGTGTCTGGATGAACGAGGCGTAGTTGTTGTAGCTGTGGAAGCGCAGCGGGCGGATCACCCGGCCGTTCTCGAACGGCACCGTGGCGGCCGCCTGCACGCTCAGGCTGGGCGGTACCATGGTCGGGTCTTCGGTGGCCCACACCACGCCGCCGTTGGGCAGCTCGGCCATGAACTGGCCCCCACGCGCGGCGACATCCGGGGTGACTGCCGGCGATGCGGGCACCGCGCCGGCCGTGGGAAGATCCGCGCGGCCGGGTAGCGGCAGCGCCGGCTCGCTGTCATCGAGGATGCGCAGCAGCAGCCCGTCATCGTTGCGGCAGCTGTCGGCCTCGCAGCGGATCGGCGCGGGGGACGGCGCCGGTGTGACCGGCTGGGCGGCGGCCGGCAGTGCCGGCAGCAGCGCGCTGACCAGGCCGACGATGAGGCGGCGGGAGATCAGGCTGGGAATGAGGGTCATATCCATGTCAGCGCCCCTCCCCGATCGTGCGACCGGGACTGTCAGGCTCGGGGGGATCGTCCAGGCGCAGGCGATGCAGTACGCGCCCGTCGGTGCCCAGCACTTCGATCGTGGTTGCCGCGGCAACCGGGTCCGGCAGCTGCGGTCGTAATGCCTCACGCAGCACCTGCGCGCGCTGCAGGGCGAGCGGCACCTGCCCGGCGGCGGCGCTGAGCTGCAGGCGCCCGCCACCGCGCGACACCAGTGCTTGAGCGGCCGTTGTGATCACCGGCGCGCGGTCAGCGTCCAGCCGTGCCGTGCCGGGGGCGAACAATGCCTCGCCGAGTTCGATCCGCGCGGGGCGCGATGCCGCAGCGGCAGTCGGCGCGGTCGGATTCGATGCGGTCGTACTCAGTGCACCCTCGGGCATCCGCACGCCGAAGTCGAAGCGCGCCGGCAGCCCAGGCGTGATGCGGCGGACCAGCGGATTGGGCGTGGTGAAGCGCGCACCGGCCGGCAGCGTGGACGGATCCACCTTGAGGATGAAGTTGCGCCCGCGTGCCTCGCCACCAGGGATCCCGACCAGGTGGTAGCGGCCGAAGGCGTCGGTTTCCATCAGCAGGCCTTCCACCGCTGCGATGCGCACGCCGGGAATGCCGCGCTCACCGTCATCCTGGATGCCGTTGTCGTTGCGGTCGTCGAACACGCTGCCCACGATCAGGCTCTCATCGAGCAGCGGATCGGTGGTGATCTCCACCTCGGCCGAGGCGACGTTGCCGATCGTGCGGTTCTCGCCGTCGATGGCGGTGATGCGGTTGGTATGCACGCCCGTACCAGTACCCGCACCGACACGCAGGTAGTACACCACCGTCGCCCGCTCACCCGCCGCCACATCGATGCCATCGATGCGCAGCGGCTGCACGCCACTGGTGCGCGCGTCGTTGTCGGCATCGATCACCGCGAAGCCACCGCGCACGAAGGTGAAGCCCGGCGGCAGCGTATCCAGCAGCGTGGCGCCGTTGGCATCCACCTCGCCGACGTTGTCGATGGTGACGGTGTAGCGCACCAGGTCACCGATCTGCGCGCTGCGCTTGGCGGCTACCTTGGTCAGGCGCAGCACGGCCTGCTGGCCGGCCACCGTCACCGCGACATTTGCCTCGGCGCACATCGGGGTCGGGATGGATACATCGCAGACCCGGTAGCGGAAGCTGTCGGTGCCGGCGAAGTTGGCCGCCGGCGTGTAGGTGCACAGGCCGTTGCCGCATTCCACGGTGCCGTGCGCCGGCGCCACCGCGACCTGCAGCGAGGCCGGATCCAGCGGCGCAGTGCGGGCGCTGTCATTGGCCAGCACATCGATCACCTGCGGCCCTGCGGTTTCAGCGGTCATGGCGTCATCGGCCAGGGTGAGTACGTTCGGGTCGACCATGACCGTGACCGTCGCACCGGCACACATCGCCGGATCGGCCACGTCGCAGACCTGGTAATCGAAACTCTGTTCGCCGGAGAAATTGGCCAGCGCAGCAAATCGGATGCGGGCACGCGGCATCACCGTCGCGGTGCCGTAGGGCGGCGCTGCGGTGATGGTCACGCTGACCGTGCCCGGATCGATCGGCGTGCCGTTGACGCGGTCGTTGCCGAGCACGTCGATTTCGATCACGCCGTCCTGCGGTATCTCCACACGGTCATCCGTGGCATCCACGCCCGGTTCACCCGCGATGACGGTGACGGTCACGTTGCCGGTGTCGCAGACGGTGGGCTGGTTGAGCAGGCAGATCGTATAGGTCGTGCTGTAGCTGCCCGGGGCCAGCGCGGCGGCGACATCCACCCAGCCGTCGGCGCTGAAGCTCAGTGCGTTGGTGGCCACCGGCGCGAAACTCACCTGGGTGGGATCCAGCGATGCGGAGTTGAACGTGTCATTGGTGAACACGTTGAGCAGCCGCACGCTGCCGGTCGGACCGACCGGACCGCCGCTGTCGTCCACCGCCAGCAGGGCACCGACGGGCCCCTGTATCCGGACGGTGGCGATCGCGGTGGTGCAGTTGGTCGGCACGCCGTTCTCGCACAGCTGGTACGCCAGCTGCACCTGGCCGGGCTGCACACCGGCCGCGACCATGATCTGGCCCTGGTTGTTCATCGTGTAACCGGGCGTGCTGCCGGTCAGGCTCGCGACCACACTGCCGACCGGCGGCGGGGAGACGTTGTTGAAGCTGTCGTTCTCCAGCACCGAGCGGGCGATGGTGCCGCCCACGGCCGGGTCCACCGGGGTGCCGGTGAAGTCATCGTTGACCGCCAGCACCACGTTGACCGAGGCGGTCAGGGTGAGCGTCACGGTGGCATCGCCACACTGCGCGCTGTACGGCGCGGGCAGGCAGACGCGGTAGGTGAAGCTCTGTGGACCGGTGACGCCTGCCGGCGCGGTGTAGGTGAACGTGCCATCGGCGTTGAACACCAGGCCCGGCAGGGCACCGCTGGTCAGGGTATGGACCGCACCAGGCGCGACGTTGTCATTGAGGCTGACATTGCCCGAGAGCGGCACACCGGCAGGCACGGTGAAGCTGTCGTTCTGCGGGACCGGTGTAACGGCCACGATGACGGTGGCGGTCGTGCAGTTCGTCGGCGCGGCGGCCTCGCAGATCTGGTAGGTGATCGTGCTGGCACCGGAGAGGGCGCCAACGGCCACCGCGATCGTGCCATCCGGATTGATGCTGAAGCCGGCCGGTGCACCGATCAGGCTGAGCTGCACCGCGCTGCCCGGCGGTGGGCTGACACCGTTGAGCTGATCGTTGTCGAGCACGCTGAGCGATGACGAGGTGCCCGGGACAACATTGGTGAGCACGTCATCACCGGCCACCAGGGTGCCGTTGTTGATGTTGAGGGTGACCGAGGCGATGCCGCAGAGCGTGGCATACGGCGCCGGCAGGCAGGTCTGGTAGCTGAAGCTGACCGGGCTGACCGTGCCCGCCGGAGGCGTATAGGTGAAGCCACCATTGGCGACCAGGGTCAGGCCCGCCGGCGACGCGCCCTGCACCGTATGGACAGCACCCGGCGGCATGGCGTCGTTGCCGGCCACGGTGTTGCTGAGCGTCTGCCCGACCTGGACCGAGAACGCGTCGTTCTGCGGGGCGGGGCTGACCACGACGGTCACGCTGGCGGTATCGCAGTTGGCCGGGGCCGCTGCTTCGCAGATCTGATACGTGATCGTGGTGACGCCGGACGTGGTGCCACTGGCCACCGTGATGGTACCCGCCGCGGTGATGCCGAAGCCGGCCGGTGCACCGACCAGACTCAGCACCACGTCCGCCGGTGCGGGCGGTGAAACACCGTTGAGACTGTCGTTGCTCAGCACGCTGCCGCTGGACGTGCTCCCCGGCACCACGCCGGTGAGCGTGTCATCGCCGGCCACCAGCAGACCGTTGTTGACGTTGAAAGTGACGATCGCAGTGCCGCACAGGCTGCCGTTCGGTGCGGGCAGGCACACCTGGTAGGTGACGCTGACCGGACCGATCAGACCGGTGGCCGGGGTATAGGTGAACGTGCCATCGGGCGCGAAGACCAGGCCCGCCGGCGGCGTGCCCTGCAGGCTGAACAACGCGCCAGGCGGTGTGCCGTCATTGACCGCGACCGTATTGCTCAGCGTCTGCCCGGCCTGCACGGCGAATGCATCGTTCTGCGGTGCCGGCGTGACCACCACCGTGACACTGGCGGTAGCGCAGTTGGCTGGCGCGGCCGCTTCGCAGATCTGATAGGTGATGCTGGTAGACCCGGACATCACGCCAGTACCGACACTGATCGTGCCATCGGGATTGAGGGTGAAGCCGCCAGGCGCGCCGACCAGGCTCAACACCACATCGGCCGGCAACGGTGGCGAGACGCCGTTGAGGCTGTCGTTGGCCAGCACGCTGCCGACCGTGGTCGCCCCCGGCACGACGCCGGTGAGCGTGTCATCGCCTGCGGTGAGTGTGCCGTTGTTGACGTTGAGGGTGACCGTGGCCGTGCTGCACAGGCTGTTGTTGGGCGCCGGCAGGCACGCACGGTAGATGAAGGTCACCGGGCTTGGCGTGCCCATCGGTGGCGTATAGGTGAAGCTGCCATCCTGGTTGAACGCGAGCCCTGCCGGCGGCATGCCCTGGACGGCCCAGTTGGACCCCGGCGGCAAGCTGTCGTTGGTCGCCACACTGTTGCTCAGCGACTGCCCGGCCTGCACGGAGAAAGCATCGTTCTGCGGTGCCGGGCTGACGATCACCGTCACCGTGGCAGTGGCGCAGTTGCCCGGCGCGGCGGCTTCGCAGATCTGATAGGTCAGCGTGGTCGGGCCGGCCATGGTGCCGGTCGCAACGCTGATCGTGCCGCTGGGTGTGATCGCGAAACCGGCAGGCGCGCCGACCAGGCTCAGCACCACGCTGGCTGCCGCCGGCGGGGAGACACCGTTGAGGCTGTCGTTGGCCAGCACGCTCGCCGCCGAGGTGGTGCCCGGCGCCACGCCACTCAGCGTGTCGTTGCCGGCGAGCAGCGTGCCGTTGGCGATGTTGAGGGTGACAGTGGCCGTGGCACACAGCGACGTCGGAGCCGGCAGGCAAGCCTGGTAGGTGAAGGTGACCGGACTCGGCGTGCCGGCCGCCGGTGTGTAGGTGAACGAACCGTCCGGAGTGAAGACCAGGCCGGCAGGCAGCGGGCCCTGCACCACGAACGTCGCGCCGGCCGGCATGCTGTCATTGCTGGCCACGCTGTTGCTCAGCGACTGCCCGGCCTGCACGGTGAACGCATCGTCCTGCGGCGTCGGGGTCACGATGACGGTGACGGTGGCGGTGTCGCAGTTGCTCGGCGCCGCTGCTTCGCAGATCTGGTAGGTCAGCGTGGTGCTGCCCGATACCACGCCGGTCGCCACGCTGATGGTGCCTGCCGTGGTGATGGCAAAGCCGGCCGGTGCGCCCACCAGGCTCAGCTGTACGTCGCCCGGAGCGGGCGGGCTGACCGCATTGAGGGCATCGTTGGCCAGCACGCTGGTACTGGACGTGCCGCCGGCGACGATCCCGCCGAGGGTGTCGTCGACGGCGACCAAGGTGCCGGTGTTGACGTTGAGCGTGACGGTGGCGGTGTTGCACAGCGCGGCATCCGGCGCGGGCAGGCACGCCTGGTAGGTGAACGTCACCGGGCTGGCGGTGCCGAGCGGCGGCGTATAGGTGAACGTGCCGTCCGCATTGAAGGTCAAGCCGGCGGGTGCGGTGCCCTGCACCGCCCACGTGGACCCGGTGGGCAGACTGTCATTGGCGCCGACATTGCCGTTGCTGATCGTGCCGCCGACCTGCACCGCGTAGGCATCGTCCTGCGGCGCAGGTGCGATCACCAGCGAGACCGTGGCGGTATCACAGTTGGACGGCGCAGCGGTTTCGCAGATCTGGTAGGTCAGCGTGGCCGGGCCGGAGGTGACGCCCACCGGTACGGTGATCGTGCCGTCGGTGGCGATGCCGTACCCGGCAGGTGCACCCACCAGGCTCAGCTGCACGCTGCCCGGTGCGGGCGGGCTCACGGTGTTGAGCGCATCGTTGGCCAACACGGTTGGCGTGGCTGCCCCCGGCGCAATGCCGACGAAGCTGTCGTCGCCAGCGACCAGCGTGCCCAGATTGACGTTCACGGTCGCCGTGGCGAGACCGCATACCCCGCCATTGGGTGCGGGCAGGCAGGCCTGGTAGGTGAAGGTGACCGCGCCGGCGGTCCCCACCGGTGGGGTGTAACTGAAGCTGCCGTCGATGTTGAACACCAGCCCGTTCGGCGGCGTGCCCTGCACGGCCCAGCTCGAGCCGGCCGGCATGCTGTCATTGGTGGCAACGCTGCCGCTGGTGATCGTGTCGCCTGCCTGCACGGCGAAGGCGTCGTTCTGCGGCATCGGCGTGATCACGAAGCGGATCGCGGCGGTGTCGCAGTTGGTCGGCGAGGCGGCCTCGCACACCTGGTAGGTCAGTACCGTGGCGCCGGCGATGACGCCGGCCGGTACCTGCACGGTGCCGTCGTTGTTGATCACAAAGCCGGCCGGCGCACCGACCAGCAGCAGCTGCACGGTGGCAGACGCCGGCGGGGTGACACCGTTGAGCGAATCGTTGGTCAACACGCTGGGCGTGGCGGAGCCGACACTGACCGGAGCGGCGAAGGTATCGTCGTTGGCCACCACCGCATTGACGCTGATGTTCAAGGTCGCCGTGGCGGTACCGCATACGGCTGCGTCAGGTGCCGGCAGGCAGGCCTGGTAGTCGAAGGTGACCGGGCCGATGGTGCCGGCCGGCGAGGTGTAGGTGAAGCTGCCGTTGCTGTTGAATACCAGGCCCTGCGGCGGCGATGCTACGCTCCAGCTGGAACCGGCCGGCATGTTGTCGTTGCCCGACACGTTGCCGGTGCTGGGCTGGCCGGACTGCACCGCGATCAGGTCATCGAGCGGCACCGGACGCACCACCACGGCGATGTTGGCGGTGGCGCAGTTGTTGGCGGCCGCCACTTCGCAGATCTGGTAGAGCAGCGCGATGGCGCCGGTGGGCGCGTTCGCGGTCACCGCCAGTGTGCCGTCGGGATCGAGTGTGAACCCGGTGGGCGCGCCGACCAGCGACAGCGTCACGCTGGCGGCGGCCGGGGGGGTCACCCCATTAAGCGCGTCATTGATCAGCACGCTCAGCGTGCTGGCACCCGGCGCGATCGCACCGAAATTGTCGTCGGCGGGCACCAGCAGTCCGTTGTTGATGTTCAAGGTGGTTGTGGCCGTGCCGCATACGGCGCTGTTCGGCGCGGGCAGGCAGGCCTGGTAGACGAAGCTGGCCGGGCTGGTGGTGCCGGCCGGCGGCGCATAGGTGAAGCTGCCATCGGCGGCGAACGTCACGCCTGCCGGCGGCGTGCCCTGCAGCGTGTAGAGCGTACCGATCGGCATGTTGTCGTTGCCCGCCACGTTGGCGCTGAGCGTCTGCCCGGCCTGCACGGTGAAGGCATCGTTGGCCGGCGCCGGGGCGACCACCAGCGCGATGTTGGCGGTGGCGCAGTTGGTCGACGCGGCCGCTTCGCAGATCTGGTAGGTCAGCGTAGTGACACCGGCCGGCGCACCCGCGGCCACGGTGACCGTGCCATCGGCGGCGATCGCAAAACCGGTCGGTGCGCCGATCAGCGACAGCACCACCTCGGCGGGCAGCGGCGTGGCGGCATTGAGGGTGTCGTTGGTCAACACGGACGGCGACGCGGCACCCGGCGCGAGCGGAGTGGTGAAGCTGTCGTCGATCGCCACCAGGGTGCCGCTGTTGACGTTGATCGTCGCGGTCGCGGTGGCGCATGCCGCGGCATCCGGCGCGGGCAGGCAGACGCGATAGTCGAAGGTGATGGCCCCGGTGAAACCGGCCGACGGCGCGTAGCTGAAGGTACCGTCGGCCGCCAGCACCAGGTTGTCCGGCGAGATGTTGAGCACCGTGAACTGTGCCCCTGCCGGCGCATTGTCGTTGCTGGCCACCGAGCCATTCAGTACCTGCCCGGCGGGGGTGGACAGCGCATCGTCCACTGCCGATGGCGCGACCACCAGGCGTACCGAGGCGATGGCGCAGTTGGCCGGTGCCGCCGCTTCGCACAGCTGATACGTCAGGCTTTTCACGCCCGCAGGCGTTCCCGGCGCCACCGTCACCGCCCCCTCTGCGGTGATCGCCAGCCCGGCCGGCGCACCCACCAGCGCGACCTGCACATCGGCCACGGCCGGCGGAGTCGCACCGTTGAGCGCGTCGTTGGCCAGCACCGAGGGGGTGCTGCCACCGGTGACCGGATTGATCGGCGTGGCGCTGAAATCGTCGTCGTTGGCGGCCAGGGTGCCCACGGTGATGGCGATGCTGGCGCTGGCAGTGGCACACAGGGCCGCGTTCGGCGCCGGTAGACACACCTGGTAGTCGAAGTTCACCGGCGTGGCGACGCCGACCGGGGGCACGTAGCTGAAGCTGCCCGAGGGGGTGAACGACAGTCCGGTCGGCACCGTGCCGGTGACGCTGAACACCGCGCCCGCCGGCACGTTGTCGTTGTCACCCACGTTGCCGTTGAGCGCCTGCTCGGCCGCCGTGGAGAACGTGTCATTGGTGGCCGACGGGGTTACCACCAGGCGGATGGTCGCGCTCGCGCAGTTGCCGGGGAGCACCGCCTCGCACACCTGATAGGTCAGCACCGTGGCGCCGCCGGTGGCGCCGACGGGCACCTGCAGCAGGCCGTTGGCATCGAGGGTGTAACCGGCCGGCGCACCGACCAGGCTGAGCAGCACGCTGCCCGCCGTCGGCGGCGTGGTGCCATTGAGGCTGTCGTTGAGCAGCACGCTCGTCGCGCTGCCGCTGCCGGGGGCCAGCGGGGTGGCGCTGAAGTCGTCGTCCAACGCGACCAGGGTGCCGGCGTTGACGTTGATGGTGGCACTGGCGTTGCTGCACTGCGCGCTGTCCGGTGCCGGCAGACAGACCGTGTAGGTGAACGCGACCGGCCCGGTGACGCCCACCGGCGGGGTGTAGAGGAAGGTGCCGTCCGTCCCGAACTGCAGTCCGTCCGGCACGGTGCCGGTGAGTCGGAATACTGCGCCGGGGGGCACGTTGTCGTTGCTGCCGACGGTGCCTGCCAGCAACTGTCCCACCGGGGTGGAGAAGACATCGGCGGCGGCGAGCGGGGACACCACCAGGCTGATCTGCGCCGAGTCGCAGTTGCTGGGCAGCGCTGCTTCGCACAGCTGATAGGTGAGCGTCACCGCACCGGCCGGCACGCCACTGCCGATCGTCAGTGTGCCGTCGGCCAACAGCGTGTACCCCGCCGGCGCACCGACCAGGCTGAGCAGCACATCGGCCGAGGCCGGCGGTACCGTACCGTTGAGGCCATCATTGCCCAGCACCGATCCGGTGCTGCTACCCGTGGCGGGATCGATCGGCGTTGCGCGGAAATCATCGTCGTTGGCCACCAGCGTACCGGCGTTGACATTGATCGTCGCAGTCCCACCCGAGCACACGGCAGTATCCGGTGCAGGCAGGCACGTCAGGTAGGCGAACGTCACCGCGCCCTGGGTTGCCACCGGCGGGGTGTAGGTGAAGCTGCCATCGGGGTTGAACACCAGCCCTGCCGGTGCCGTGCCGCTGAGGCTGAAGCCGGCGTTCGCCGGGACGTTGTCATTACCGGCCACGCTGGCACTCAGCGCCACGCCGACCTGTGTACTGAAGGTGTCGTTGACCGCCACCGGCGCCAGCAGCAGCTGCACCGCACCGGTATCGCAATTGCTGGGCAATGCCGCTTCGCACAGCTGGTAGCTGACGTTCACCGCGCCGGCGGCAGCGCCGCCGGGAATCGAAAGGGTGCCGTTGCTGTTGATCACGTAACCGGCCGGCGCACCGATCAGACTCAGGATCACCTGTGCCGGTGCCGGCGGAATCGCACCGTTGATGGTGTCGTTGCCCAGCACGCTGTTCGTGGTGCCGCCGGTGGCGGGATTGAGGATCGCGCTGCGGAAATCATCGTCGTTGGCGACCAGCGTGCCGGCGTTGACGTTGAGGGTGACCGTGGCGGTATCGCACACGCCCGCCAACGGTGCCGCCAGGCAGGCCTGGTAAGTGAAGGTGGTGGTGCCGGTGTACTGGGCCGGCGGGGTGTAGATGAAGCTTCCATCGCCGTTGAACACCAGCCCGGCCGGGCTCGCACCGGATACCGCATAGGTGGTGCCGATGGCGACGTTGTCGTTCACTGCCACGTTGCCGCTGAGCGGCGTGGCGACCTGTGTGGTGTAGGCGTCGGCTACGGCATCGGGCGCGATCACCACCGCGATGGACGCGTCGTCGCAGTTGCTCGTCCCGGCCTGGCAGAGCTGATAGGTCAGGCTGACCGGGCCGGCGGGCGCGCCGGCAGGCACCTGCAACTGACCATTGGTATCGAGCGTATACCCGGCCGGCGCGTTGATCAGCGACAGCGCGGCCTGGGCCGGCAGGATCGCCACGCCATTGAACGTGTCATTGCCCAGCACGCTGGCGGTCAGGCCGCCAGCACCGGTCAACGGCGTGCCACTGAAATCATCGTTATTCGCGGCGATCGCACCGGGACTGACGTTGATGGTCACGGTGGCCGCATCGCAGACACCGGCATTCGGTGCGGGCAGGCACGCCTGGTAACGGAAGGTGTCCGGCCCGGTATAGGCCGACTGCGCGGTGTAGCTGAAGCTGCCATCTGCATTGAGCGTCACCGTGCCGTGCGCGGCCACGGCCAGCAGGCTGAACTGCGCACCCACGCCCACGTTGTCGTTGCCGGCCACATTGCCGGTCAGCGCGATGCCCGCCGTGGCCGAAAACGCGTCGTCGACCGCATCGGGTGCGATCACCAACTGCACATTGGCAGTGGCACAGTTGGTCGGCGCGGCCAGTTCGCAGACCTGGTAGCTGAAGCTCACCGCGCCGGCCGCCGCACCCATCGGAACCGATACCTGCCCTGCCGTGTTGACGGCGTAGTTGGCCGGCGCGCCGGTAAGAGTCAGGGTGACCGCGGCGGGCACCACTGGCGCACCGTTGAGGGAGTCGTTGCCAAGCAGGCTGATCGTGGTGGTGGTCCCCGGCTGCAACGGCGTGGCGAACACGTCATTGACCGCAGCGATCTGGTTGGCCTGCACGTTCACGCTGACCGTCGCGGTATCGCACACGCCGATGTTCGGCGCCGGCAAGCACACCTGGTAGGTGAAGGAATCCGGTCCGGTGTTGGCGTTGGTCGGCGTGTAACTGAAGGTGCCATCGGCATTGACCACCGCGGTGCCACGGGTGGGCGCGGTGCCCAGCGTGTAGGCCGACCCGCTGGCGATGTTGTCGTTGCCGGCCAGGGTGCCGGTGGCCGGTTGTCCGCCACCGGGCGTGGTCACCGTGTCGTTGACCGCGTCGGGGCTGACCACCAGGTTGGCCGTGGCCGTTGCACAGTTGGCCGGCAGTGTGTTTTCGCAGAAGCGGTAGGTCAGGGCCAGCGGGCCGGCTGCCGCAGTAGCGGGCACCTGGATGGCCCCGGTGCCGGTGATGGCAAACCCGGCCGGCGCACCCACCAGGCTCATCGTTACCTGGGCCTGCGGCACCGCGCCACCGTTGAAGGTGTCATTGGTCAGCACGCTCGGGGTGAGCCCGCCTGCACCGGACGGCAGGGGCGTGGTAAAGGTGTCGTCAGCGGCCACCAGAGCATTGGCATTGACCACGATCGAGGCGGTCGCGGTGGCGCACACGGCGCCATTCGGCGCGGGCAGGCAGACCTGGTACTGGAACGAGGTGGGCGCCGCGATGCCACCGGCCGGTGCATACACGAAGGCACCGTTGCTGTTGACGGTGAGGCCGGCCGGCGTCGTGCCGATGGCGCTGAAGGTTGCACCGGCCGGCGCATTGTCGTTGCTGGCCACGTTGCCGTTGATCGACGCCGCGCCACCGATGGCGTTGAAGCTGTCGTTCACCGCGGTCGGGCTGATGATCAGGCTGGCCGTGGCGGTGGCGCAGTTGGTCGGCGAGGCGTTTTCGCAGATCTGGTAGGTCAACGTGGTCGCGCCTGCGGCCGCACCGGCAGGCACCGTGATCACGCCAGCGCTGTTGATGGTGAAACCGGCGGGTGCGCTTTGCAGCGCAATGATCAGATTGGCGCCATTGACCGGCGCGCCGTTGAGGGTGTCGTTGGTCAGCACCGTGGGCGTGCTGCCACCGGTCGCCGAGGAGATCGCGGCGGCGAAGGTATCGTTGGTGGCTACCAGTGCATTGGCCTGCACCGGAATCGCCGGTGTGGTGGCACTGTTGTCCCCCAGGGTCGGATCGGTCGTGCCGGCGGGCAGCAGCAGAGAGACCGTGTTGGCCGGTACCGTGGCCGGGGTGCTGGTGGGTGCAGTCCCGTTGACCAGCAGCACCACGCTGTCGCCCACGGCGACGTTGACCTGCACATTGATGGCATTGCCGGTGCCGCTGGCCTGCGCGCACGCGGACGCGCCGGTGCTGCCCTGGCAGCTCCAGGTCACGTTGGTCAGCGACGGCGAGACGTTGTCGACCACGGCCACGGCCGAGGCCACCGACGGGCCCGCGTTGCCGACCTGGATGCGGTACTGAACCGCACCACCCGCGGCCACCGGCGTGGCGCTGAGCAGCGTCTTGGTCACACTGAGCTGTGCCTGCAGTGCCAACGCATTGGTATCGGTAGCACTGTTGTTGCCGGGCATCGGATCGGCCACGTCGGTCGGCGCCGTGACCGTGGCGGTGTTGTTGAGCGGATTTGGGTAACTCTGCGCCAGCAGCGGCGGCGGCAGCAGCAGCACCAGCAGGGCCACCGCATGCGCGATGCTGGCCGACGCCTTGCCTGCCCTGCGATGCGTGCCGTTAGCTGCCATGCGTTCATCCTCGAAAGCGGCCAACGGCCCTGGTCGGTCCGTTCGGCTGTGGTGGTCCTGTCCATCCCGACGCAGGGCGACTGCCTGCGCTGCCCGCGGTGCTGCTCCGGACGCTAGTACGCGCCGGGACTACTGCTGAAGCTGACCGGCACGCTGATCGTGGCCTGCCCCCCGTTGATGAGATTCACCCCGACGTTCACTGCAGTGCCGCCAACGGCACCACCGCTGGCCGCCGCGCAGGCACTGCCACTGGTGGCACTGCAGGTCCAGGCGCCACGCAGCGTGGTGCCGTTGGGCAAGCTGTCAGTGACCACGGCATTGGTCACCGCGTCCGGGCCGTCATTGCGGACCAGCAGCGTGTAAGTCGCGGTGCCGCCCGGCGTGTAGCTGCCGCTGCCGTCGGTCTTGGTGATCGACAGATCGGCCTGTCGCGTTCGATTGGTGATCCGGCAGACCAGGGTCACCGCCGTGGCGGTCATCGCCGGCGCCTGCAGCGTGAAGCTGCCACCGCTGCCGGAGGACACCACGGTGTTGTCCTGGTCGGTGCACTGCCACGTGCTCGCGTAGCGCGTGAGCGTGGTGCCGGCCGCGGCGGCTTCAGCCAGCGCGTAGCTGCCACCGGGCACGGTGATCACCGCTGCAGTGGCACCGTTGTTGCCCACGTTGCTGGCCGATCCGACGGTGCTGCCGTTGTAGGTGATGGACAGATTGAAACGGCCGGTATCGCTGGTCGGCTGCAGGTCCTTGACCAACTGCAGGGTCGCCGCACAGGCCTGGGTGATGCCTTCCACGGTGAAGACCGCCTGGCCGATGCGGATGCCGAGCAGGCCCAGCACGTTGTCGACCAGCCCACCCAGCAGCGCCGTCAGTACGGGCGTGACCAGCCCATTCACCTGCGTCCGGATCGGCGTGAGCAGGGTGTTGACGATGCCGTTGACCAGGTCCGCCACCGGCAACGGCAGCGCGATCCCCCCCAGCAGCGTGACCGTTGGATTGCCGCTGGTGACCTGGATGCTGAGCGAGTTGACCAGGGTGGACACCATGGTCGCCGCACTGACCGTACCGGCACTCAGCGTGCGGGTCTGTGGATACGGGCCGGTGAAGCTGGCGCTCTGCAGCCCGGGGGTGGCCGTGGCGAAACTGCGGATGCTCACCGTCAGCGGAACGTTGATATCGGCAATCGGCGTCTGCAGGCCGAGAATGTTGGCCGACACCCGCACGCGAACGCTCAGCGAGGTGAGCGTGGCAGCACTCAGCGCGCTATCGGTCAGCACGGTGCTGCGATTGAAGAACGTAGCATCGCTGATCTGGCCGACATACAGATTCACCAGGCCGGGGCGGGCCTGCAGGGTGACTGCGTTGCCGACCAGGTTGATCGCCGAGATCGTGCCTTCTGCCCGGGCGACGTCGGCATACACCTGCAGGTGCAGCACATCGGCGCTGACACTGGTGTTGGACAGGGTGACGCCGAGCAGATTCAGACCGCTCAGGGCCGCTGACAGCGTGCCGGTATTCAATCCCTGCACGAGATCCAGATCGAGCTTGATCCGGATCGCAGCGCTGTGGAACGCCGCACCGGCTGCGCCACAGGTGTAGACGGGCGGCTCGATCACCTGCGCCCACAAGCGCACATTGGCCACGCCATTGAGACCAAGTGCAGCGGTGTTGACGGTGATCGGTGTGGGCGTGGTGAGCACGTTGCGGAAGTTGTAAAGCTGCACACCGCCGGTGAGCAGATCGAGCACATTGAGCCGCACGGTCGCCAGCGAACCAGTGGGCAGTGCGATCTGCAGGATGTCGGCCAGGCGGATGCTGCCCGTGGTACCGGCCACGCCCAACGGCAGTGCGTTGAGGACGTTGGCCGCTGCCGTCTGCCCATCGGCCTGCAGCACCTGCACCATCGCAGCGCGGAGTTGGCCCAAGGTGATGTTGGTGTTGAGCACCTGGCTGGGATCACTGACCACCACGCCGCCGTTGAGCTGGGTCAGCAACGCATTGAGATTCACGTTGGCGCCGGCCAGGTTGTTCCAGTCGACCACGCTCAGATTGAGGCTGGTACCGGGCAGCAGGGCGCCGAACAGCAGATTGAGCACCGGGCTCTGGGTGGAATCGATCGAGGCCAGCCGCGGGCCCGCGCTGACGCACGCACCCGCAGTGCACGCCGACTGGGCATTGGCTGAAGAAATACCGCCACTTAATGCGATCAGCGTCACAAATAACAGGGTTTTGGCAATCAAACTGAATCGCCCTAACGCCAGCTTCACACCAGAGACTTTATCCATCGGCCATCCCCTGCGTCCTGGCCGAAGCCGCCTGTCACCGGGCGGTGGGTACCGACCATGATCGATAGGGCATCGGCCTGCTTCCGATGTTTTGGATATCCCGGCGCGTCATGGCCGGCTTGAGGGATTAACTACGTGCACGGATGGAAACCGTCAAACCGGCCACATTCAATGCAGGGGGAAGTTTCACTGTCGGCTCGCGGTTTCTCGGTGGAGCGCCTAGTGCGACAGTGACGGCAAGTGATTCTGTACAGAGCAGGAAAAGAATCACTGCCCGGCAAGTATCGATAACCATCCACCGATCAAGGAACGAGAAAGGGGAAGGCCATGTTGGCGATGTCGGATCGAATTCGCGCAGCACGCACCAGTGCAGGGATGTCACAAACACAGTTGGCCGTGGAAACCGGCGTCAAACGCAGTGCGGTCGCGCAATGGGAACGTCGTGGCGGTACGCACCCGAGCGTGTCGCACCTGGTACACATCGCCCTGAGCACGCGCGTCCGTTTTGAGTGGTTGGCCACGGGCCGTGGCGTGTGCAAGGCCAGCGGCGAAGAACTCACCGTGAGCACGCCCACCCAGGACTACGTGCGTGATGATCTGGAGGGCAACGTGCTGTCGCTGCTGCGGCGCCTGCCACCGCGCAAGCGGCAGGTCGCGCAATCCATCATCGAGATGCTGGTCGTGTAAGCCACGACCTTGGTGTGTCAGGCCGACAGTTCCAGCGCAGCGCGCGGCGGCAGCGACCAGTCGATGCGGCCGTGGCCGCGGCGTTGAAGGTAGTCGTTGGTCATCGAGAAATGCCGACAGCCCAGGAAGCCGCGATGCGCCGACAACGGTGACGGATGCGGCGCCTTGAGCACGCGATGCCGGCCGGTATCGATGACCTTGCCCTTCTGCTGGGCGTAGCTGCCCCACAGCAGGAACACCAGGCCCTCGCGCTCGCGGTTGAGGGTATCCACCACGTGGTCGGTGAAGCCCTCCCAGCCGCGCCGCTGGTGGGCACCGGCGCTGCCCGCTTCCACGGTCAGCACCGCATTGAGCAACAGCACGCCGCGACGTGCCCACGGCAGCAGGCACCCGTGGTCGGGGCGCGGAATGCCCAGATCGGCCTCGATCTCTTTGTAGATGTTCAGCAGCGACGGCGGCACCGGCACGCCCGGCATCACCGAGAAACTCAGGCCATGGGCCTGGCCATACCCGTGATAGGGATCCTGACCGAGGATGACTACCTTGACCTGGTCGAAGGGCGTGGCATCGAACGCGGCGAAGATCTGCGGGCCCGGCGGAAACACCTGCGCACCGGCCGCTTTGCGCTGGCGCAGGAACGCGGAGAGGTCACGCATCTCCGGGCGCAGCAGGTAATCACCGATACGCGTCTTCCAGCTCGGTTCGAGCTGGATGCTGGGTACTACATCGTCATTCATCGCAATACTGGTTTGTCGTTGAGGCGGGACAGGCGCAGCTGGAACAGCACCTTGGTGATGAGCAGCCGCTCTTCGATCGGCTTCTGCACCAGATCATTGGCACCGGCCTGGAGCAGCCCGGATTGATTGTGCGGGTTACCGTCGCCGGTCATGACCAACACCGGCAGGCGGCGCTTGCCGTAGCCGAAGTCCACGCGCACGCGCTGCACCACATCGCGGCCACTGAGTTCGCCCTTGAGCGTGACATCGGTGAGCACCAGATCGATGCGGTGGCTGCTGCGGCCGAGCGACTCGGCGGTGAGCAGCGCGAAGGCGTCTTCGGCCGTCAGTACGTGCAGTACGTTCAAGCCCTGCCGTTCGAGCATGCGCTTGGTCGCCTCGGCCACCACGCGGCTGTCTTCGACATACAGGATCGTCGCGCCCGGAATCGTCTCCGGCTGGACATAGCCGCGGATGAAGGTGGCCAGCGCTTCGTGGCCGAGCGCCTTGTCGAAGTAGTCGGTGACGTACTCGGTGAAGCGGCGCTGCTCCAGATGCTGCTGCGCGTCGCCGGACACCACGATGACCGGCACGTAGGCCTGGCCCGCCGCGTCGCGCACGATGCGCGCCAGGTCCAGCCCGTCGCCGTCGCTCAGGGTGAGCGAGGTGGTGACCAGACTGACCGGCCCGGCGTCGAGTGCCGCACGCGCCTCGGCGATGCTCGCGCAGCCCACCACCTCCACCGCCGGCAGTTCGCGTTGCAGCACATCGGCAATCAACTTGCGGACCAGCTTGGAACCATCGACGACCATCACGCGCGGCGCATCGTCGGCGAGGTGCTTCAGGACTTGCGGGCGCATGCGGGCCTCAGGTTTCGGTCGGACGGGTCTGGCGCAGGAAATGCCCTGTCACCAGCCAGGCGCCCAGCCAGCCCAGCACGACGGTGCCGAGCAGCACGAACGACGAATGCAGCAGATCCAGACCATGCAGCACGAACGGGCTGCCGTAACTCTGCGAGAGCGCCGCCAGCGGCGGGCGCAACGCCAGCCCGGCCGCGCCGATCAGCGCCAGCGCGACAGCACCGGCACCCAGGCCATACCACGCGCCCAGATACAGGAACGGGCGGCGGATGAACCCATCGCTGGCCCCGAGCAGCTGCAGCACACCGATCTCATCGCGGCGGGCCTGGATGTCCAGGCGCACGGTATTACCGACCACCAGTGCGGCGCCGAGGCCGAGCAGGACCGACAGCACCTGAACCAGGCGCGTACCAAAGCCCAGCCAGCCATCCAGGCGCTTGCGCCACAGCGCATCGTGCTGGACCAGGTCGGCCTGCGGCAGGCCTTCCAGCGACTGCGCCAGGCGCGCGTCATCGGCGCCCTCGCCCGGGGTCACGATCAGCAGGGTCGGCAGTGGATTGTCATGCAGCGCATCGATCGCCTCACCCAGCCCGGCGCTTTCGCGCAGCTCGGCCAGGCCCTGCTCCGGGGTCTGCACGGTGACGTTGGCTACATCGGCGCGGCCGCGCAGGGTCTCGGCGACCTGGCGGGCCGCATCGGTACCGGCATCGGTCTTGAGGAACAGGTTGATGTCGCGCGACTGCTGCACGCTGCCGGCGAAGTGCTTGAGGTTGTCCAGCGCGATCGACAGGCCCAGCGGCAGGGCCAGCGCGAGCGCCATCACCATCACCGTGAGCAGGGTCGCCCACGGCTTGCGCCACGCACGGCCGAGGCTGAAGACCACGCTGTGGCCGTGGTGGTGCAGCCACACGCCGAAGCGCGAGGGCGCGGCGGTTTCTTTGGTCACCGGGGTATTCATTCGGCCAGGTCCTGCGGCGAGATGTCATCGACCAGGCGGCCGTGGTCCAGGATCAGCACGCGCTTGCGCATCCGCCGCAGCAGCGCGAGATCGTGGCTGACCACCAGCACGCTGGTGCCGCGGTCAGGCAGTTCGGCAAACAGCGCCATGATTTCCGCCGCCAGCGTGGGATCAAGATTGCCGGTCGGCTCATCGGCGACCAGCAGCTTGGGCTCGCCGACAATCGCACGAGCGATGCCGACACGCTGCTGTTCACCGGCCGACAGCTGGGAAGGCAGGGCTTTTTCGCGGTGGCCCAGGCCCATGCGTTCGAGCACCGAGCGAACGCGCTTGCCGATCTCGTTGCGGCGGGTGCCGCGCAGGATCAACGGCAGTGCGACGTTCTCGGCGATGCTGCGGTCCATCAGCAGGCGGTGGTCCTGGTAGACCGCACCGACTTCGCGTCGATGCCGCGGAATGCTGCCGCCGCGCACCTTCAACAGGTTGCGCTCATCGAAGATCACCGCACCGCGGCTGGGCCGCTCGTCCAGATGGATCAACTTGAGCAGGGTGCTCTTGCCCGCACCGGAATGACCGGTGACGAACAGCATTTCCCCGGGGGCGACATCGAAGCTGACGTCCACCAGTGCCTGGTGGCCGCCGGCATATTGTTTGCTGACATTGTCAAAACGCAGGACGCTCATCCCCTGATTATGCAGGACGAGGGTGGCGGCGTGGAGGTGGGGATGAGCACCCGACCAACGGTCGGGTGCTACCCGTTGATCGGCAATGCCGATCAGCTGCCGGACAGCATCCGGCGGATCTTGCGGCCCAGGCGGGTCAGGAACGACGCGCTGGGATCGGCGGCGGGCGTGCCGCGCATCGGCTTGGCGGTCACCTGCACCGGGGTCACCGGGCCGATGGCTGCCGCGCCTTCGGCACCTTCGACCGGGCGGCCGTGGCGACGACGACGACGCTTGCGCGGCGCGCGCTCACCTTCCACCGCCGGGCTGCCATCGGCAGACGGCGCGGCGGTCGGGGCCAGCTGCGGCTTGACCTCGGCCTCGACGGCAGCGACCGGCTGCTCGCCTTCCACGCGCGGCTTGCGCTCGCGACGCGGCTTGCCATCGGCACTGCGCTCGCCCGGTGCGCGGCGCTCGCCACGACCACCGGCCGGCTTGCCGCCACGGCTGCTGCCACCGCCACGACGCTGCTCTTCGGCGGCACGCGCTTCGCGTGCTTCGCGGAAGATCTGGCCGACGCTTTCGTTCTCGTCGCCCTCGGCATCACCCTCGCCTTCCGGCGACGGTGCACGCGGCGCGCGCGGGATCGGGGTCAGGATTTCGCTGGTGACCGGCTCGACCGGGATCTTCTGCTCGATGTAGGCCTCGATGTCCGGCAGGCCCATCGCGTAGCGCTCGCAGGCAAAGCTGATCGCATCGCCTTCTTCGCCCAGACGCGCGGTGCGGCCGATACGGTGCACGTAGTCTTCCGCATCGAACGGCAGATCGTAGTTGTAGACGTACTTGATGCCGTCGATGTGCAGGCCGCGGGCGGCGACATCGGTGGCCACCAGGATTTCCAGCTGGCCCTTCTGGAAGCGGTTGAGCAGGCTCTCACGCTTCTTCTGCGGCACATCGCCGGACAGCACGCCGACGCGGTAGCCGGCCTTTTCCAGCGAACGCGCCACGCGCTCGACGAACACCTTGGTGTTGACGAACACCATGGTGCGGGCGCCTTCGCTGCGCGAGAGCAGGCCCAGCAGCAGCGGGATCTTCTCTTCGTCGGCCGGGAAATAGATGCGCTGGCGCACGCGGGCGGCGGTGATCGATTCGCTCTCCACCACCAGCTTCTGCGGCTCGTTCATGTGCTCATAGGCCAACTCCAGCACGCGATGGCTGAGCGTGGCACTGAACAGCAGCGTCTGGCGCGTGCTGCGCTCGGGCATGCGGCGCAGCAGGAAACGGATGTCCTTGATGAAGCCCAGGTCGAACATGCGGTCGGCTTCGTCGAGCACGCAGATTTCACAGGCGTGCAGCGAGACCACCTTGTGCTGCTTGACGTAGTCGATCAGGCGGCCCGGGGTGGCGATGATCACGTCCACGCCCTGCTGCAGGATCTCGCGCTGCTTGTCGTAGTCCACGCCACCGTAGACCAGCGCGAAGCGCAGGCCGAGGTCGGAGCCGAACTTCACGGCATCCTTGTGGATCTGGATGGCCAGCTCGCGGGTCGGGGCCAGGATCAGCGCGCGCGGGTCTTCCGGCTTGCGATCGGCCAGTGCCGGGCGGGTCAGCAGGCGGTTCACCACCGCGACCAGGAAGGCCAGGGTCTTGCCGGTGCCGGTCTGGGCCTGGCCGGCGACGTCGCCGCCGGGCAGCGCGACCGGCAGGGTCAGCGCCTGGATGGGCGTGCAACGAGTGAATCCGGCTCCTTCAAGGCCGGCCTGCAGGGCCGGATGCAGCTCGAAGGAGGAGAAGGTCAAATCGGTCAGCGGTTTGTCGCTCATGAGTCCGTCTTGGTAAGGCCAGCCGGCAGAGGTGCGGGTGGCTTGCATCATCTTGGGGGGCACCGTCGCAAACGGCCCCTGCGCCGGGATTGGCGGGGCCGGACTCGGGTCCAGGGCGCCGCGCAATGCCCCAGTTTAGCGCAATGTCGGCGGCAAACCGGGGTGGACGGTCGCACCCACCCGTGAGAATACCCGTCATCAGGGCCCCTTCCCGCACGCTAGGCGGCCGGGAAGCGCCGTAGACCCCGCGTTCACAGGCCCTGCCGCCGGTTGAACAGGCCACCGCCGAGGGCTGGAAGCGAGCCCCCGCCTACCGCATATCTGACGTGACCGCCCTGCCCTGCACAGGGGGCGATCACGGGATGCTTCTTTCCAACCAGCGTCTGTCCGGTCACGACGATAGCGGTACACTTCGCCCCGTGAGCGTCCAGGCATCCGCCGTACGCACCGCTGGCCGCCCGCGGCCACGAGGCACCAGACGAGGGTCACGCCCGCTTGGCGTTGCCCAGGTTCAACTTCCTCCGGCCCTGCCGGGTGCATTACCAGACGAGAAACCAAGATGAGCGACAAGGTTGTACATGTCGGCGACGCCGACTTTGATAGCGCAGTGCTGAATTCCAAGGAACCGGTGCTGGTCGATTTCTGGGCCGAATGGTGTGGTCCCTGCAAGATGATCGCCCCGGCACTGGACGAGCTGGCCGATGCCTACAACGGCCGCGCCAAGATCGCCAAGGTCAACGTGGACCAGAACCGCGCCCTGGCCGCCAAGTACCACGTGCGCTCGATCCCGATGCTGCTGGTCTTCAAGGACGGCGAAGTCCAGGCCCAGCAGATCGGTGCCGTCGGCAAGGCCCAGCTGGCCGGCATGCTCGACAAGGCCCTGGCCTGATCGCAGCAGGCAGCCGGCACCGTCCGGCTGCCACGCGGGCCCGTCGCCCGCATGAATGACCCTGCCCCACCCGGCTTGCGCGCCGCCGCGAGCCGGTGTTAGTGTCGGCATATCCGGCCGCATTCGCGCGCCGCATCTTCTGGACGCAGTTTCCTTCCAGATCCTTTCCCAACGTTCGCCGCCCTGCCGGGCGCTCGCACCTTCTAGCGAGGAATCCAGCACTTGTCCGATATCACTACTTCCGAACCCGGGAGCGCCGACGCGCCCGCCGAGAAGCGCGTGCGCAAGCCGCGCGTCGCCAAGGCCGCCGCCAACACCGCTGCCGAAGCCGGTTCCCCCCCTTCACAACCCGCTCTGCCTCTGGCTGCCGCGTCTGACGCGCCGGCGCCGGCTGCCGCTCCTTCGGCGGCCCCGCAGGCATCGGCGCCGGCAGCTTCTGCCGGTGGCGACGCATCGCCCTCGCAGGGCGGTGGTCAGCAGGACACCGGCGACGGTGGCCAGCGCAACCAGAATGGCCGCAACCAGAACCCGCAGGGCGGGCAGAACCCGTACCAGCAGGGCCAAGGTCAGGGTCAAGGTCAGAATCAAGGCCAAGGCCAGGGCCAAGGCAATCGCCGCGACCGTTTCCGCAATCGCCGCGACCGCAACCGCGGTGGCGATCGCTACAACGACGACGGCATGCCGCAGGACAACGGCGAACAGCAGCCGTTCGTGCGCAGCCAGCAGGCCAACGTGCCCGAAGGCTTCCCGGTCTATTCGCTGAGTGACCTCAAGCGCATGCCGGCACAGAAGCTGCTGGAAATCGCCGAGCAGCTGCAGATCTCCGAAGGCGTGGCCCGCGCCCGCAAGCAGGACGTGATCTTCGCCCTGCTCAAGGTGCTGACCCGTCATGGCGACGGCGTCGCCGCCGATGGCGTGCTGGAAATCCTGCCCGACGGCTTCGGCTTCCTGCGCGCAGCCGAAGCCAGCTACCTGGCCGGCCCGGACGATACCTACATTTCGCCCAGCCAGATCCGCCGCTTCAACCTGCGCACCGGCGATCACCTGTCCGGCCGCATCCGCTTCCCGAAGGACGGCGAGCGCTACTTCGCGCTGTCGATCGTGGACACCATCAACGGTGAGCCGCTGGAAGCGTCCAAGAACAAGGTGCTGTTCGAGAACCTGACCCCGCTGTTCCCGCGCAAGCGCTTCACCCTGGAACGCGGCAACGGCTCGTCCGAAGACATCACCGGCCGCATCCTCGATCTGATGGCACCGCAGGGCAAGGGTCAGCGTTCGCTGATCGTCTCCCAGCCCAAGGCCGGTAAGACGATGATGATGCAGCAGGTGGCCACGGCGATCACCACCAATCATCCGGACGTGCACCTGATCGTGCTGCTGATCGATGAGCGCCCGGAAGAAGTGACGGAAATGCAGCGCACCGTGCGCGGCGAAGTCATCAGCTCCACCTTCGACGAGCCGGCCGCCCGTCACGTGCAGGTCGCCGAAATGGTGATCGAGCGTGCCAAGCGCCTGGTCGAGCACAAGAAGGACGTGGTAATCCTGCTCGACTCGATCACCCGCCTGGCGCGTGCGTACAACAACGTCGTGCCGAGCTCTGGCAAGGTGCTGACCGGTGGTGTGGATGCCAACGCCCTGCACCGCCCGAAGCGCTTCTTCGGCGCCGCGCGTAACGTGGAGGAAGGCGGCAGCCTGACCATCATCGCTACCGCGCTGGTCGATACCGGCAGCAAGATGGACGAAGTGATCTACGAAGAGTTCAAGGGCACCGGCAACAGCGAAGTGCACCTGAGCCGCCGTATCTCCGAAAAGCGCGTGTTCCCGGCGATCGACATCAACCGCTCCGGTACCCGCCGCGAAGATCTGCTGATCGAACCGGAACTGCTGCAGAAGATCTGGATCCTGCGCAAGCTGCTGCATCCGATGGATGAAATGGCTGCGATGGAATTCCTGCTCGACAAGATGAAGAACACCAAGTCCAACGACGAGTTCTTCGGTTCGATGAAGCGCTGATTGGCGCCGTGTCGATGAAGTAAAAAAACGCCGGTCATCGACCGGCGTTTTTTGTTTTGCCTCCCCCCCTCCAACCCGCTAGCGCACGATGCTCCGCGGATCCAGACCACTATCCCGGCAGACGCGGTCATGGGTAAGCCGCTCTACCCTGTGATTGCGGGCAAGCCATCGGCCGCTGAGCGGAACATAGGGTGCGAACTGCGACCACGGATAGGGACGGAGGCGTCCCCGCAACGCCGTCAGCAGCAATCGGGCCTCATGTTTGGCGCCGGACAAGTAAGACGCGAGCGCGAACCGCTCGGTGCACACGATACCGTAGCCATCCTCCCGTTCCTGCTGCGTGGCTGCCAAGCGATCCTGCAACGTTGAAGGCGTCGCCTCCAGCCATTTGTACAGCGACCGTCTTGTCCATTCCGCAAGCGCCTCATCACCCACATCGCGCGCCAGCCAGAGAATGTCGACCTCTTCGTCAGACACCGAAAACGCCCTTTTCGATGACCGCGCCAGCGGCCAGCGAGTGAGCGAGATGCCCCACAGGCGCATTCTCCGTGACCCAACTGCTGAATCCGAACATCTCCTCTTCGCTTCCACCCCATCTCGCTTGCGTGCCCCGGGAATACTCGGCCAGCGTCGGCAGGTGAAACGGCGCGACGTCCATCACATGATCCAGCCACTCGTCACGCTTGGCACCGCCCAGGCCAACGACTACGTTGCAGTGAATCAACTCTGCAAAGGCCATCGCCTGGGACGCGTCCTCATCGGCAAGGTCCACAAGGTGCTGATAGCCACATGCCATCACCTGCGAAAACTCTACTCGTCGCCTGATGGGAATGTAGCGAAGGGCGCTCTCGCCCCGGATGCTCCACGCACGCATGATCTCGATCTTCGCCAACAGCAGGCGTGCGTGGCAGGACGTTGGTGATGCCTTGATCCATTGCGTCACCCATCGGGGCGCACGACGCAGCTCAGAAATCGCGGCCAGCAGCGCACTCAGGTGCTCAGCCGGGAGCGCCGCCATCGCCATATCGACCTGGGCGAACTCGGCGCGATGGAGTTGAGCCGTTATCCGGCCCAGATGGGGCGCAATGAAGCAGGGGCGGATCGTGGCGCATGGCAGGATTCTGAGCGTACGGAGCAAGGGATACCTATGGGGTTGCTGATCAGGCGCCATGATTCCATCTCAATACCCCCACTCCCATGCAAGAAGTTGCAAGGTCCCGCCGGACGTTGGCGGGACCTTGCCCGGCAACGCATGTCGATCGTTGCAACGTCGAACTGTCGCTGGAGGTCGATATCCGCAATAATCGCCGCCGCAAGAGTTGTTGACCGCCCGGGGGCGGGGTAAATGGGCAGCGGACGCAGAATGCGCACCGGTTCGACCCGATGTCGTGCGCTCCTGACTGCTTCGCTGCTGCCGTTCCATCCGCCTCTGGCTGGCGCTGCACCCTTCTGCCCGTGATCCCATGCGCCCGTTGTCCGCCCGCCTCAACCTCGGCACGCTGATCCTTGCCCTGGCCCTGCTCAGTGCCCTCATCGCGCTGGCCAATACCCTGCATGCCAGCTATCGCGTGCAGCGCGAACAGTTGATCGGCAACACGCTGGAAGCCAACCGCGTGTATGCCAGCAAGCTGGCCGAATCGACCCAGAACTTCGTGCTCTCGGCCCAGCAGCAGGTGGCCTACAGCGCCACCCTGCTCGGCCAGCGCCGCCATGACCGCACGCAATTGGAAGCCGAAGCCGCACGCCTGCAGCTGCAGACCAACAGCTTCAATTCCGTGCTGATCGTCGATGCCGGCGGTACCGTGCTGGCCACCTCACCGCAGAGCCTGGCGCTGCAGGGCGTGTTGCTCAAGAGCGTGGGCAATCGCGATGCACTGGCACGCCGCGTGCCGTTCATCAGTGACCCCTACCAATCGGCGACCGGCCGGCTGCTGGTCGCGATCTCGCATCCGATCTTCAATGCGCAGGGCGAGTATCAAGGTTACGTCAGCGGGACGATCTACCTGCGCCAGCGCAGCATCCTGCAATCGCTGCTGGGCAAGCATTACTACCGCGACGGCTCGTACCTGTACGTGGTCGATCGCCATGGCCGCATCCTGTATCACATCGAACAGGACCGGATCGGCCAGTTCGCGCTGGAGAACCCGGCCGTACAAGCGGTCACTCAAGGGCATTCCGGCGCGCAACAGGTGCTCAACAGCCACGGCGTGCGCATGCTGGCCGGTTACGCGCCGGTGCCGAGCGTGGGTTGGGGCGTGGTGGCGCAGCGCCCCACCGCGGCCACACTGGCCTCGCTGTCCAAACTGATGTCGTCAGTGATCTGGAACGCGATTCCGCTGGGCATCCTGTCACTGCTGATCACCTGGTGGTGCGCGCGGCGCATCTCACTGCCGCTGTGGCAGCTTGCCCGCAACGTGCAGAACCGCGACACCGGCATCGCGATCCGCCACGTTACCGGCATCCGTGCGTGGTATTACGAAGTCGCCCAGCTCAAGACCGCCCTGCTCTACAGCTTCAACCTCCTGCAGGACCGCATCGGCAAGCTCAACCGCGCCAGCATGACCGACCCGCTCACCGGCCTGCAGAACCGACGCGGCCTCCAGCAAGGGCTGGAAGACTGGCAGGCCCGTGGTCAACCGTTCGGGATCATCGCGCTGGATATCGACCGCTTCAAGGCCATCAACGACCGCTTCGGCCACGCGATCGGCGATGCGGTGATCCTGCGCATCGCACAGTTGATGCGCGACGGTTCGCGCGACACCGACCTGCTGTGCCGCAACGGTGGTGAAGAATTCCTGATCCTGCTGCCGGGCAGCGATGCTGCCGCCGCCGCCCGGGTGGCCGAGCGCCTTCGCCTGCAGGTGGCCGCCGAAGTGTTCGATCAGGTCGGCACGGTGACCGTATCGCTGGGGGTGGCGCATTACCCCACCTACCACGACGACCCGCAGCAGGCCCTGCGCCTGGCCGACAAGGCGCTGTACATGGCCAAGGAACAGGGCCGCAACCGCACGGTGATCTACCCGCAGCCAGAAAGTCCCGGCATCGGGTAAAGACGGGATCGCGGGCACCGTAGGCCCGCGAGTCCCGGTGGCGCACTCAGCCGCCGAGCGGCGTGAGCAGGCGCGGTGCCTCCGGATCGCCGGCCAAGGTCGCCGTGCCATCGGTCAGCAGATCCGGCGAGAAGCCGGCACTGTCGGCGCGGGTGATCCACGGAATCCGGCTGCGCGGACCGGGGATGTAAGCGCGCCAGTGCCCCAGATCATCGGCAGGCGTCTGGTCGATGGCGAAGGTCACCGGCACACGCAGCGTGCGGTAAGGCTGACCGAGGGCGGCATCACCGGCGCTCTGCGGGAAGCGCCACTTGCGTGCGGCCTCCAGCGACGCTTTGGCCAGGCCACTGCGGAAGGCGTCCATCTGCCGCGGCGTGCCGGCGCTGCGCAGGTTGACCTGCTCGGCGATCCGGTCGATCACCCGGCCCTCTTCGTCGACCTTCAGCGCCAGATACACCGTGCCCTGCCCGCCATTGCGGAATACCTCGGCCGGATACCGTGGCGGCAACGTCCGCCCCCGGATGTCCGCTGCACGTTCGGCATCACTCTTGGCGGGCTCGAAGTGCGCGCTGACCAGACGCACGTTGAACGTCTCGTTGGCCCCCGGCCGCGCCACCACGCGCACGGTCATCCGCGTGTCCATCGGCACCGGCACGCCGTCACGCACACTCGGCTCGAACTGCCACTGCTGCACCGTGTTGCGCACCAGCGCGGCTACAGCATCGGGAAGCGCGTCCTGCTTGTCGATCTCCAGCGCAGTGATACGCCCGTCGCTGCCAATGGCCAGCGCGCCCTCCACGCGCATCCCCATTTCCACCGGCACATCGGCCGGCAGCTTGGCAGCCTGCACCGGTGTTGCCGCCAGCATCAATGCCAGAGCAAATCCCTTGATTGCGTCCATCCTGTGTTGCTCCTTCTACGTTCCATCCTTGCCGATGACGAATGCGATGGATGTCGTGATGATAATCAACCGCCCAACGGGGTCAGCAGTTTCGGTCCCTTGCTGGCGGCATCCGCCATGAACACGCCGCCGGCAGGCAGCAGGTCGGTATTGGCATCGGCGCTCAATGCCTTGTCCCTGCGCCACGGTGCCTGCTGGCGCGGGCCGGGGATGTAGGCGTCCCAGCGGCCGTAGCGCTCAACCTCGTCGCCGAACGAGAAACGCACGGGGACCCGGACGGTCCAGCTGGCCTCATCCTTCTCATCGCCGGTAGAGGGCGCCTTGAAGGTCCACTTACGTGCGGCGCCCATCGACACGCGGGCCAGCTTGTCGCGCATCTTCCGCATGGTCGCCTCGTTGGCGATCACCCGCAGATTGACCTGCTCGGTGGCTACGTCCTGCACCTTTCCATCGCGCCCGACCTGCACCAGGAGCAGCACATCGCCCCGCCCGCGTGCATTGAAGACATCCTCCGGATACACCGGCGGCGACATCTTCACCTTGGTGACATTATCAGTCGAGGTTTCGTCGTATTTCTCGAAATTCGCTGCCAGCAGCGTGATCAGGCCGGTGCCATCGGGGTTGTTCTTCGCCCCCAGGCGGATGGTGGCCGGCGTGCGCGCCCTGACGGCCTGGCCGTTCACCAGCACCGGGGCGAAACGCCACGTCTTCACGGCACTTTCGACGAACGTGACGATGGACTCGTCGACCTGCGCGCGCTTGTCCAGGCGGAACGCCTCGACCCGGCCGTCGGTACCGATATCGATCTCACCGGTCAGCACCATGCTTGCTTCAGCCTGCTCGCGCACTTCGCGCCTGGTCTGCGCGGCGACATCGAACACCGTCGATGCGCCCACGCCCCCCAGTACAAGCATCAACGCAATCCCTCGGAATGAATGCATTTCCACCGTCTCCTTGTGAATGCATACAAGCCTAGCCCAGGTTCCGGCCGAGGCCTATCAGGCAAGTCTGTTACTGGCTGAATAGGGAGGCGTATCCGGATACTCACCCGCGGCGAAGCCGGCCTGCAGCTGCTGCCACCACACCGGATTGAAAAGAGGCGCGAAATGCTCGCGCACCGCCGCCAGCTCGGGTGCCGGCAGGCCCATGAACATCCAGAACCGTTCTGGAAACACATCCCGTGGACCGATCTGGAACCAAGGTTCGTCGGCCAGCGCTTCTTCCTCGTTGCGCGGTGTTGGCCAGGCGCAGAAGGTGCACTCGGTGACGAGGCAGAGCTCATCGTAGTCGTAGAACACTGCACGCCCGTGGCGTGAGACACCGAAGTTCTTCGGCAGCATATCGCCAGGAAAAATGTTGTTGCGCGCCATGTCGGTGATCGCCTGCGCATAGTCGAGCGCGGCGACGCGACGGGCCTCGGCGGTCTGCTCCCGCAGGTACAGGTTGAGCGGACGGAAACGCCGTTGCACGTAGCACAGCGCAATCACCAAGTCCTCGCCCTCTTCATGCACGCTGCTGGCGCACTGGGTCAACAGTTCCTCGCGCAGCGCTGCGGAGAAGCGCGCCCGCGGGAAGCGCAGGTGCCGATAGGGCTGCGCGTCGAGCAGCCGGCCGACACGGTCCAGGTTGAACACCAACGCATACTTCTCTTCAACCTGGTGCCGGGTCATGGTCTTGGGCCAGGCAAAACGGTCCCGGATCAGCTTGAACACCAGCGGATAGCTGGGCAGGGTGAACACCGCCATGACCATGCCGGGCGTGCCCTCGGCATGCACGAGCTGCTCGCCCGGCTGTTCCTGGAAGTGACGGAAGAAGGTGCGATAGCGTTCGGTCTTGCCCTGCTTGGCACGCCCGAGCACGGTGTAGATTTCATCGACCGGCTTGCCTGGCAGCAGGCTGCGCAGGAACACCACCGCATCACCGACGGTGGTCAGATCGGCCTGAAAATAGCTGCGCGAGACACCAAAAAGATGTGCCACATCGCGGCGCCGGGTCAGTACCGCATCTACGCGCAGGCCACGCTCGTCATGCACCAGCGCGATCACGCAGGGCGAGAAGCGATGCTCACCGAACACGCGCCCCACCAGATAGGCGCGACGCTCGCGATAGAACACGGTGTCGAGCAGTTCAATGCTGCGCACGGGGTAGTCGCCCCAGTGCGCCAGATCATCCTGCAGGCGCACGGCGATCGCGGCGGCGCAGCGCAGCTGGTGCGCATACGGCACGTCGAATCGGTAGTCACCGAGCACCCGCATGAACGCGTCCGCAGGGCGCGTGGGCGAGAGGGTATAGCTGTGCCGCGCGACCGGATGGGTAATGGCGTCGGAGGGTTCAACATCCATCGCCATGAACTCGATCGCCCCGTCCACACCGCGGGTGGCGAACAGCCGCCGCGCCAGCGTGTTGTAAAACGTCTTGTACAGCTCGGCGTCGATCAGCCCCGCCAGCAACGCCGCATAGGCCGTGCGCACCTGCAGCCACAGCGCGCGCGCGCCAATCCGCTCACCGGCTATACGGCGTAGCGCATCGACGGTCTCGGCAATGCACTGGTCGTACAGCCCGATGCGCTCCACCGCATCCTGCCGGGCACCGGCCCAGTCACGCTGTTCGAAACGCTGCCGCGCACGCCGGCTGATCGCCGCGAAGCGCGCATGGTACTCCTCGAAACCATCGCGGATCAGGCGCGCGAGCGCGTCCGGCGATGCACTCATGCGGCACCGCCGGCGGGGCATGGAACGTTCTGGCAGGAACAGCGACCGTGCATGCATCCACTTCCACAGGACCTGCCGCCACCTTACGGCAGCGACTGGGCGCTTGCCCAGCCACCGCCCACAAAAAAACCCGCGCCGAAGCGCGGGTTCTTCATCGATCACCGCAGCCGCGGGACCGCTTCGTTACAGCGCAGACAGCGCGCTGTTGAAGGTGGTGCTCGGACGCATCGCGGCGCTGGCCTTGGCCACGTCCGGACGGTAGTAACCGCCGATGTCGACCGGCTTGCCCTGCACCGCCGCCAGCTCGCCAACGATGGTCTGCTCGTTCTCGGCCAGTGCCTTGGCCAGCGGAGCGAAGCGGGCCTTCAGCGCGGCATCGTCATCCTGCGCGGCCAGGGCCTGGGCCCAGTACAGCGCGATGTAGAAGTGGCTGCCGCGGTTGTCGATGCCACCGAGCTTGCGCGACGGCGACTTGTCGTTGTCCAGGAACTGGCCGTTGGCCTGGTCCAGGGTCTTGGCCAGCACGGTGGCACCGGCGTTGTCGTAGCGGTTGCCCAGGTGCTCCAGCGAGGCCGCCAGCGCAAGGAACTCACCCAGCGAATCCCAGCGCAGGTAATCCTCTTCCACGAACTGCTGCACGTGCTTGGGCGCCGAACCACCGGCACCGGTCTCGAACAGGCCACCACCGGCCATCAGCGGCACGATGGAGAGCATCTTGGCGCTGGTGCCCAGCTCCATGATCGGGAACAGGTCGGTCAGGTAGTCGCGCAGCACGTTGCCGGTCACCGAGATGGTGTCCTCACCCTTGCGGATGCGGTCCAGCGAGAAGGCGGTCGCTTCCACCGGGGCCAGGATGCGGATGTCCAGGCCATTGGTGTCGTGATCCTTCAGGTAGGTCTCGACCTTGGCGATCACCTGCGCATCGTGCGCGCGGGCGGTATCCAGCCAGAACACCGCCGGGGTGCCGCTCAGGCGGGCGCGGTTGACGGCCAGCTTCACCCAATCCTGGATCGGGGCGTCCTTGGTCTGGCACATGCGCCAGATGTCGCCGGTCTGCACGGCGTGCTCGAACACCACGGTGCCCGCCTCATCGGTGACGCGCACGGTGCCGTCGGCCGGAATCTGGAAGGTCTTGTCGTGCGAGCCGTATTCCTCGGCCTTCTGTGCCATCAGGCCGACGTTCGGCACCGAGCCCATGGTGGCCGGGTCGAAGGCGCCGTGGGTGCGGCAATCGTCGATTACGGCCTGGTACACACCCGCATAGCAACGGTCGGGAATGACGGCCTTGGTGTCCTGCAGCTTGCCGTCGGCATTCCACATGCCACCGGAGTCGCGGATCATCGCCGGCATCGAGGCGTCGACGATCACGTCGCTGGGCACGTGCAGATTGGTGATGCCCTTGTCCGAATTGACCATGGCCAGGCCCGGGCGCTTGCCGTACTCGGCGGCCAGGTCGGCCTTGATCGCTTCCTGGGTCGCTTCGGGCAGCTGCGGCAGGCGCGCGAACAGATCGCCGATGCCGTTGTTCGGATCGAAACCAGCCTGCTTGAGCACGTCGGCGTGCTTGGCCAGCACGTCCTTGTAGAACTCTTCGACGACCACGCCGAACATGATCGGGTCGGACACCTTCATCATGGTGGCCTTGAGGTGCAGCGAGAACAGCACGCCCTTGGCCTTGGCATCGGCGATCTGCGCCTGCACGAACGAGGCCAGCGCATTGCGGCTCATCACCGCGGCGTCGACGATCTCACCGGCCTTGACCGCGGTCTTTTCCTTGAGCACGACGCTGCTGCCGTCGGCTTTGAACAGTTCGATCTTCAGGCTGCCGGCAGTGGCCAGCGTGGCCGACTTCTCGCTGCCGTAGAAGTCACCGCCGTCCATGTGCGCGACATGCGACTTGCAGTCCTTGGACCACTTGCCCATGCGATGCGGATGCTTGCGGGCGTAGTTCTTGACCGACAGCGGCGCGCGGCGGTCGGAGTTGCCTTCGCGCAGCACCGGGTTCACCGCGCTGCCCTTGACCTTGTCGTAGCGCGCCTTGATATCGCGCGAAACGTCGTCGGTCGGCACGTCCGGGTAGTTCGGCAGTGCGAAGCCCTGGTCCTGCAGTTCCTTGATCGCGGCCTTCAGCTGCGGCACCGAGGCGCTGATGTTGGGCAGCTTGATGATGTTCGCGTCCGGGGTGGTCGCCAGCTGGCCAAGTTCGGCCAGGTGATCGGCCTCTTTCTGGTCGTCTTTCAGGTAATCCGGGAACAGGGCCAGGATGCGGCCGGACAGCGAAATATCACGGGTTTCCACGGCGATGCCGGCGGTGGCGGTGTAGGCCTCGACGATCGGCAGCAGCGACTGCGTGGCCAGGAACGGGGCTTCATCGGTGAGTGTGTAGAGAATCTTGGGCGTGTTCGACATGGGGGATCAGGGCTCTCTTGCAGATCTCGTGAATGATGGCCGACGGCAATGCCGGGCCGCGTGCAACCGTGTCGCGTGCAGGGCCTCGCACAGCCTGGCCCGCACTTTCCCCGGGGACCGCGCCAACCAACGGCGCGCACGGCGGGAAACCCCAGCATTGTCGCGTTTTCAGCCCCCCGGAGCAAAGCCATCCCATACGCAAACGTACTGGAACGCTGTGGTCCGGCCGGTCGGGATTGGGATGCGGCGCTGGCACCCCAACGGGGCGGCGATGGTATCGGTTGCAACCGTCCTGACGCAGCGTGCTTCGGAAGGGCACCCATAAAAAAGACGCAGCCTCGCGGCTGCGTCCATCGTGAGCCTGTTGCCGGGAGAGAGTCGGCGTCTGGGCTTACTTGACCTCAAACTCCTGCGGCGATCCTGCCGCCTTACCATCTACCATGACTTCCGCGCGGTACTTGCCCGCCGGCCAGCCATTGGCATTCTTGAAGGAGATGTTGGTGGTCTCGGCACCGGTGGCGTTGACCACCTGGTTCTGCTCACCGGCGACCTGGCCGTTCTGGAAGGTCAGCTTGGCCGCCACGTTGGCGTTGTTCGCGCTGCCATCGGTGCGGATCGAGACGATGATGTCGTCCTTCGGCGCGAACAGCGCGACGGAAGTAACGGTCTTGTCGGCTGCGGCGGTCTTGCCAACGGTAACGGCCGAAACGTTCACCCCTGCTGCAGCGGTCATCGGCTGCGGCGCGGCTTCGGTCATCGGGGCCGGGGCGGCCGGCGTCATCGCGGCGGGCTGCGCGTTGTTGTCAGCGGTGTCTTCTTTCTTCTTGCAGCCGGCCAGGGCCACGGTAGCGAGAAGCGCGGCGAGAACGGCAGTACTGATGGACGACTTCTTCATGTGAGGTTGCTCCTTTGTAGATGATGGGCAGTACAGCGGATCAGGCTTTGGGCGGCAGTTTCAGGGTCTGGCCCGGTTGGATCTTGTCCGGGTCGTCCAGTACATCGCGGTTGGCCTCGAAGATGCGCTTCCACGCATTGGCATCACCCAGTTCCTGCTTGGCGATCTTGGAGAGCGAATCGCCCTTCTGCACCGTGTAGGTGCCCCCGACCTTTTCCGCAGTGGTATCCACCGAGGAGGTCACGCCCGAAAAATCGACCTGATCGACCTTTTGCGCGGTGGTATCAACGCTGGCGCTGACACCGGAAAAGTCGACTTTCTTATCGGTACTCATCCATACACTCCCGTCTTGATTGACGACATGGGAGGCACGGTGTCACAGCCCTTGTTAATGGGGCATGGCGTGGATGTGAAGACGTGCGGAACCCCTACTGGCGCAGGTCCCGGACGGTGCGCGCCGGGGCGGCGATGCCCGGGCTGGCACGCCACGGGTTGATGTCCAGCCCGCCGCGGCGGGTGTAACGCGCTTCCACTTCCAGCCACTGCGGCTGGCAGCGCTGGGTGATCTCGCTGAAGATCCGCTCCACGCACTGCTCGTGGAACTCGGCGTGCTCGCGGTAGCTGATCAGGTATTTCAGCAGGCCGTCGCGGTCGATCTTCGGGCCGCGGTAGCGCACGCTGACGCTGGCCCAGTCCGGCTGGCCGGTGACCGGGCAGTTGGACTTGAGCAGGGCCGAACTCAATGTTTCGGTGACCACCTCATCGGCATCGGCGAACAGGAACTCCGGGGCCGGCGGGCCGTAGCGCTCAATGGTCACCTCGCGCTCGTCCAGCGACTCGCCCTCGGGCTCTTCCACCAGCGGCGGCACCCCGAGCACCACCGTCACCACCGCCCCGGCACACGCCGACAGATCGCGGGTGATACACAGGCGCGCGGCCGCGTCATCCTCGAAACGCGTGCTGTTGAGCGAGTTGAGATACAGCTTGAACGACTTGGATTCGATCAGGTTCGGCGAGGTGCACGGCACGCTGACCGTGGCCACGGCCACGCGCGGTTTGCCGCGACCGTCCAGCCAGCTCAATTCATAGGCCTGCCAACGGTCATGGCCGACGAACGGCAGCGCCGCCTCGTCCAGGCCGATCTCCTCGCGGGCGCCACGGCGCGGGATGGGGAAGAGCAGGCCGGGATCGTACTGCGACGGGTAAGCCACCTCGCGACCGAGGCTGGAGTCCTGGGGGGTATTCATGCCGCCATTTTACGCCGGTAGGCGCGCGGCGTCCGGCGGCGAAAACGAAAGGCCCCGGCCAACGGCCGGGACCTACCGTCGTTTCACCCCGCCGCAGGCACAGCCGGCGTCCCGTTGAGATAATCCAGGCTCACCTGCAGGAGCGCGCGCAGGCCTACATCCAGCGCCTTCTCATCGAGCAGGAACTTTGGCGAATGGTTGGCCGGCGCCGTGGCCGGATCGATGCCCTCGCTGGTGGAGCCCACGAAGAAGAACATGCCCGGCACCTGCTGGGCGTACAGCGAGAAGTCCTCCGCCCCCATCTGCAGCGGCGGCTCGTAGACATTGCCCTCGCCCACCACGGCCTGCAGGCTAGGCAGCATCCGCGCGGTAAGGGCCGGATCGTTGACCGTGGCCGGGTTGCCCTCGGACTCGTAGATCTCGGTTTCGGCTTTGGCCCCGTGCGCGGCTGCGGTGTGCTCGGCTACGTTGCGCAGGTCGGCGAAGATCTGCTGGCGCATGCCCTCATCGAAAGTGCGGATGGTGCCGACCATCTCCACTTCATCGGGAATGATGTTGTAACGGATGCCGCCCTTGATCGCGCCGAAAGTCACCACCGCCGGCTGCTTGGACAGGTTGGCACGGCGGCTGACGATGGTCTGCGCGGTGCCGACCAGGTCGGCGGTGGCCACGATCGGGTCCACCCCGTTCCACGGCGCCGAGCCGTGGGTCTGGCGACCGATCACCTTGATCCCGAACCGGTCCGAGGCGGCCATCAGCGGGCCGCCACGCACCGCGATCTGGCCGGCCGGCACGCTGGAGAACACATGCAGGCCGAACACGGCTTCGGGCTTGAAGTCCTTGAACAGCCCCTCCTTGAGCATCAGCGCCGCACCGCCCTCTTCCGGCGGCGGCGCGCCTTCCTCGGCGGGCTGGAAGATCAGCATGACTTCGCCGGGCAGGTTGGCGCGCATCTTCACCAGCGCATCGGCCACGCCCAGCAGGGTGGCGGTGTGGGCGTCGTGGCCGCAGGCATGCATCACCCCGACGGTCTCGCCGCGGTAAGTGCTGGTGGCCTTGGAGGCGAAGGGCAGCCCGGTCTGTTCGGTCACCGGCAGCGCATCCATGTCCGCACGCAGGGCGATCCGCGGGCCGGGCTTGCCGCCCTTGATGATGGCCACCACGCCGTGGTGGGCGATGCCGGTCTGCGGCTTCAGGCCCATCGCGCGCAGGCGCTCGGCCACCTTGGCCGAGGTGCGTTCTTCGCGGTTGGACAGCTCCGGGTGCTGGTGGAAGTCACGGCGCCAGTCGATCACCTGGGCCTTGAGGCGGGTCGCAGCGGCGGCCACTTCCGGGCGTTCGGCGGGGGCGGCGGCGGCCAGGCCGGGGGCGGCCAGCAGCAGGGCGGACATCAACAGCGACAGACGGGGCATTGAAGGTCTCCACGGGTCAGAACGGCGGTCGAACCTGAATGTAGGGCATCGGCGCCGGTCGCGCTGTAACTTTCTGCCCCGGCAAACGTTCATGCATGGAACCTCATCCGTCACATCCGGTCTGATCGCCCGTCCCATCCGTCATGCATGAAAGGCCACGGGCGACGAGTATGCTTTGCGCCTAGCCAACCGGGCCCCCGCCCTCCGCCAGCCCTCGGGAGTTATTGAATGTCGCGTTTCTGGAAGATCGTGCTGCTGGTGGTCGCAGTGCTGGTGATTGCCGTTGTGGGTATGCGCCTGATGGGCGGCAAGAAGGGGGATGCAGGCGGCCCGGCAGTCGAAGGGCGCCAAGGCGGTGATCCGGCCAATGCCGGCCCGGTGCCGGTCACGGTGATCGATGCAGTCCGCCAGGACGTGCCGGTCTACGCCAGCGCGTTGGGCACGGTAGCGGCGATGAACACCGTCACCGTGAGCCCGCAGGTCGGTGGCCAGCTGATCAGCCTGAACTTCAAGGAAGGCCAGGAAGTGAAGAAGGGCGACCTGCTCGCGCAGATCGATTCGCGCACCCTGCAGGCCAGCTACGACGAGGCCGCGGCGGCCAAGCGCCAGAACCAGGCCCAGCTCGCCACCGCCCGCTCCAACTACCAGCGCTCCAATTCGGCCGAATACCGCCAGTACGTGGCCAAGACCGACCTGGATACCCAACGCAATCAGGTGGCCCAGTTCGAAAGTGCCGTGGCCGCCAACGAGGCCAGCATGCGCGCCGCCCAGGTGCAGCTGCAGTACACCCGGGTGACCGCCCCGATCTCCGGCATCGCCGGTATCCGTGCGGTCGACGCCGGCAATATCGTCAGCGCCGGCACCGCGCTGGTGACGCTGACCCAGATCCACCCGATCCACGTCGTGTTCAATCTGCCCGAGCGCCAGCTGCCGGCCGTGCGCGAGGCCCAGGCCGCTGGTGCGGTGGATATCGCCGCACTGGACCGCAACGACGCGCACGTTCTGACCGACGGCGGAAAGCTGGACGTGGTGGACAATCAGATCAGCAGCGACAGCGGCACCTTCCGCGCGCGCGCCCTGTTCGACAACGCCGATAATTCGCTGTGGCCGGGCCAGTTCGTCAACGTCCGCATGCAGCTGCGCACCATCGCCGGCGGCGTGGTGATCCCGACCCAGGCCGTGATGCGCGGGCCGGACGGTGAGTACGTCTACATCGTCACCCCGGACAGCACCGTGGCCATGCAGATGGTGAAGAGCGGCGTGGAAGTCGGCGACAGCCAGGTGCAGATCACCGAGGGCCTGAAAGGTGGCGAGCGGGTCGTGAGCGAAGGTCAGTTCCGGCTCAAGCCGGGCGCCAAGGTGACCGCGCTCAAGCCGGGCGAAACCCCGGCCGCACCGACCGAAGCCGAGCTCAAGGCCGCCCAGCAGCAGGGTGGCGGTGGACGCCGCGGTGGCGGTCCGCGCTGATCGCGCCCGCCCTACGTACCTGACGCCGGCCCACGTGCCGGCGTTCGCCTGATCCAACGCAGCACGACGCACCAGCAAGGACCCGCCCGTGGGCTTTTCGACGATTTTCATCCGCCGCCCGATCGCCACCTCGCTGCTGATGGCGGGCCTGCTGCTGCTCGGCATCCTCGGCTACCGCCAGCTGCCGGTGTCGGCGCTGCCCGAGATCGATGCGCCCAGCCTGGTGGTGACCACCCAGTACCCCGGTGCCAACGCCGTCACCATGGCGTCGCTGGTGACCACGCCGCTGGAGCGCCAGTTCGGGCAGATCTCCGGGCTGGAGATCATGACCTCCGATTCGTCGGCGGGGCTGTCCACGATCATCCTGCAGTTCTCGATGGACCGCGACATCGACATCGCCGCGCAGGATGTGCAGGCCGCGATCCGCCAGGCCACCCTGCCCTCCTCGCTGCCCTACCAGCCGGTCTACAACCGGGTGAACCCGGCCGACGCGGCGATCGTCACCCTCAAGCTCACCTCCGACACGCGCCCGCTGCGCGACGTCAACAATTACGCCGACTCCATCCTCGCCCAGCGCCTGTCGCAGGTGCAGGGCGTGGGTCTGGTCTCCATCGCCGGCAACGTGCGCCCGGCCGTGCGCATCCAGGTCAACCCGGCGCAGCTGTCCAACATGGGCTTGACCCTGGAAGAGCTGCGCAGCGCGCTGACCCAGGCCAACGTCAACGCGCCCAAGGGCTCGCTCAACGGCAAGACCCAGTCCTACTCGATCGGCACCAACGACCAGCTGACCAGTGCCGCCGAGTACCGCGACACCATCATCAGCTACAAGAACGGCCGCCCGGTGCGCCTGTCCGATGTGGCCAACGTGATCGACGGCGTGGAGAACGACCAGCTGGCTGCGTGGGCCGATGGCAAGCCGGCGGTGCTGCTGGAAGTGCGGCGCCAGCCGGGCGCCAACATCGTGCAGACCGTCGAGCGCATCCGCGCGTTGCTGCCGCAGCTGCAGAACGTGCTGCCGGCCGACGTGCATCTGGACATCTTCAACGACCGCACCGAGACCATCCGCGCCTCGGTGCATGAAGTGCAGTTCACCCTGATCCTGACCATCGGCCTGGTGGTGGCGGTGATCTTCGTGTTCCTGCGCCGCCTGTGGGCGACCATCATTCCCTCGGTGGCGGTGCCGCTGTCGCTGGCCGGCACCTTCGGTGTGATGGCGTTCGCCGGGATGTCGCTGGACAACCTCTCGCTGATGGCGCTGGTGGTGGCCACCGGCTTCGTGGTCGACGATGCGATCGTGATGATCGAGAACATCGTGCGTTACATCGAACAGGGCAAGAGCGGGCCGGAAGCGGCCGAGATCGGCGCGCAGCAGATCGGCTTCACCGTGCTCTCGCTGACCATCTCGCTGGTGGCGGTGTTCCTGCCGCTGCTGCTGATGCCCGGCGTGACCGGCCGCCTGTTCCATGAATTCGCCTGGGTGCTGAGCATCGCGGTGACGCTGTCGATGCTGATCTCGCTGACGCTCACCCCGATGATGTGCGCCTACCTGCTCAAGCCCGATGCGCTGCCCGAGGGCGAAGACGCGCACGAGCGGGCGGCTGCCGCAGGCAAGACCACCGTGTGGTCGCGCACCGTGGGCCTGTACGAACGCAGCCTGGACTGGGTGCTCGACCACCAGCCGCTGACCCTGGCCGTCGCTGCCGGCGCGCTGGTGCTGACCGTGGTGCTGTACCTGGTCATTCCCAAAGGCCTGCTGCCCGAGCAGGACACCGGCCTGATCACCGGTGTCGTGCAGGCCGACCAGAACATCGCCTTCCCGCAGATGGAGCAGCGCACCAAGGCCGTGGCCGAAGCGCTGCGCAGCGACCCGGCAGTGACCGGTGTCTCGGCCTTCATCGGCGCCGGCACCATGAACCCCACGCTCAACCAGGGCCAGCTGTCGATCGTGCTCAAGGAGCGCGGCGACCGTGATGGGCTCGATGAGATCCTGCCGCGGCTGCAGAAGGCCGTGGCCGGCATTCCCGGGGTGGCGCTGTACCTCAAGCCGGTGCAGGACGTCACCCTGGATACCCGCGTGGCCGCGACCGAGTACCAGTACTCGCTGTCGGACGTGGACAGCGCGCAGGTCGCGCTGCAGGCCACGCGCCTGACCGAGGCGCTGCGCCAACGCCCGGAACTGGCCGACGTGGACAACAACCTGTCCAACCAGGGCCGCGCACTCGAGCTGACCATCGACCGTGACAAGGCCAGCGTGCTCGGCGTGCCGATGCAGACCATCGACGACACGCTGTACGACGCCTTCGGCCAGCGCCAGATCTCCACCATCTTCACCGAGCTCAACCAGTACCGCGTGGTGCTGGAAGTGGCGCCGGAGTTCCGCACCAGCACCGCGCTGATGAACCAGCTGGCGGTAGCCTCCAATGGCGCCGGCGCGCTGACCGGCAGCAACGCCACCAACTTCGGCCAGGTCACCTCGTCCAACTCGTCCACCGCCACCGGCATCGGCGCGCAGAACACCGGCATTCCGGTCGGCGCCGGCAACATCATCCCGCTGGCCGCCCTGGCCGAGAGCAAGGTCACCAGCACCCCGCTGGTGGTCAGCCACCAGCAGCAGCTGCCGGCGGTCACGGTGTCGTTCAACATCGCACCGGGCTATTCCTTGTCCGATGCGGTCAAGGCGATCGAAGAGACCAAGGCGGGCCTGGAGATGCCGTCGCAGGTGCACGCACAGTTCATCGGCAAGGCCGCCGAGTTCACCGGCAGCCAGACCGATGTGGTGTGGCTGCTGCTGGCCTCGCTGGTGCTGATCTACATCGTGCTGGGCGTGCTGTATGAGAGCTACATCCACCCCTTCACCATCATCTCCACCCTGCCCCCGGCCGGCGTCGGCGCCCTGCTGGCGCTGATGGTGTGCGGGCTGCCGTTGTCGGTGGACGGCATCGTCGGCATCGTGCTGCTGATCGGCATCGTCAAGAAGAACGGCATCATGATGGTCGACTTCGCGATCGAGGCCCGGCGCACCGGTGCCAACGCGCATGAGGCGATCCGTCGTGCCTGCCTGCTGCGCTTCCGCCCGATCATGATGACCACCGCTGCCGCGATGCTCGGTGCATTGCCGCTGGCGCTGGGCACCGGCATCGGCTCGGAACTGCGCCGCCCGCTGGGCATCGCCATCGTCGGCGGCCTGCTGCTTTCCCAGCTGGTGACGCTGTACACCACGCCGGTGATCTACCTGTACATGGAGCGCTTCTCCGAGCGCCTGCGCCAGCGCCGCGAACAGCGTGCGCTGCGTCATGGCCATGGCCCGGTGCAGGAGCCGCAAGCGTGACGATGAGCACCGCAGGCCGTTGCGGAGGCGTTCGATGAACATCTCCGGTCCGTTCATCCGCCGCCCGATCGGCACCGCCCTGCTGGCCATCGGCCTGTTCGTGGTCGGCGTGATCTGCTACCTGCAGCTGGGCGTGTCGGCGCTGCCGAACATCCAGATCCCGGTGATCTTCGTGCACGCCAACCAGGCCGGCGCGGATGCCACGACCATGGCGTCCACGGTGACCGCGCCGCTGGAACGCCACCTCGGCCAGCTGCCGGGCATCGACCGCATGCGCTCGTCCAGCTCGGAAGGCAGCTCGCTGGTCTTCATGATCTTCCAGAGCGACCGCGACATCGATTCGGCCGCGCTGGACGTGCAGACCGCGATCAACTCGGCGCAGTCCGACCTGCCCGCCGGGCTGGGCACGCCGATGTTCCAGAAGGCGAACCCGAACGATGACCCGGTCATCGCGATCGCGCTGACCTCGGAAACGCAGTCGGCCGACGATCTCTACAACGTGGCCGACTCGCTGCTGGCCCAGCGCATCCGCCAGATCACCGGCGTGTCCTCGGTGGATATCGCCGGTGCCTCCACGCCGGCGGTGCGCGTGGACGTCAACCTGCGCCTGATGAACGCCCTCGGCCTGACCGCCGACGATCTGCGCAACGCGGTGCGCGCAGCCAACGTGACCTCGCCGACCGGCTTCCTCACCGATGGCAACACCACCACCGCGATCATCGCCAACGACTCGGTGGCGCGCGCGGCCGACTTCGCGCAGCTGGTGATCAAGACCGCCGACAACGGCCGCGTGATCCGCCTGCAGGACATCGCCAACGTCTACGACGGGCAGCAGGACGCCTACCAGGCCGCGTGGTTCAACCACAAACCGGCGGTGGTGATGTACGTGTTCACCCGCGCCGGCGCCAACATCGTGGAGACCGTGGACCGGGTGAAGGCGCAGATCCCGACCCTGCGCGACTACCTGGAACCGGGCACCACGCTCACCCCCTACTTCGACCGCACCCCGACCATCCGTTCCTCGCTGCACGAAGTGCAGATCACCCTGCTGATCGCGCTGGCGATGGTGGTGTTGACCATGGCGCTGTTCCTGCGCCGGCTCGCCCCGACCCTGATCGCCGCGGTGACCGTACCGTTGTCGCTGGCCGGTGCGGCGCTGGTGATGTACGTGCTGGGCTTCACCTTGAACAACCTGAGCCTGCTGGCGCTGGTGATCGCGATCGGCTTCGTGGTCGACGATGCGATCGTGGTGATCGAGAACATCATGCGCCACCTCGACGAGGGCATGACGCGCATGCAGGCCGCCCTCACCGGCGCGCGCGAGATCGGCTTCACCATCGTTTCGATCACAGCCTCGCTGGTGGCGGTGTTCATTCCGCTGCTGTTCGCCGAAGGCATGATGGGTGCGTTCTTCCGCGAGTTCACCGTCACCCTGGTCGCGGCCATCGTGGTCTCGATGATCATCTCGCTGACGCTGACCCCAGCGCTGTGCAGCCGCTTCCTGAGCGCACATGCCGATGCCGGCGCACCCAGCCGCTTCGGCCGCCTGCTCGACGCCGGCCACGACCGCATGCTGCGGATCTACGTAAAGCTGCTCGACTTCTCGCTGCGTCATGCACTGCTGCTGTCGCTGACCCCCCTGCTGCTGATCGGCGCGACCATCTTCCTGTTCGGTGCGGTCAAGAAGGGCGCGTTCCCGGCCCAGGACACCGGCCTGATCTGGGGCCGCGCGAATTCCAGCGCCACGGTCTCCTTCGACGACATGGTCAACCGCCAGCGCCGCATCACCGACATGCTGATGGCCGATCCGGCGGTGAAGACCGTGGGCGTGCGCCTGGGCAGTGGCCGCCAGGGCTCCAGCGCGCAGTTCAACGTTGAACTGAAATCACGCAAGGACGGCCGCCGCGAAACCACCGCGCAGGCCCTGGCCCGGCTGAGTGCCAAGGCCGACCGCTACCCCGATCTGCAGCTGCGCCTGCGCGCGATCCAGGATCTGCCCAGCAACGATGGCGGCGGTGCCAGCCAGGGTGCGCAGTACCGAGTGTCGCTGCAGGGCAACGATTTGGCCCAGCTGCAGGAGTGGCTGCCGAAACTGCAGGCCGCGCTGAAGAAGAACCCGAAGCTGGCCGACGTCGGCACCGACGTGGACGCCGCCGGCCTGCGCCAGAACATCGTGATCGACCGGGCCAAGGCCGCACGCCTGGGCGTCTCGGTCGGCGCCATCGATGGCGCGCTGTACGGCGCCTTCGGCCAGCGCCAGATCTCCACGATCTACTCGGACATCAACCAGTACAGCGTGGTGGTCAACGCCCTGCCCGAGCAGACCGCGACGCCGGGCGCGCTCGACCAGATCTACGTGCGGGCCGGCAATGGCGAGATGGTGCCGATCACCGCGGTGGCCGAGCAGGTGCCGGGGCTGGCGCCATCGCAGATCACCCATGAAAACCAGTACACCACGATGGAACTGAGCTACAACCTCGCCCCCGGCACCAGCATGGGCGAGGCCAAGGCGATCATCGACAGCACGGTCAACGGCATGCGCATGCCCGGTGACATCCGTCTGGCCGAGGACGCAGGCTTCGGCTTCGATTCGGACCCGATGGCGATGTTGATCCTGGTGATGGCGGCGATCATCACCGTCTACCTGGTGCTGGGCATGCTGTATGAAAGCCTGATCCACCCGGTCACCATCCTGTCCACGCTGCCGGCGGCGGGCGTGGGTGCACTGCTGGCGCTGTATGGCACCAATACCGAGCTGTCGGTGATCTCGATGATCGCGCTGGTGCTGCTGATCGGCATCGTCAAGAAAAACGCGATCATGATGATCGACTTCGCCGTGGTGGCGCAGCGCGAGCACGGCAAGACGCCGTTGGAAGCCGCCCGTGAGGCCAGCATCGTGCGCTTCCGCCCGATCATGATGACCAGCATGGTGGCGATCCTGGCCGCAGTGCCGCTGGCGATCGGCCTGGGCGAAGGCTCCGAGCTGCGCCGCCCGCTGGGCATCGCGATGATCGGCGGCCTGCTGTTCTCGCAGAGCCTGACCCTGCTCAGCACCCCGGCGCTGTACGTGATCTTCTCGTGCCTGCGCGAGCGCTGGGTGGCTCGCCGGGCGCGTCGCCGCGAGAAACGCGCCTTGAAGCGGGCCGCCGCCGCGCGATGAAGGCAATGCGTCTGCCGTGAGTGGGTGGGGCGTGCGCGGCAGGTACCGACCGTGGGTCGGCGCCTGCCGGATTGACGCCTCCGGCCCAAAAGAGAACAATTCGCATCAGCCACGGTCCTGCACTGCCCCCCGCGATGCCCCGCTGCCGCTGACGCGGCACGCCTGACGACTCAGCCACCCCCTCTTTTCCGCTTTCTTCTGATCGCGGACGGTGTGCTGCTGTCCGCGGAGGACCCCCACAACATGCGCCAGTCTGTGTCTTCGCTCCCGGCCGTGGTGCCGGGCCGCCGTGCCCTGCGCCCGGCCCTGCTCGCCCTTTCCCTTGCCGCCGCCTGCACCGCCCACGCCCAGTCCGCCCCGGATGGAGGCGTCCGGGCGCGCTCGGCCACCGATCTGGATGCGATCAAGGTCACCGCCGAACGCACCCATACCGACACCGGCGCCCTGGGCGACCGTGCCGTACGCGATACCCCCTTCGCGATCTCGGTAGTGGGCCGCGAGGACATCGAGAAGCGCCAGGTGGTCTCGCTTGGCGAGGCCTTCCTCACCGATCCGTCCGTGGTCACCCAGGTCAGCGCCTACGCCAGCGGCTGGAGCTCGCCGATCCGCAACCGCGGCATCGATCTGAGCTACGACAGCTACCGCGTCAACGGCCTGCAGGTTTCTTCGTGGGGCACCGAGTGGCCGTTGGAAGTGATGGAACAGGTGGAGCTGCTGAAGGGTCCCGGTGGCTTCATGTATGGCTTCGGCCAGCCCGGCGGCATCGTCAACTACGTGACCAAGAAGCCGACCGAGGTCACCACGCTGTCGGCGCAGCTCGGTTGGCGCGAGGCGGGCATCGTCAGCGGCCAGGTCGATGTGGGCGGGCGCTTCGGCAACGAAGACATGTTCGGCTACCGCTTCAATGCGTACCAGGAGAAAGGCGAGACCTTCAACGGTGGCGACGTGAACCGCAAGGTCGGCGCGCTGTCGCTGGATGCACGCCTGAGCGACCGCCTCACCTGGACCTTCGACGGCGTGTTCCAGTCGCGTGATCTCAGCAACGAATCCCCGCAGTACTACTTCATCGGCCTGACCGAGCTGCCGCGCCCGCTGGCCGGCGACATCGACAACAGCATCGACGGCAGCTACTACGACACCCGCTCCAGCCTGCTCTCCACCGCGTTGAACTGGCAGATCAACAGCGACTGGAAGGCCAGCCTGAGCTATGGCGTGACCACCTCCTGGAATGACGTCAACAAGATCTTCGCCTACATCGATGACGTCAACGGCGACTACGACATCAACACCTACGAGCTCGGCGGCAAGAGCGAGTGGAAGCTGGCCCAGGCCATCGTGCAGGGCCGCTTCCAGACCGGCCCGCTGTCGCACCAGGTCGTTGCCGGCGTCTCCCACCAGACCGGCCTGGGCTGGGACCGCCCGTACGAATGGAACACCCTCGGCCGCGGCAACATCTATCAGCGTCCGACGCTGCGCCACGATGCGGTCGGCTCACGCGTGCTCAGCCGCGGCAGCGAAACCGTGCAGCAGGCAGTGTTCGTGAGCGACACCGTCAGCTTCGCCGATGGCTGGTCGCTGCTGGCCGGCGCGCGCTACAACGACTTCGAAAACAAGGGCGCGTACCACACCTATCCGGTCACCCCGACCTACGCCCTGATGTACAAGCCGGCCGATGCCGTGACGCTGTATGCCAGCTACGTCGAATCGCTGGAAGCCGGCAGCCGCGTGGGCAGCGATTACATCAATGCCGGCGACGTGCTCGACCCCACCATCAGCAAGCAGTACGAGATCGGCGCCAAGATCGAGTACCCGCGCTGGAGCGCCAATGCGGCCGCCTTCCGATTGGAGCGTGGCGCGAACATTGACCTGATTACGTCCGCCGGCAAGCTGCTGGTGCAGGACGGCATCACCCTGTACGAAGGCGTGGAAGTCAGTGGCGATGTGCGCCTGACCGATGCCTTCACCCTCGGTGGCGGCGTGACCTGGCTGGACCCGACCTACGACAAACTCTCCCCGGGCAGCGCCAGCCAGGAAGGCAACCGCACCGCCGGCGCCGCCCGCTGGCAGGGCGTGCTGCACGCCGACTACAGCATCCCGCAGATCGAGGGCCTGAGCGTGTACGCACTGGCCCGCTACTACGGTGACGTCTACTACGACGCCGACAACACGCTCAAGCTGCCCGACTACACCCTGGTCAACGCGGGCGTCGGCTACCGCATGCAGGCCGCCGGCCACCCGGTCACCTGGCGCGCCGGCGTGGAGAACCTGGCCAACAAAAAGTACTGGTCCAACGCAGGCGTGGGCCTGCCGCGCACCTTCGCGGTCAGCGTGCGGTTCGATATGTAAATTGCACCGGTTCCGCTTTTCGATGCGCACCGACCCACTGTCGGAGGGTCGGCGTGGGTGGGTGGACGGGACCGTTTCGCGCCATGGATGGCGCGAATCGAGCTTACAAGGACGTACTTGCTGCGTGTCCCGGCAACCCACCCACGCCGACCCAGCCCCGCAGACAGAGGTGTCCCCTTCACCCCGCTCCGGCAATAATGGTGGCCTGCCTTCCGCCGAGTCGCCATGCCTTCGTTCGAAACCCGCGTCAGCCGCCTGTGGGCGCATGAAAAGGCCAGCTATGGCCTGCGGGTGTTCATCGCGCTGTCCGCGGCGATGGGGCTGTGCTGGTATCTGGACCAGCTGCCCGCCCTGCCCGGCGTGTTCCTGGGCATCATCGCCAGCGCGATCGCCGAGACCGACGACAACTGGTGGGGCCGGATCAAATCGGTGGCGCTGTCACTGCTGTGCTTCGTGGCCGCCGCAGCGGCCGTGGTGGTGCTGTTCCCGCATCCGTGGTGGTTCATCACCGCGCTGGCCGCCGCGACGTTCGGGCTGACCCTGCTCGGCGCGCTCGGCGAGCGCTATGCCTCCATCGCGCAGGCCACGGTGACGCTCGCCATCTACACCATGATCGGGCTGGAACAGCACGGTGCGACCGACCTGCCCCAGGCGATCAACGCGGTCAGCCACCTGCTGGCCGGTGCGGTCTGGTACGCGCTGCTCTCGATCCTGTGGACCGCCCTGTTCGCCAACCGGCCCGTGCGCGAGCGGGTGGCCCGCCTGTACCTGGAACTGGGCCGCTATCTGCAGCTCAAGGCCGATCTGTTCGAACCGGTTCGCGATGCCGACGTGCAGAAGCGCCAGCTGGCCCTGGCCGAGCAGAACCGGCGCGTGGTTGAAGCGCTGAACATCGCCAAGACCGCGATCCTGGCGCGCTTCGGCCGCTCCGGCCGGCCCGGCGTGCAGTCCGGCCTGTACCTGCGCCTGTACTACATGGCCCAGGACTTCCACGAGCGCGCCAGCTCCTCGCACTACCCCTACGGCGCGCTCACCGAGGCGTTCTTCCACAGCGACGTGCTGTACCGCTGCCAGCGCCTGCTCGCGCTGCAGGGTGAGGCCTGCGCCAACCTGGGCCAGGCGATCCGCCTGCGCCAGCCGTTCCAGTACGGCGAGCGCACCAAGCAGGCCACCGCCGATCTCACCGATTCGCTGACCTGGCTGCGCGCCCAGCACAACCCGCAGTGGCAGCGTCTGCTGGCCTCGCTGGAACTGCTGGGCCACAACCTGCAGAGCATCGAGCGGCGCCTGTCCGAGGCCGAGAAATCCGAGTCCACCCTGGACAACGTCGATACGCGCCTGCGCGATACCAACCCGCACACCCTGCGCGAGATGGGCGTGCGCATCCGCCAGCAGCTCACGCCCGGCTCGGTGCTGTTCCGGCATGGCCTGCGCATGGCGCTGGCGCTGATCGTCGGTTTTGCCGCGATCCGGCTGTTCAACGCCCAGAACGGCTCGTGGGTGCTGCTCACCATCGTCTTTGTTTGCCGCCCGCACTTCGGTGCGACCCGCCAGCGGCTGGCGCAACGGATCGCCGGCACGCTGATCGGTCTGGTGCTGACCTGGGCGTTGATGCAGCTGTTCCAGGACCTGCGCATCGAACTGCTGATCGCCCTGCTCTCGGCACTGCTGTTCTTCTTCACCCGCAGCGATCGCTACCTGGTGGCCTCGGCGGCGATCACGGTGATGGCGCTGACCTGCTTCAACCTGATTGGCGATGGCTTCCTGCTGATCTGGCCGCGGCTGGTGGATACGCTGCTGGGCTGCGCGATCGCCGCGGCGGCTGCGTTCCTGATCCTGCCCGACTGGCAGGGCCGGCGCCTGAACCTGGTGATGGCGCGCGTGCTCGACAACTGCGCGAAGTACCTGCACGCGGTGCTCGGCCAGTACGGCAGCGGCATGCAGGACGATCTGGCCTACCGCATCGCACGCCGCGACATGCACAACGCCGATGCGGCGCTGTCCACCGCGTTGTCGAACATGCTGCGCGAGCCCGGTCACGTGCGCCGCAACCTGGATGCCGGCTTCCGCTTCCTGGCGCTGTCCAACACCCTGCTCGGCCATCTCTCCGCACTGGGCGCCCACCGCACCCAGCTGGACAGCTACGGCCAGGATCCGCTGGCGCTGTCTGGCGGTGAACGGGTGCAGCAGGCGATGCAGCAGATCGCCAGTGCGCTGCAGCAGCGCGAGCCGGTGGCCGAAGACGCCAACGAGGGCGATCGGGCCCTGGCCGAGCAGCTGGAGCAGATCCCGGATGACATGCCCCCCAAGCTGCAGCTGATCCGCACCCAGATGGGGCTGATGCTGCGCCTGCTGCCCAAGCTGCGGGGCGCCGCCAATGAGGCCGCGCGCACGTTGAGGTAGGTATCGACCGTTGGTCGATACGGATGTTGAACGTCTCACGACCACCGGTCGTGAGCTACCGCCCCGGGGCGACGCGCGCCGCTGCCATGCTGCGCCAACAGGGAGAATGCTAGGCTGCGCCGGTTCGCAAGGAGTCTCCATGTCCGGCCATAGTCAGTTCGCTCTGCTCAGGCAACGCCGTTTCCTGCCGTTTTTCATCGTCCAGTCGCTGGGCGCGTTCAACGACAACGTCTACCGCCAGGCGATCATCGCGCTGCTGTTCTTCCTCGGCACGCCGATCGAAGAGCGCTCGCTGTATACCAACCTGGCGCCGGCGATCTTCATCCTGCCGTACTTCCTGTTCTCGGCGCTGGCCGGCCAGATCGCGGAGAAGCTGGAGAAATCGCGGCTCATCGTGATCACCACGACCATGGAAATCGCGATCATGTCGCTGGCCGCGCTTGGTTTCCTGACCGAGAGCATGCCGGTGCTGCTGGTGGCACTGTTCTGCACCGGCATGCAGTCCACCCTGTTCGGGCCGGTGAAGTACTCGGTGCTGCCCTCGATCCTCAAGCCTGAAGAGCTGACCGGCGGTAACGGCCTGGTCGAGATGGGCACCTCGTTGTCGATCCTGACCGGGATGATCGCCGGCGGCCTGATCTTCGCCCTGTCCGGCAGCCATGGTCCGATCGTGGCGGCCACCGCGGTGATCGTGCTCGCCGTGGCCGGCAACCTGACCGCACGCATGATCCCGAAGGTCGATGCCGGCGCGCCGGACCTGAAGATTCACTGGAACCCGCTGCCCGAGTCGCTCGCGGTGCTGCGCATGGCCAAGAAGCAGAAAGCCGTGCGCAACGCGATCCTGGGCGTGTCCTGGTTCTGGTTCGTCGGCACGATGCTGACCTCGCAGCTGCCGACCTATGCCGAGGTCAATCTCGGTGGCGGCTCCCTGCTCTACATCTTCGCGCTGGCGCTGTTCTCACTCGGCACCGGCACCGGTTCGCTGCTGTGCGAGAAGCTGTCCGGGCGCACCGTGGAGATCGGGCTGGTGCCGCTGGGCGCGTTCGGCATGACCGCCTTCATGCTCGACCTGTACTTCGCCCGCGTCGGCGAAGCGGCGACGGCCGGGCTGTCGATCTGGCAGTTCGTGCAGGCCCCGGGCAGCGCGCGCATCATCATCGACCTGATCGGCATCGGCCTGTTCACCGGCTTCTTCGTGGTGCCGTTGTTCGCGCTGATCCAGAGCCGCACGGCGAAATCGGAAATGTCGCGCGTGTTCGCCGCGCTCAACATCCAGAACTCCGGCTTCATCGTGCTGGCGGCGGGGCTGGGCCTGCTCACCCAGCGCGTGCTGGACTGGACCATCCCGCAGCTGTTCCTGGCCTTGGCGATCGCCAATGCCGTGGTGTCGATCTACATCTTCACGATCGTGCCCGAGTTCCTGATGCGCTTCCTCAGCTGGGTGATGGTGCGCGCACTGTACCGGCTGCGCCCGCACGGCATCGAAGCCAACGTACCGGACGAGGGGGCGGCGCTGATCGTATGCAACCACGTCAGCTACATGGACGCGCTGATCCTGTCGGCGACCCTGCCGCGCCCCGTGCGCTTCGTCATGTACTACAAGATCTTCAACATCCCGGTGATGCGCTGGATTTTCCGCACCGCCAAGGCGATCCCGATTGCCGGCGCACGCGAGGATCCCGCGCTGATGCAGGCCGCGTTCGATGAGGTGGACAAGGCGCTGGCCGAGGGCGAGCTGGTGTGCATCTTCCCCGAAGGCGCGTTGACCCGCGATGGGCAGATGGGCGCGTTCAAATCGGGCGTGGAGAAGATTCTCGAACGTCGCCCGGTGCCGGTGGTGCCGATGGCGCTGCGCGGGATGTGGTCGAGCATGTGGAGCCGCCGCGACACGCGCCTGGGCCGCATGCGTGTGCCACGCCGTTTCCGCGCGCATGTCGAGGTCGTCGCCTCTGCGCCGATCGCAGGCGAGGTCGCCACCGCGCCGATGCTGGAAAGCCAGGTGCGGCAGCTCCGTGGCGATCAGGCGTGAGCCCCGCCCTGCCTGCATGTAACCGTATACATAGAGACAGGGACATCGGTTAGATTACCGTCCGGGACACCTCGTACGCACCCACCCACCCAAGCAAATGGAGTTTCGCTGATGAATGCCACCGCCCCTCTGCCGCCCGCCCCGGGCAGCATCCCGAATCACCTGATCTGGTCGATCGTCGTCACCATCCTGGCGTTCTTCGTGTGCTGCCTGTCGTGCCTGAGCTTCCCGGGCATCGTCACCGGCGTGGTCGCGATCGTGTTCGCCAGCAAGGTCAACGGCCTGCTCAACCAGGGTGACCTGGAAGGCGCACGTCGTGCCTCCAAGAACGCCAAGATCTGGGCCTGGGTCACCACCGGCTTCCTGATCGCCGGCGTCGTGCTGTTCGTGATCTCGCTGGCCTTCATGGGCGTGGACGGTTACATGGAGCAGATGCAGCAGTTCCAGCAGCAGATCGAAAGCAACAGCTGATGATCGCGCTGCACGGCAAGCGCTGGTTGCTGGCGGTGTTGCCACCGGCCGCACTGGCGGCCGGTGCGGGGGTCTGGGTGCTGCGGCACTACGACCCCAACAGCGCCGGCAGCCCGTTCCCGCCGTGCAGCTTTCTGGCGGTCACCGGGTATTACTGCATCGGCTGCGGGCTGACGCGTGCACTGCACGCGCTGGCCCACGGCGATGTCGCCACCGCGTTTTCGATGAACCCCCTGGCCATGCTGATGCTGGCCATCGCCCCGCTGGTACTCGGTTGGGCACTGGGCTGGCGGCCACGCGCGCTGCAACCGTTGATCACGCTGCTGATGAAGCCTGCTTTCTGGCTGATCCTGCTGCCTACGTACTGGATCGCACGCAACCTGCCGTGGGTGCCGTTTACCTGGTTGGCGCCGGGCTGACCCGGACCATCAGGTGACCCAACCGGCGATCACCAGCAGCGCCAGCACCGCCATCCACAGCAGCAGCATGCGCCACACCAGGCTCATCGCATCGCGCAGCTCCGGCAGGCGACGCCACACCGGCACCATCCCCGCATCACTGTAATCGTGCGCGTCCTCACGCAGCTCGGCGCTCACGCTTGCCCGCGCGACCGCACCGAGGAAGTGTGTCGAAGCCGACCACTGATTGCCGTGCGCCTCACGCCAGGCCTTGAACGCGGTGTCGAAGTTGCCGACCAGCGCCATCGACAGTGACATCAGCTGCGCGACCGGCCACTCCAGCCAGGACAGCACCACGCGCGCCCCGGCGACCGCTTCCACGCTGGCCAGCGAGCGCATCGGGCCAATCGCCAGCAAGGCCAGCAGGCGATACAGCAGCGCGCCGACCGGGCCCAGCAGCAGGAACCAGAACAGCACTGCGAACCAGCGCCGCAGCGCGTTGAGCACGGTGGCTTCAACCAACGAGGGAACGTCTTCCTGCAGGCTGCCACCGGCGGACTGCAACTGCGCGATCGCCAGGTGGCGGGCGTGGGCGTCATCGGCGTCGATCACCGCCTCGACATCGCGGTCCAGATCACGTGGGCCCCAGCACATCACCAGTACCAGCACGCCCAGCAGCAGCGACGGCAGGCCGTAGACGCGGTCATCGAACAGCCACTGGAGCAGGCCCAGCACCGCCACGAACGGCAGCACGGCCAGCCAGCCGCCCTTGCGGCCGCGCCAGAATCCATCTTCGGCAGCGTGCCGGTCCAGCCACTGCAGCCAGCGCCGGTACAGGCCGAACCGCCGCAGCGCGACGGCCACGCCCGGTGCGACATGGCCCAGGGCCAAGGCAACCAGCACGGCGACCAGGGTGGTGAACATGTAAGCCTCCGGCTCGGGACGTGGAACGCGCCGCTACTATGCCTTGCGGCCCGGCAATTCCCCGGGCCGTTGGTAATGTACCGCGCCGCGTGTTCAGCCGGCGGCAACGGCAGGCGACCCTCAGGCGACCTGTTGGCGGTACCAGTGTTCGATCAGGCTGCGCGAGATCGAGATGGGCGGGGACAGACGGATGCCTTCGCCGTCATCCTCGACATCCCGGGCCAGCGCCGCGCCCACGTCCTCGGCAGTGAACCAGCGCGCATCTTCCAGCTCGCCGTTCACGGTCGGCACGTCGTCTTCGGCCGTGGCGGCGAAGCCGAGCATCAGCGCGCCCGGGAACGGCCACGGCTGGGTGCCTAGGTAGCGGCACTCACGCACACGCACGCGGCTCTCTTCGAAGACCTCGCGGACCACGGTCTGCTCCAGCGATTCGCCGGGCTCCACGAAGCCGGCCAGCACCGAGTAACGGCGCGGGGCCCAGTTGGCCTGGCGGCCCAGCAGCAGCCGGCCCTGGTTTTCCACGGCCACGATCACCGCCGGATCCACGCGCGGGTAGTGTTCGGTGGCGCACTGGCCACACCGGCCGACGAAGCCGCCGCGGCTGAAAGTGACCGCGCCACCGCACACCCCGCAAAAGCGGGTGCGCGACTGCCAGTAGGACATGCCACGGGCGTAACAGAAGGCGGTGGAATCGGCGATGGACCAGGTGGCGGCAGACTGGCGCAGATCCACGCGCTGCGGCGCGGCCACCGTCACGGCGGCGACCTCCAGCGAGAACCATGCCTGCTCGCCGCGCAGGCCGAGGAAGATCGCGGTGCCGGGCCCGCCGCCGAGATCGGCGCCGGTCAATGGCAGTGGCTGACCGTCATCGCCGGCCAGGGCGGTGCCGTCCTGGTCGAGTACCAATACGCGCGCGTCCGGCCACAACCGCGACAACGCATCGGCGTCATCGCGCAGGGTATCGGCGCGCTCCAACGGCTCGCTGACGAAGGCGAAACCGGAAAGCTGCGAAGTAAATGTGGACATCGCAAGAGCCTGCCCACATTCGGCGGGGCTGGCAAGCGGCAACCGACCGTTTGGCCGGTTGCGCGCACATCACATGCTGAAACTGCTGCCGCAGCCGCAGGTGGTCTTCGCGTTCGGATTGCGGATCACGAACTGCGCGCCGGTCAGGCTTTCGGTGTAATCCACCTCGGCGCCCATCAGGTACTGCAGGCTCAGCGGATCGACCAGCAGCGTGACGCCGGCGGTATCCACGGCCAGATCGTCCTCAGCGCGGTTCTCGTCGAACTCGAACCCGTACTGGAAGCCGGAACAACCGCCGCCTTCGATGTAGACGCGCAGGGCGAGGGCAGCATTGCCCTCATCCTGGATCAGCTCCTTGACCTTGGCCGCAGCGGCCTCGGTGAAGTTCAGCGGACGGTCCAGGGACTGGTAGTTCGGCGCGGCGGCGGGAGCGCCGGGCAGGGAAACAAGCGTGCTCATGCCCCCAGCATGGGGGTGCATGAGCACGGTTTCAAGCTCAGGCCATCGCCTCGGCCAGCTTCTTGCGGGCCGCGGTGTCCTTGCCCTTGCCCTCGTCCGCATCCCCGGACGGCGGCGGCAGCGCCATCTGCGCCGAGGTATGGATCAGGCGGCCGGTCAGCTGGGCGCCGGCGTGCATTTCCACCACCTGGTAGTGGATGTTGCCGGTCACCCGGGCGCTGGGGGTCAGTTCGACCCGCTCGGTGGCGTGTACATCACCGTCCAGGCGGCCGCTGATGACCACGACCTGGGCGCGGATCTCACCCTCGATGGCGCCGTGCTCGGCCACCGTCAAGGTGGCGTTGCTGGCGCCGTCCTGGGCAATCACCTTGCCCAGGATGGTGCCTTCCACGTACAGGCCACCACTGAATTCCACGTCCCCGCGGATCACCACCTGCGCGCCGATCAGCGCGTCCACGACCAGATGTCCGTCGCGGTTGGATTTGTTGCTGCCAAACATGGGCTTATTCCCCTTCTTTTGCCGATGCCGCCGGTGCGCCGGCCTGCTTCCAATCGAATACCTGGGTGGCGCCCCCCGCGCCCGATCCCAGCGTGACCCGCACACGTTGCGGGGTGAAGCCTTGCGGCAGCATCACACTGCCGGTGAGCTGCTGGAAGTACCGGAAGGAATAGTCCTGGCCCGGCACCTTGGTGCGCTGGTGCAGCTCGTCCCAGCTGACCGAGGTCAGCTTGCCGTCCTTGACGCCTTCCACCGTGAAGCGCATCTGCCCTTGGCTGATCGCCCCACGGTTCAGGTTCTGGGTCAGCACCACGGCGTACTGCCAGGTGCCGCCGGTCTCCGGCGCGAACTCCACCGAATGGGTATTGAGGCCCTTGCGCTGGCTGGTCGCACCGACCAGACGCTCATAGAAGGCCACGTCGGCACGCAGGCCGGCGATTTCTTCGTCGCGTTCGCCCAGCGAGGCCTGGACCTCGGTGTTGGCAGCGCGGCTGATGCGGTCGGACGCCTGCAGGGTCGCCTGATGCTGCTGCAGCTCGATGAGCTGCTGCTGGAGGCGTTCATTGCGGGTCTCGGCCGCCTTGAGCTGGGTGCCGACGTCGCCGCCGGGCGACCCCAACCAGGCGCCGAGCAGCGCGGCCAGGACCAGCGACAGCAGCCAGGCACCGCCCAGCACCAGCAGGCGCTTGCGGTCCTGCACGGGCGGCGCGCCCGGCCGGCGGATCTGGATGCGGGAAGGTGTGGGTTTGCTCATGGCAGTCCTGGGCGACCGCGCCTGACGGCGATGTCGCAACGGCCCCTGTCTGGAACGACTTGCTAGTGTAAGTCAGGGGAAAGGCCTTGTCCGCGCAGGGCCCGGATCGGGGCAGTAGCGTTCATGGACGTCATCCCCGATAGTGTGCGCCTGTGCACATTCTGCAGCCGGAGCGCGTGCCATGACCGAAGCCCACCTGTTCGTGATCGGCATTCTGCTGGCCTGGCTGGCCGGTATCCGCGTGTACCTCACCGTGTTCGGCGTCGGCCTGGCCGGGCTGCTGGGCTGGGTCGATCTGCCACCCGCACTGCAGGCCACGGAGTCCTGGTGGGTGCTGGGCACCTCGGCGGCGCTGGCCATCGCCGAATTCTTCGCCGACAAGATTCCCGGGGTCGATTCGGCCTGGGATCTGGTCCAGACGCTGGCCAGGGTGCCGGCCGGTGCGTTCCTGGCCGCCGCCACGCTCTCGCCCAGCGGCGAGCTCAGCGGCACCGCACTGGTGGCGGGCGCCGGCGTCGCGCTGGCCAGCCACGGGCTCAAATCCGGTACACGCGCCCTGCTCAATACCTCGCCAGAACCGGCCAGCAACTGGGTCGCCTCGGCCGCCGAAGACACCGTGGTGGTCGGGGGACTTGCGCTCGCCCTTGCCCACCCGTGGCTGGCACTGATCCTGGTGGTGGCGTGCAGCCTGATCGGCGCCTTGATCGTGTGGATGATCTGGCGGACGTTGTGGAAAGGCATGCGCTGGCTGATGCGCCAGGCCGACAGTGGCCAGACGCAGGTCAGACCGGGAACCCTGCCGCGGTAATGCGCGCCCTGCCCTCGGGCGTTCGTCGCATAATTGCGGCGCAGACTGGGAGTACTGATGGCCGTTCACGACAATGTTGTTGCACCCTCGCGCACCGTGCGCGCTGAAACGCCGCCGGCCGACCACTGGCAGCGCTGGCAGCGCCCAGACGCGCCGGCCCCCGTGGCCACCAGCAATGTCATCGCGCTCAATGCAGCACCGGCCAGCCCGCCACCGCTGCTGCCGCCGCTGCCCACCGATGCCAGCCAAATGGTCCCGCCCGGGATCGACTCGCCGTACCGCGTACTGATCGTCGAGGACGACCGCTCGCAGGCCCTGTTCGCGCAGAGCGTGCTGCATGGTGCCGGCATGGAGGCGCTGGTGCACAGCGATGCCGAGGGCGTGCAGCAGGCCATCGCCGAGCACCGCCCCGATCTGATCCTGATGGACCTGCATCTGCCCGGCCTGGATGGCATGCGCCTGACCGCGCTGATCCGCCAGCAACCCGGCCAGCAGCTGCTGCCGATCGTCTTCCTCAGCGGCGACCCGGATCCGGAGCGCCAGTTCGAGGTGCTCGACAGCGGCGCCGATGATTTCCTCAGCAAGCCGATCCGCCCGCGCCATCTGATCGCGGCCGTGTCCAACCGGATCCGCCGCGCACGTGCCCAGGCCGCCTCGCAGGCGGGCAACGCTGGCGCGCCGGCAATGAACAACCCCGAGACCGGCCTGCCCACGCGCCATCACGTGATGCAGCAGCTCGGCACCTCGCTCGCCCATCGCGATCGCGGCGGCCTGTTCTTCATCGAGATCGCCAGCGCGCTCGGCCTGCGCGAACGCTATGGGTATGCGGCGTTCGAGCGGCTGATGACCCAGGCGGGTCAGCGCTTGGCCGATGCCGCCCAGCCCCACCTGTTGGCACGCCTGAACGACAACAGCTTCCTGGTGCTCGCCCGCAATGCCGACGAGGACACCCTGGATGCGATGGCGCATGCGCTGCGCGAGCAGCTGTCCACGCGCGCCTTCGTGATCCGCGATGACGAATCGGTCCACCTGCGCGGCGTGGTCGGGCATGCCCAGCTTTCGCCGGGCTTCCCCGATGCGGGCAGTGCACTGGAAGCGGTCGAACGCACCACCCTGCAGGCCCGCCTGCTGACCGCGGGCGTGGCCGCCTACGTGCGCCGCGAAGATGTGGCCGCGCAGGAGCATCTGGCCCTGCTGGAAGGGCAGCTGGAACTGGCCTACCAGCCGATCGTCGCCGTGGCCGGTGGCAACACGGCGCAGTACCAGGTGCTGCTGCGGCTGCGCCAGGCCGACGGCAGCGTGCTGGCCGCCGGGCAGGTGATTCCGGCCGCCGAAGCGGCCGGGCGCATCGCCGATCTTGACCAGCAGGTGCTCGATCACGCGTTGGGTCTGCTGGATCTGTACCGCCACGCCGCGCAGCCGCTGCACCTGTTCGTCTCGCAGTCACTGCGCACCCTGGCCCGCGATGCCTTCGGCGACTGGCTGCTGGAATCGCTGGCGAGCCGGCAGATCGACGGCAGCGCGTTGGTCATCGACGTACGCCTGCCCGATGCGCTGATCCACACCGTCACCCTGCAGCAGTTCTGCACCCGCATGCATGCGGCCGGCGTGCGCTTCTGCCTGAGCCAGTTCGAGCCGGGCGATGAGGCCAATGCGTTGATGGCGCAGCTGCCGTTGGCCTATGTGCGCATGGCCGCGCGCTTCTCCAACAGCCACACCAACCAGCAGACGCGTGACGAACTACGCGCGGCGATCGATCTGGCGCACCGCGCCGGGCTGCGCATCATCGGCCAACAGATCGAAGACCCGCAGGCAGCGGCCGCGATGTGGATCGGCGGGGTCGATTTCATCCAGGGCAACATGGTCCAGTCCGCCGGCAGCGAACTGAACTTCGACTTCCAGAACTCGGTGCTCTGAGCATGGGGCGCCATGGACGGCCAGCCCACTCGCCCACCCCGGCCGCGCTGTGGATCGCTGCCGGATCAGCCGCGGTCTGCGCCACTGCCACGGTGATGGCGCGCATCGGTGCCAATGGGCCGTGGATCGACATTGCCGCCGGCACTGGCCTGCTGGCACTGATTGCCGGTATCCAGGCGGTACGCCGCTGGCGTGATGCGCAGGACCAGCTGGAGAACCTGCAGCGGCGCAATGAGGCGCTGGTGCTCGAGCGCGATCAGCTGCAGCAGCGCCGGCAGCAGCAGAACCAGCTGGAGCAGGAACTGCTCGGCGCCAAGCAGGCCGCCGAAGCCGCCGCATTGGCCAAGGGTGAGTTCCTGGCGACGATGAGCCACGAGATCCGCACGCCGCTCAACGGCATCCTGCCGATGCTGGACCTGATCGCCCGCGGACAGCTCGGCAGCGACCAGCGGCAGATGCTGCAGACCGCCGCCACCAGCTCGCAGCAGCTGCTGCGCATCGTAGATGACATCCTCGATTACTCGCGGCTCGAGGCCAAGGGCCTGAACCTGGAGATCACCACCTTCAACCTGCGCGAGCTTCTGGAGGGGCTGGTGCAGCTGATGCAGCGCGCCGCCGATCCCAAGGGCCTGCAGCTCTCGCTTGAACTGGACCCGGCGGTACGCCTGTCGGTGCGTGGCGACCCGGTGCGGCTGCGCCAGGTGCTGAGCAACCTGCTGGTCAACGCGATCAAGTTCACCGAGCGTGGCCAGATCCGGCTGCGCGTGCAGCGCCAGGGCGAGACCAATGCGCAGCACCTGCTGCGCTTGGAGATCGTCGACAGCGGTATCGGCATCGACGAGGCACTGCAGGCGCGCCTGTTCCAGTCCTTCAGCCAGGCCGATGCCTCGACCACACGCCTGTATGGCGGCACGGGCCTGGGTCTGGCGATCTGCAAGCGCATCATCGACCTGATGCATGGCCGCATCGGCGTGCACTCCACGCCCGGGCAAGGGGCCACGTTCTGGTTCGAGATACCGCTGCTCAAGGTGATCGGCGATCTGCCCGCCGCACTGACTGCGCGCCGCGCGCTGCTGGTCACGCGCGACCCGTTGCTGGTCCAGCGCATCGAGCGGGTGACCCAGCACCATGACCTGCGCCTGCACACGGTGGAGACCAGCGCCGAGGCGATCGATGTCCTGCGCGCACCGCAGCGCCGCGGCGTCGACCCCGTCTTGGCCTGGGTGATCGCAGACACCGACGGCCTGCGTCTTGGCACCCAGGCACTGCAGAACGCGGTGGCCGGCAATGATCGGCACCCGGAGGCACAGCTGCTGTGGCTGTATGGCGATGAGGCACCCGTGCCCGAGGCGCTTGGCCCCGGGCCGGCGCTGTCGCGGCTGGCCGCCGATAGCGAGCTGCACGCGCTGCTGCGCCCGGTGGTGGCCAGTGCGCGCCCGGCCGCCCTGCTGGCCGAGGTGGAATACGCCGGCTCACCCTCGGCACTACCGCAGTTCCCGCTGCGCCTGCTGCTCGTGGAAGACAACAGCGTCAACCTGCTGGTCGCACAGCGGCTGCTGCAGGTGCTGGGCTGCGAGGTGGAGACCGCCACCCAGGGCGAGCAGGCGCTGGAGGCGCTGCATACCCAGGCGTTCGATCTGGTGCTGATGGATTGCCAGATGCCGGTAGTGGATGGCTACGACGCCACCCGTCGCTGGCGCGCGCACGAGGCCGCGCAGGGGGCCGCGCGGCTGCCGATCGTGGCGATGACCGCCAATGCGATGGCCGGCGACCGTGAGCGCTGCCTGCAGGCCGGCATGGACGATTACCTGTCCAAACCGATCAACCGCGAAACGCTGCAGGTCGTGTTGGCACGGTGGAGCAGCGTGATGGCCGATGACACCGCTCCGACGCCGCCACTGGCCACGCCACCGGCGTTGACCCCGGCACCGTCGCCCCCCGCACGCGAGGAAACGCCCGCGGCGGTACTCGACCAAGACGTGCTCGATGAACTGCTGGACGTGATCGGCGCGGACACGGCGCGCATCATCGGAGTGTTCCTCGATGACACCCCGCCGTTGATCCGGCAGTTGCAGGATGCCTCGGTCGCGGCGGACCTGGACCAGCTGCGGGCGCTGGCGCACAGTCTCAAATCGGCCAGTGCGAACGTAGGTGCGATGGCGCTGTCGGCCGCGGCCTGGCGGATCGAGCACGATGCCCGCGCCGGCACGCTGGAGCGCCCCGCCGTGGCGGTGGCGCTGTTGATCGCCGAGTTTGCGCGTGCAAGGATCGCGCTGGCCGGCTATCACGCCCGCCTGCGCGCCCCGCTGCAGGGCTGACTCAGTCTTCGATCTTGGTCAGCAGGTAATTCGGCTCACCGATGCGCTCGATCAGATCCAGCTGGGTTTCCAGCCAGTCGATATGCTCTTCCTCGGACTCGAGGATCTTCACGAACAGCTGGCGGCTGACGTAATCCCCGATCGAATCGGCATACGCGACGGCCTCGCGCAGCGTGACCACGCCATCGCGTTCCAGGCTGAGGTCGCACTGCAGGATCTCGGCAGGATTCTCGCCGATGCGCAGCTTGCCCAGCGCCTGGAAGTTCGGCAGGCCTTCGAGGAAGAGGATGCGGTCGGACAGGATGTCCGCATGCTTCATCTCTTCGATCGATTCCTTGTACTCGTGATCGGCGAGTTCCTTCAGGCCCCAGTTCTTCAGCATCTTGGCGTGCAGGAAGTACTGGTTGATCGCGGTCAGCTCGTTGTAGAGGACCTTGTTGAGGAATTCGATGACTTTGGCGTCGCCCTTCATGAGCGTGCTCCTGCTGCGTGGAATCGCGGGCACTGTAGCGCGTCGCGCGCAGGCATGAAGGAACGCGAATCGTGCTCAGTTGCGGCCCGCAACGGAGCGGGCCCAGCTCAGGCGGCTTGCAGGCCGAGAACCGGCAGCGGCAGATCGTGGGTAGCGCTGAACTTGGCCAGCAGGTCCGCCGCCATGTCCAGGCAGGAACCGCAGGTGGCGCCGCAGCCGGTGCGCATCGTCAACTCGGACACGCTCACGACACCGCTCTGGGCGGCTTCGCGGATCTGATGGTCGGTAACCCCGTTGCAGATGCAGACGTACACGTGCGGACTCGGCAGGCAGGCCCGGATCGGCCTGCTGCTATTCCAATCGAAATGCGAATGGTTGTCAATTTCGAACCTGAATCATTCTCGATACGGTTCAGAGCCGCCGGAAATCGCTCAGACGGCGCCCGGCTCGCCCTTGGCCTTGCTGCGCGGCCAGTAGCCGCCACCGCGCTTGGGCGTGGTGCGCTTGCGCGGCCGGTCGTGACCGGCGGCGTTGCCCGGCATCCAGGCTTCCTGGGCGGACTTGGGCATCGTTTCCACCCCCGTCCCGGCCACCCCCCGTGCCAGCGGCGCCAGATGGCGCAGGGCACGCGCATAGACGCCCCGCTTGAACATCACCACATGTTCGACCGGGTACCAGAAATCGACCCAACGCCACTGGTCGAACTCAGGGCTGTCCGTATGGTCCAGGGTGACGTGGGATTCGTCCCCCGCCAGCCGGAGCAGGAACCACACCTGCTTCTGGCCGATACAGACCTGCCGTTCATTGCGGCGGATGGCCCGTGCCGGCAGCCGATAGCGAAGCCAACCCGGCGTCGCCCCGAGCACTTCAACGTGCTCCGGCAACAACCCGGTTTCTTCCTGCAACTCGCGATACATGGCTTCGACAGGCGTCTCGTCGGTGTTCATGCCGCCCTGCGGGAACTGCCAGCCATCCCGGCGCACACGTCGTGCCCAGAAAACCTGCCCATCCTGCCGCATCAGCACAATACCGACGTTCGGTCGATAGCCGTCCGGATCGATCACGATGCGGACTCCTAGAAAAATCTACTGATCGGGACTGTGCCACGCCCGCTGCCCACTCACAAGCGCGGTGAAAAAGTGTTGACAGATTCCGAATACATCTCCAGAATTGCCGGCTCCCTGAGGCTATGTAGCTCAGCCGGTTAGAGCACAGCACTCATAATGCTGGGGTCGGTGGTTCGAGTCCACCCATAGCCACCAAGTCCGCTTGGTTTTTCAGGGAGAAAGTGCAATAATTGCACGCACATTTTGCCCCGTCGCCAAGCGGTAAGGCACCTGACTCTGACTCAGGCATTCGGTGGTTCGAATCCATCCGGGGCAGCCAAACAAACAGAAAAGGCCGATCGAAAGATCGGCCTTTTCTGTTTGTTTGGGCGTTTGTCCGGGCGCGAAGCGCCCGGACCCCACACCTTGCGCAGCAAGGTGTGGGCGCCAGCCCTCCCCTGCCACATCCCCGCGCCTGACGGCGCGCCCCCTTGTACTCCAAGGGGGCTGTTTCACCAGAGAGAGGGTGCACGGCCGACGCCAGGCCGACACCGGGCCGCAGAAGCAACCGGCAAGCGGTCGGCACTACCACCCGCGCCACACCCCACATAAAACAGCGGCGAGCGCGCCAGTGCCGCCGGAGGCGTCGTCAGCCCTCGCAGCCCCCCTCCGACAGCCAGCTGATCTTCGCGGCGGACCCCCACCCCCGGAAACGACAAAAGCCCGGCCGAAGCCGGGCTTTTGCATACCTCCCAGGGGGATCCCGAAGGATCCCACGCCAGGCGCGATGGATCAGCGCTTGGAGAACTGGGTGGCGCGACGTGCCTTGTGCAGGCCGACCTTCTTACGCTCGACTTCACGGGCGTCACGGGTCATGAAGCCAGCCTTGCGCAGCTCGGACTTCAGGGTTTCGTCGTACTCGACCAGTGCACGGGCGATGCCCAGACGGATCGCACCGGCCTGACCGGTGGTACCACCGCCAGCAGCGGTGACCATGATGTCGAAGCTTTCGGTGTTCTTGGTCAGTTCCAGCGGCTGACGCACGATCATGCGTGCAGTCTCACGGCCAAAGAACTCGTCCAGCGGACGGCCATTGACGGTGATGTTGCCGGCACCCTTGCGCAGGAACACGCGGGCGGTGGAGGACTTGCGGCGGCCGGTGCCGTAGTTTTGCGTGATAGCCATGATTAGATATCCAGAACCTGAGGCTGCTGAGCGGCGTGCGGGTGCTCGGAACCCGAGTACACCTTGAGCTTGCGGTACATGGCGCGGCCCAGCGGGCCCTTCGGCAGCATGCCCTTGACGGCGGTCTCGATGACACGCTCCGGGTGGCGCTCAAGCGCCTGGGCCAGAGTTTCGGTCTTCAGGTTGCCGATGTAGCCAGTGAAACGGTGATACAGCTTGTCCTGCAGCTTGTTGCCGGTGACGGCAATCTTTTCTGCATTGATGACAACCAGGTAATCACCGGTATCAACGTGAGGGGTGTAAACCGGCTTGTGCTTGCCGCGCAGACGGCGGGCCAGCTCGGTGGACAGACGGCCCAGCGTCTTGCCGGATGCGTCGACGAGATACCAGTCGCGCTGGACGGTCTCGGACTTTGCAGTGAAAGTGCTCATGAAAGAACTCTAGTAGGTCGGGCTCATTACGGCGCAGTACGGCCGGAACTCTGCCACGCGTTGTGAAGAGGCGGGATTGTACTGGCCATCCCCGCCACATGCAAGTTGACCCTGATCCCGGCTTGGCACACCGGCCGCGGGGGGCGAGAATCGACAGTCCCCCGTCGCGACATCCCCCTGCCATGACCGCGCTCCGCCAGATCACGCCGCTCGACCACCTGCTGACCGAAGCCCAGCGGGCGCTGGATACCGTGTTCGGCAATCCGCCGGCCAGCCGCCCCTACCCTGCCGAGGCCACCCCGGACGTGCAGATGGCCGCTCCCGAGCGCCGCCACGCGGCCGGGCTGATGCGCATCAACCATGTCGGCGAGGTCTGCGCCCAAGGCCTGTACTTCGGCCAGGCCGCCGTGGCCCGCGAGCCGGAAACCCGTGCCCACCTGCTCGATGCCGCCCAGGAAGAGACCGACCATCTCGCCTGGTGCGCCCAGCGCCTGCGCGAGCTGGACAGCCGCCCCAGCCTGTTCAACCCGATCTGGTATGCAGGCAGCTACACCATCGGCACCCTGGCCGGCCTGCGCGGGGATGGCTGGAACCTCGGCTTCGTGGTCGAGACCGAACGCCAGGTCGAAGCGCATCTGGACGAACACCTGGATACCCTGCCCCCGGCCGACCTGCGCAGCCGTGAGGTGATCAAGGTAATGAAGATCGACGAGGCCCGCCACGCCGACCACGCCGAACATGCCGGCGCCCGGAAGCTGCCCGCACCGATCCCGTCGGTGATGGCGCTGGCCTCCAAGGTCATGAAGACCATCGCGTACCGCCTTTAAGCCTCCACCGTGCCGCGTGCATCTGGTGAAAAGCCTCCCCCCTGAGTCAGGGGGCGCCGCGAAGCGGCAGGGGTATGGGTGTTCAGCGAACCGTGGGAGCGCCAGCGCGAATGCGAGGGCGTTACCCCGAGACCAGCTTCAGGCCGATCACACCGGCCACGATCAACGCAATGCACGCCAGCCGCGACGGCGAGGCACTGTCGCCGAACAGGAAGATGCCCAGCATCGCCACGCCCAGCGCGCCGATACCGGTCCAGATCGCATACGCCGTGCCGACCGGAATGGATTTCATCGCCTGGCTCATCAGGTACAGGCTGACCAGGGCGGCGCCAACGGTGGCCAGGGTGGAAAGCGGCTTGCTGAAGCCGTCGGAGTACTTCATTCCGATGGCGAAGCCGATCTCGAACAGACCGGCAACGAGAAGATAGATCCAGGGCATGGGGGAATTCCTAGGGTTAACAAAAGCAAAACGGCCCGGTGTTTTCACACCGGACCGTCGTCGGTAGCTGCCGTGGAACCGGGTTTTGCGCAAACGCCGGTTCCACAGGGCGGGCCGTCCCGCCTGAACGAGGCCGCCCGGGCCAGGCCCGGACGACATCGCGAAGTGCCTTACTCGGCCAGATTGCGCCCATGGAACAGCTCTTCGATCTCACGACGCAGCAGCGCCTCGATCTTCATGCGTTCCTTGAACGACAGGTTCTTGGCCTTCTCTTCGAACAGGTACTGGTCCAGATCGAAGTCCTTCAGGTGCATCTTCGTGTGGAAGATGTTTTCCTGATAGACATTGACGTCGAACATCTCGTAACGCGACTTGATGTTCTTGGCCAGGAAGTTCTGGATCGAGTTGATCTTGTGATCGATGTAGTGCTTCTTGCCCTTCACGTCACGGGTGAAGCCACGCACGCGGTAATCCATGATCACGATGTCCGATTCCAGACTCTCGATCAGGTAGTTCAGCGCCTTCAGCGGGGAAATCACACCACAGGTGGCCACATCGATGTCCGCGCGGAACGTGGCGATGCCCTCCTGCGGATGGGTTTCCGGGTACGTATGGACGGTGATGTGGCTCTTGTCCATGTGCGCGACCACGGCGTCGGAGATCAGCTCCTTGCCGGCCTGCTTTTTGTCGATCACCGGCTCTTCCGAGATCAGAATCGTCACCGAGGCACCCTGGGGGTCGTAGTCCTGGCGGGCCACGTTCAGGATGTTCGCGCCGATGATCTCGGCAACGTCGGTCAGGATCTGAGTCAGCCTATCGGCGTTGTACTCTTCATCAATATATTCGATGTAACGCTGACGCTCCTCTTCGGTGCGGGCGTAACAGACGTCATAGATGTTGAAGCTCAGCGCCTTGGTGAGGTTGTTGAAACCCTGCAACCTCAGGCGAGGCAACGGCTTGACCACGGCGGTCGATCCTGTGTGTGGTGGGAAAGAAGTAAGTATGGGGCAAAGTGATCGGACGCGAAACTTGCATTGAAACGAGTAGGTGTGTTCGGTTTGCCCTTCACAATTGGGATCGTTAAGCTCGCGGCACATAGCCGTGAATTCTTCATGAGCAATCGGAGCGCCTCAACGTGTCAACTGTGCGCCTTGCCGCAAGTCCATTAGCCCTGGATATCGCAACAATCGATCGCTTCCTGGCCCACAGCCACCGCCGACGCTACCCCGCCCGTACTGATGTTTTCCGCCCGGGCGATCCAGCCGGCACCCTGTACTACGTGATCAGTGGCTCAGTCTCAATAATGGCTGAGGAAGATGACGATCGTGAGCTGGTGCTGGGCTACTTCGGCTCCGGTGAGTTCGTGGGTGAGATGGGCCTGTTCGTTGAATCGGACCGCCGCGAGGTGATCCTGCGCACCCGCACCCCGTGCGAGCTGGCCGAGATCAGCTACGAGCGCCTGCATCAGCTGTTCCTGGGGCCGCTCTCGGCCGATGCACCGCGCCTGCTCTACTCGATCGGCCAGCAGCTCTCCAAGCGCCTGCTCGATACCAGCAGGAAAGCCAGCCGCCTGGCCTTCCTGGACGTGACCGACCGCATCGTGCGGACCCTGCACGACCTCTCCCGCGAGCCGGAGGCGATGAGCCACCCGCAGGGCACCCAGCTGCGCGTCTCGCGCCAGGAACTGGCCCGGCTGGTCGGCTGCTCGCGTGAAATGGCCGGCCGCGTGCTCAAGAAACTGCAGACCGATGGGCTGCTGCATGCCCGCGGCAAGACCGTCGTGCTTTACGGCACCCGCTGACCGGTCGCGGGTCGTGCCCATTTGCCGCTAGGCTGTTGGCATGGAGCTTGGCAGCGAATTCTATTGGTTCATCCTGATCGGCCTTGGCGCGCAGCTGGTCGACGGCGCGCTGGGCATGGCGTTCGGGTTGGTGTCCTCCTCGGTCCTGCTCAGCATGGGCCTGCCGCCGGCGGCGGTCAGCGCCAGCATCCACACCGCCGAAGTCTTTACCACCGGGGCCTCCGGGGTCTCGCACCTGGTAGCCGGCAACGTGGACCGCCGGCTGTTCCTGCGCCTTGCCCTGCCCGGTGCGGTCGGCGGCGTGGTCGGCGCGTACGTGCTGACCCAGCTACCCGGTGACGTGATCCGCCCGCTTATCTATATGTATCTGCTGGTGCTGGCGATTTTCATCCTGCTGCGCGCGGCCGGGCGGCTGTTGCCGGCCCAGGAAGTGAAGCGGGTGCCCCTGCTGGGATTCCTGGCCGGCCTGCTGGATGCCAGCGGTGGCGGCGGCTGGGGACCGGTAGCGACATCCACCCTGCTCGCTCGCGGCGGCCAGGCCCGCACCACCATCGGCACGGTCAACGCCGCCGAGTTCGTGGTGACCCTCGCCGTGTCGATCACCTTCCTGCTGACCATGGGCCTGCAGTACCTGAACATCGTGGCCGGCCTGCTGATCGGCGGGATGATGGCCGCACCGGTGGCCGCGATCCTGGTCAAAAGGGTCAAGGAACGCTGGGTGCTGGTGGCCGTCGGCGTGCTGGTGCTGAGCATCAGCCTGTTCCAGATCGGTCACGCCATCGTGCAGTGGCGCGCAGGCTGAGCCGGACGCGACACTATTTCAAGCACTTTCCGGCTATTTCAGCGCGGCATCAGACCGGATCGCCGGCTCGATCCACGCAGCCCCAGTTGAGCACGGGGGTGCCCGGCGGCAGCACCTGGCGGAAATAGTCCACCCGTGACGCCTTCGGGTTGACCACCACCGGCGCCGCCGCGGCCAGCAGCAGCGGCAGGTCGGCGCTGCTGTCGGAGTACGCGACGTCGATGTCGCCATAGCCGCGCTCGCGCAGCATCCGCATCTTTTCTTCGTTGTGGCAGTGGCGGGTGGCGATGACCGCGCCCAGGAGCGGGCCGACCTCACTGCCGATCACCGGCACGCCCTGATGCGCCACGAAGGCCAGGATCGCGCGGGCCAGCTCCGGCGGTGCGCCGGTAGCGACCACCACGCGGTCGCCGGCGGCGCGGTGACGCGCGAACACCTCCAGCGCCACGGGCAGCAGGCGGCGGCGGATATCGGCCTCGTGCTTGAGGACGTAGCGGTCGATCACCTTGTTGAACTCGCGCGCCCGATGCAGGCCAAACGTGGCGATCCAGACATAGCCGGAGATGCCGCGGCGGCGGGTGGGCAGGAAGGCCACCAGCGGGCCGAGCAGCGGCGTAGCAATCAGGGCGGCCAGCAGCCGCAGCGGGTTGCGCTTGATCAGCCAGGCGAACAGATGGCTGCCGGAATCGCCGTCATACAGGGTGTGATCGAAATCGAAGACCACCAGCGGGGCGTCGTCGCGCGGCGTTGGGTAGATCGCTGTCATGCGCTGAAGAATAACTGACGCAGGCCCTCGCCGGGCTCTTCCACGCGCATGAAGGCCTCACCGACCAGGAACGCGTTGACCCCGGCTTCGCGCATCACGCTGACATCGGCCGGGCCGAGGATGCCGCTTTCGGTGACCAGCAGGCGGTCACGCGGCACGGCCTGGCGCATGTCCAGCGTGGTCTGCAGCGACACCTCGAAGGTGCGCAGGTTGCGGTTGTTGATGCCGATCAGCGGCACCGGCACCTGGATGGCGCGCTCGAGCTCGTCGATGTCGTGCACTTCCACCAGCACGTCCATGCCCAGCTGCATGGCCAGGTCGGACAACTCGGCCAGCTGGCGGTCGTCGAGGGCGGCCACGATCAGCAGGATGCAGTCCGCGCCGAGCACGCGCGCTTCATACACCTGATAGGCATCGATCACGAAGTCCTTGCGCAGCACTGGCAGCGTGCACGCTTCACGCGCCTGCTGCAGGTAGGCGTCGCTGCCCTGGAAGAAATCCACGTCGGTCAGCACCGACAGGCAGCTGGCCCCACCGAATTCGTAGCTCACCGCGATGTCGGCCGGATGGAAGTCCGGGCGGATCACGCCCTTGGACGGGCTGGCCTTCTTGATTTCGGCGATCACGGCGGGGTTGCCGGCGGTGATCGAGGCGCGCAGCGCATCAGCGAAGCCGCGCACCGGCGGAGCCTGCTCCACGCGCGCGATCAGTGCTTCAAGCGGCACCTGGGCCCTGCGTGCGGCGACTTCTTCGGCCTTGCGGGCCAGGATGGTATCGAGGATGTCGCTCATGTCATTGGGGTCCTGGAGGCCGGCCATTATCGACCAGCCCCGCTGAATTCGGAAAACGCGGGCTCAGACGGCCCCGCGGATGCGGCGGGTGGCGGCGACGTACTGCTCCATCCGCGATCGCGCACTGCCATCGGCCAGCACCGCACGGGCACGGGCCAGACCGTCGGCGATGCTGTCGGCGACACCGGCCACGTACAGCGCGGCGCCGGCATTGAGCGCCACGATATCCAGCGCGGGGCCGGGCTGGTTGTCGAGCACACCCCGCAGCATCGCGATGGATTCCTCCGGGCCGTCGACCTTGAGGTTGCGGCTGGCCGACATCGCGATGCCGAAATCTTCTGGATGGATCTCGTACTCGCGCACCTTGCCGTCGCGCAGCTCGCCGACCAGCGTACCGGCGCCGAGCGAGATCTCGTCCATGTTGTCGCGGCCCCACACCACCAGCGCGCGCTCGGCGCCGAGTTCGCGCAGCACGCGCGCCTGGATGCCAACCAGATCCGAGTGGAATACGCCCATCAACACGTTGGTCGCGCCCACCGGATTGGTCAGCGGGCCGAGGATGTTGAAGATCGTGCGCACACCCATCTCGCGGCGTACCGGCGCGACGACCTTCATCGCCGGGTGGTGCATCGGCGCGAACATGAAACCGATGCCGGTCTCGGTGATCGCGCGCGCGACTTCCTCCGGCTGCAGATCGATGATCGCGCCCAGCGCCTCGACGGCATCGGCACTGCCGGACTTGGAGGAGACACTGCGGTTGCCGTGCTTGGCCACCTTGGCCCCGGCCGCAGACACCACGAACATCGCGCAGGTGGAGATGTTGAAGGTATGCGAGCCATCGCCACCGGTGCCGACGATATCCACCAGATGCGTCTTGTCCTCCACCGGCACCGCCAGCGCGAGTTCGCGCATCACGGTGGCGGCACCGGCGATCTCGCCGATGGTTTCCTTCTTGACGCGCAGGCCGGTCAGGATCGCGGCGGTCATCACCGGCGACACTTCACCGCGCATGATCTGCCGCATCAGGTCGACCATTTCGTCGAAGAAGATTTCGCGGTGCTCGATGGTGCGCTGCAGGGCTTCCTGGGCGGAGAAGGTCATGCGGGGTCCTTTGTGATGCAGATGCGGCGCGCTCAGCGCTGCAGGAAGTTCTTCAGCAGGGCATGGCCATGCTCGGTGAGGATCGACTCGGGATGGAACTGCACGCCCTCGACCGGATACTCGCGATGGCGCAGGCCCATGATCTCTTCGATCGAGCCGTCCTCGTTCTCGGTCCAGGCGGTCATTTCCAGGCACGCCGGCAGCGTGGTCTTGTCGACCACCAGCGAGTGGTAGCGCGTGGCCTGGTAGCGGTCCGGCAGGCCGGCGAACACGCCCTTGCCCTCATGCCGGATCGGCGAGGTCTTGCCGTGCATGATGTTCCCTGCGCGGATCACATCGCCGCCGTACACCTGGCCGATGCTCTGGTGGCCCAGGCACACGCCGAGGATCGGCGTGGTCGGGCCGAGCCGGCGGATCAGGTCCAGCGACACGCCCGCTTCGTTCGGCGTGCACGGGCCAGGCGAGATCACGATGCGCTCGGGGGCAAGCGCGGCGATCTCATCAACGCTCAACGCGTCGTTGCGCACCACCTTCACCTCGGCGCCCAGCGTCTGCAGGTACTGCACGAGGTTGTAGGTGAAGCTGTCGTAGTTGTCGAGCATCAACAACATGGTCAGGGTCCGTCTTGAATGGGGAAGTGGCGTGCACGCAACCGTGCACGTGTCATGCATCTGGGCAGCAGGGCCTTACAGACCCTTGGCAGCCTGCGCGACCGCACGGAACAGCGCGCGGCCCTTGTTCATCGTCTCGTCCCATTCCTTGCCCGGGTCCGAGTCGTAGACGATGCCGGCGCCGGCCTGCACGTGCAGGCGGCCGTCCTTGATCACCGCGGTGCGGATCGCGATCGCGGTATCGGCATCGCCATGCCAGCCGATGTAGCCGATGCTGCCGGCGTAGACGTTTCGCTTGATCGGTTCCAGCTCACGGATCACTTCCAGCGCGCGGATCTTCGGTGCGCCGCTGACGGTGCCGGCCGGGAAGGTTGCACGCAGCACGTCGGCATAGCTCAGACCCGGCTGCAGCTGCCCGGTGACTTCGCTGACGATGTGCATGACGTGGCTGTAGCGTTCAATCACGAACTGCTCGCCCACTTCCACCGTGCCCGCCTTGGACACGCGGCCGGCATCATTGCGGCCGAGATCGATCAGCATCAGATGCTCGGCACGTTCCTTGGGATCGGCCAGCAGTTCGGCTTCCAGTGCGTTGTCTTCTTCCACCGTCGCGCCACGCGGGCGGGTACCGGCGATCGGACGCACGGTGACTTCACCGTCCTGCAGACGCACCAGGATTTCCGGCGAGGAGCCGACCACCTGCACGTCGCCGGTGTCGAGGAAATACATGTACGGCGAGGGATTGAGCGCACGCAGCGCGCGGTACACGTCCACCGGGCGCGCCTTGAACGGCACGCTCAGGCGCTGGCTCAGCACCACCTGGAAGATGTCGCCGGCGCGGATGTATTCCTTGGATTTGTCGACCGCGGCGATGAAGCCCTCGCGGGTGAAGCCGGAGACGAAATCGTTCTCGTCCAGCACGTCGCGGGTAATCGGCGCGGGATAGCCGGCGCCGGGGGCACGCAGCTTGGCGACCAACGCATCCAGCTTGGCCTGGGCATCCTCCCATGCACCGGGCTGACCCGGGTCGGCATGCACGATCAGGTACAGGCGGCCCTTGAGGTTGTCGAACACCGCCAGCTCTTCGGAGTGCAGCAGCAGGATGTCCGGCGTGCCCAGCTCATCGCGGCCACGCGGCGGGGCCAAGCGCGGTTCGATATAACCGATGCACTCAAAGCCGAACCAGCCGACCAGGCCACCGGTGAAGCCCGGCAGACCGGCCAGCTTGGGCACCGAATGAGCGCTGCGCAGCGCTTCGACCTCAGTGAACGGGTCGGCGACCTCGCGGGTTTCCACCACGGTGCCGGACTCGCTGATGGTCAGGGTATGGCCGTGGAAGGCATACACCCGGCGCGCCGGCAGGCCGATGATGGAATAGCGCCCGAAGCGTTCGCCGCCCTCGACCGATTCAAACAGATAGGTATGCGGGCCGTCGGCGAGCTTCAGATAGACCGACAGCGGCGTGTCCAGGTCGGACAGCACTTCACGAACGACGGGGATGCGGGTGTGGCCTTCAGCGGCCTGCTGCTGGAACTGCTCGAGCGTAATCAAGACGACTTTCCTTCCGGGAAACGGCGGTGGCGGGACGGACGACGGCAACAGGCCACCATCGCCACCAACGGCGAGCGGAAGAAAGGGTATGCGGGGTCGTCAGAATGGACACCCGGCGACTGTACCGCATTGACGGCACCGGATGGAACCCGGCGCAGCGCATGGCATCAGGCACGCGACAGCAGCGGGCTGTCCAGCGCCACATGCAGGTTGACGCGCCCCGGGACGCAGTCGATGCGGAAGCGCCGGGCCTGGACCGGTTCGCCATCCAGATTGAGAGTCAGCGGCGCATCGGCCTCGATCTCCATCCACGGCGCCTGCACACGTTCGGCCACCTGCTCCAGCGCGCCACGCTTGCCGCCCTTGACGAGTGCGGCAAAGGTGGAGGCGACCTCCCCGCTCAGCTCAGGGATCACCGTGATATCCAGCACACCATCATCAATCAACGCTTCCGGGCACAGCACCTGCCCACCGCCGGCCTGGCGGCCGTTGCCCACGCCCAGTGCGATGAAACCACCGGCCCATTCGAACCCCGGCGCCCGGACCCGTGCCTGGATCGGATCGATCCGCCCCAGCCGCGATACCCCGGTGACCAGATAGGCCAACCCGCCGAGTACCTTCTTCAGGCCCTCATCGGTCTCCACCGTGACCTCGGTGCCGAAGCCGCCACTGGCCACGTTGGCGCACCACCACACCTTGCCATCGGCATCGATGCGCAGCAGATCGACCGGGCGCGCTGGCGCCTGGGCGATCAGCTCCAGCGCCGCCAGCGGTTCATCGGGAATCTCCGCTGCGGTGGCGAAATCATTGGCGGTGCCCAATGGCAACAATCCCAGGGACGGCAATGCATCGGCGGCCTCTTCCCGGTGCGCCAGTGTCTCGGCCACCTCACTGAGGGTGCCATCCCCGCCGGCCGCGATGATCGTATCGACCCCGTGGGCGATCGCCTCGGCCACATAACGCTCGGCATCGCCCGATTCCCAGGTCACCCGTACCTCCAGCTGCACCCCGCGCTCACGCAGCGCGGCCACCGCCTCGCGCACATCCTCATTGCCGGTGGCCTTGCCGTTGAGGATCAAACGCCAATGGGGACGGCTCATGCGGTACTTCCAGGGAGTGGGGAAGCGAAGGCTAGCAGCGGACGGCGTGGCCGCCGGTGAACGTCATCAAAGCGTCACCAAGGGCCCGGAGAATGGAAGGCCATAGCAAGGAAGATGGATGGAGGCAGGATCAGCCTCCCGCTATTCTCAGGGCCGCATCCGCAATGGTGCGGTCTTTTTTTGACCCGCCAGATGCGCAGCCGACCAACGGTCGGCTCTACCGTGTTGGGTTGGCTGCGGATGCTCAGCCTTCGGCAAACACCCGCAAGGCCTCGCCTTCCATCCGGTACACCGTCCACTCGCTCTGCGGCTTCGCGCCTGCGGCCGTGTAGAACTGTATCGCCGGTTCGTTCCAGTCCAGCACCGACCACTCGAACCGCCCGCAGCCTTCGGCCACCGCGATCCGTGCGATGTGCTGCAGCAGCGCCTTGCCGGCACCGCTGCCGCGGCGCTCCGGGCTGACGTACAGATCTTCCAGATAGATCCCGTTACGGCCCAGCCACGTCGAGTAGTTGTAGAAATACACCGCATACCCGATCGCCACGCCGTCGGCTTCGCAGATCAATGCATGCGCCTTGGCATCGGGCCCGAACAGGCTCGCGCGGACGCCCGCTTCGTCGGTCTGCACCGACGACTCGGCCTTTTCGTAGATCGCCAACTCGCGGATGAAGCGCAGGATCAGCCCCGCATCCTCGGCGGTGGCCACGCGGATGATCACGGCAGCCACCGGCTCCATGGCTCAGCCCCGCGCCGCGGCGACGTTGCCGCGCATCTGCGCGATGATGTCCTGGTAGCTGGTCTTCGCATTGAAGATCGCCGAGCCGGCCACGAATGTATCCGCACCAGCCGCCGCGATGGCACCGATGTTGTCGGCCTTCACGCCACCGTCGATCTCCAGGCGGATGTCCTTGCCGCTGGCATCGATTTTCTTGCGGATCGCGCGCACCTTGTCCAGCGCCGACGGAATGAAGGCCTGGCCGCCGAAGCCCGGATTGACCGACATCACCAGCACCAGGTCCAGGTCATCGAGGACCCAGTCCAAGATGTCCACCGGCGTGGCCGGATTGAGCACCACGCCCGGCTTGCAGCCCAGCGAACGGATCAGCTGGATGGTGCGGTGCACGTGGCGGCTCGCCTCCGGATGGAAGCTGATGTACGTCGCGCCGGCCTCGGCGAAATCCGGAATGATGCGGTCCACCGGCTCCACCATCAGATGCACGTCGATCGGTGCGGTTACGCCGTGCTTGCGCAGCGCCTGGCAGACCAGCGGGCCGATGGTCAGATTCGGCACGTAATGGTTGTCCATCACATCGAAATGCACCCAGTCGGCGCCGGCCGCGAGCACGTTGTCCACTTCCTCGCCCAGGCGGGCGAAATCGGCGGACAGAATGGAGGGAGCAATGATGCAGTTGGACATGGCCGGGGCCTTCAGTAGGTTGAAAGGGGGCGCCGCGCGGAATCAGCGCTTGCGCAGGGTCTTGATGCGGTCGTAGGCGGCATTGAGCTGGCGCGACTTGCGCTCGGCCTGCTGGCGCAGCTCCGGCGCCGCGCCGACCACCTTGTCCGGGTGGTACTGGGACATCAGGCGGCGGTAGGCCAGGTCGATCTCGGCATCGGTCGCCTCGGAGGTCAGCCCCAGCTCGCGGTAGGGGTTTTCCCTGTTCAGCCGGAACCAGTCGGCATCGAAGGCATGCCCCAGCAACAGCCCGACCACGGCCCCGAACAGCGGATTGGGCCTGAACAACAGGGCGCCAGCGATGAATCCGAGCAGTTTTCCGTACCAGCGCATGGTGGTCTGGGCAGCCAAGGCGACAAAGGATCCTCATTTTACGTCACAGCGGGCCCAACCCGCTTTACACTAGGCCGCCCGCTGTCTGTGCGGGCCCTCCGGGTCCCCTGGACAGCTGTCATGACGAAGCCTCAGGAGTGCCCGTGCCGACCACGTTGTTGCAATCCGATCTCCCCGGCCTGCCCTTGCGCCATCGCGGCAAGGTGCGTGATGTTTTCGACATTCCGCGCGACCGGCTCCCCGCCGGCACTCCGCCGGGGGACTACCTGCTGATGGTCGCCACCGACCGTCTGTCAGCCTTCGACGTGGTGCTGCCCGATCCGATCCCCGGCAAGGGCGAGATGCTCTGCCAGGTCTCGAACTTCTGGTTCGCCAAGACCGCGCACCTGATGCCCAACCACCTGACCGGCATCGATGTCGCCAGCGTGCTGCCCGAAGGTGTCGATCCGGCCCTGTACGCCAAGCGCGCCGTGGTCACCCGCAAGCTCAAGCCGGTTCCGGTCGAGGCGATCGCCCGTGGCTACCTGATCGGCAGCGGCTGGAAGGACTACCAGCGCACCGGCAAGATCAGCGGCATCGAGCTGCCCGACGGCCTGCGCCAGGCCGAACAACTGCCCGAACCGATCTTCACCCCCTCGACCAAGGCCGCCGTCGGCGACCATGACGAGAACATCGATTTCGATGCGATGGTGAAGGCGGTCGGCGCGGACCTGGCCGAGCGCGTGCGCGATGCCACCCTGCGCATCTATGCCTTCGCCGCTGATTACGCCCGCGAGCGCGGCATCATTCTGGCCGACACCAAGTTCGAGTTCGGTACCGATGCCGATGGCCGTCTGTACATCATGGACGAGATGCTGACCCCGGATTCCTCGCGCTACTGGCCGGCCGACGAGTACGAGGTGGGCACCAGCCCGCCGAGCTACGACAAGCAGTTCGTGCGCGATTACCTGGAGACGCTGGACTGGGGCAAGACCGCCCCGGGCCCGAGCATCCCGGCCGAGATCATCGAGCGCACCCGCGCCAAGTACGCCGAGGCGCTGCAGCGTCTGGCCGGCATCTCGGTCGACTGACCGGCACGGCGTTCCCCGGCCCTGCGCCGGGGAACGCGGTTTCCGATGCCGGGGCCATGCCGGGCAGCCGATGGAAGGCAACCGACCAACGGTCGGCTCTACCGGCGGTATGCTCTGCAGATCCTAGGAGGGAACATGGCCACCACCACCGTCGCACGCCCGATCGACCGCTATTTCGCCAGTTATTCCGACGACCACCGCAATGCGCTGAACCAGCGCATCCACGTCGTGGCCGTCCCGGCGATCGCATGGTCGGTGATTGCCCTGCTGTGGTGCCTGCCGCCGCTGATCACCTGGTTCCAGAACGGGATCTGGGCCGGCCTGGCGATGTTCGCCGCCTGGTGCTTCTACAATCGCCTCTCGCGCACGCTCGGCTACGGCATGCTGGCGTTCTTCTTCGTCAGCGGCTGCGTCTGCCGGCTGCTGGAAGCCGAGATCGGCCTGGTGAACCTGTTCTGGCTGGCCCTGGGCGTCTTCGCCGTGGCCTGGGTCGCGCAGTTCATCGGCCACAAGCATGAAGGCCGCAAGCCGAGCTTCCTGACCGATCTGGTCTACCTGCTGATCGGCCCGCTGTGGGTGCTGGCCAAGCTCTACCGCCGGATGGGTTGGCGCTACTGACCGGTTTTTCCTGAACGAGTGAGGACGCTCACCAGCAGTCCACGCCACACCGTCCAGCATCGTCCGCAGTGGCCTTTCGAGCGACGGTCACCGTTCATCTTCGTGCACACCGTTACGCCCCCGCAGCCCCTGCGACGACTGGTTCCGGACCCGTTTCGACCGTTGCCGGGAGGCCACAGTCGGCAAAGTCGTTGACCGCTCTCCATACGGCCGTCGACGGACCCGAATGGGGCCATGCGCTGCCCGGAAAAAATGAATCAGTGCACGTTACATGCAATTGAGGGCGTATTCGGGTGTATCGGCAGCAATTGCCTGCCTGTTAGACTGAACGACCTGCTCGTGAATCCCGCATTCCCTGCATGAATCCTAGTCTGCTCCTGCTGCTCGCCCTGCCCTTCCTGATGGCAGTGGCCGTCGCTTCATTCCGCCGCACCTCCCGCTCCACGGCCGCCTGGGTAGCCGCGGCCGCTCCGCTGGGAGGACTGGCGCTGTTGGCGACGATGACTCCGGCCATCATCGACGGCGGGATCGTCCGCAGTTACGGGGAGTGGATACCGCAGATCGGCCTGGCCTTCTCGCTGCGCCTGGATGGCCTGGCCTGGATGTTCGCCGGGATGGTGCTGGCGATCGGTGCGCTGGTAGTGATGTACGCCCACTACTACCTCAGCGCCCGCGACAGCGCCCACCGCTTCTACTGCTACCTGCTGTTGTTCATGGGCGCCATGCTGGGCATGGTGCTCTCGGGCAACCTGTTGCTGTTGATGGTGTTCTGGGAAATGACCAGCATCAGCTCGTTCCTGCTGATCGGCTTCTGGTCGCACCGCCAGGATGCCCGCGAGGGCGCCCGGATGGCCCTGGTGGTCACCGGCGGCGGCGGGCTGGCGTTGCTCGGCGGTGTGCTGCTGATCGGCCGCATCGTGGGCAGCTTCGAACTGGATGCCGTGCTCGCCGCCGGCGATCTGATCCGCGCCAGTTCGCTGTACCCGTATGCCCTGTTCCTGGTCCTGGCCGGCATCTTCACCAAGAGCGCCCAGTTCCCGTTCCACTTCTGGCTGCCGCACGCGATGGCCGCGCCGACGCCCGTCTCGGCCTACCTGCATTCGGCGACGATGGTCAAAGCCGGCGTGTTCCTGCTGGCACGGTTGCACCCGGCGCTGGCCGGCACCGATCTGTTCTTCTATACGGTCAGCGGCATCGGGGCGATCACCCTGCTGATCGGCGCTTGGAACGCGATCTTCCAGCATGACCTCAAAGGTCTGCTGGCCTATTCGACGATCTCCCATCTGGGCCTGATCACCATGCTGTTCGGCCTGTCCACGCCGATGGCGGTGGTGGCCGGTGTGTTCCACATCCTCAACCACGCCACTTTCAAGGCGTCGCTGTTCATGGCTGCGGGCATCATCGACCACGAGACCGGCACCCGTGACATGCGCAAGCTGGGCGGCCTGCGCCGGTTGATGCCGATCACCAGCGCGCTGGCGATCATCGCCTCGCTGGCGATGGCCGGCATTCCGCTGCTCAACGGCTTCCTGTCCAAGGAAATGCTGTTCGCCGAAGCGCTGACCGCGGGCGGCCCGGAAACCATGCGCGTGGTGATGTCGATCGCCGCGCTGCTGGCCGGCGTGTTCGGCGTGGCCTACAGCCTGCGCTTCGTGCACGACACCTTCTTCGGCAAAGGCCCGCACGATCTGGACCGCGTCCCGCATGAGCCGCCGCGCTTCATGAAGGTTCCCGTCGAGATCCTGGTCGTGGTCTGCGTGGCCGTCGGCGTCGCCCCGGCGATCACCATCGCCCCGGTGCTGCACGCGGCCGCCTCCTCGATCCTGGGCGCGGCGATGCCGGCCTACAGCCTGTCGGTCTGGCACGGTTTCAACACCCCGTTGATGATGAGCATCGCGGGCGTGATCGGCGGTATCGCGCTGTACTTCGGCCTGCGCCGCCTGATCAACCTGCATGCGGTGGTCAGTCGCAGCATCGGCCGCAATATTTTCCACAAGCAGCTGGACCTGGTGTTCGGCTTCGCCCACCGCCTCACCCAGGGCCTGGCCAACGGCAGTCTGCAGCGCATGCTGATGGCGCTGGTGCTGGTGGCGATCATCGTCGCCGCCGCGCCGTTCGTGGCCAACCCGGCCTCGCCCAACTGGCCCTCGCCGCAACCGATCCCGCTGCTGGGCTGGGCGCTGTGGCTGGTGATGATGGCCTGCGCGCTGGGCGCGCTGTTTGTCTACCGGCAGCGCCTGCTGGCGGTGCTGGTAGTCGGCGGCGTCGGCCTGATGGTCTCGCTGACCTTCGTGTTCCTGTCAGCGCCCGATCTGGCGCTGACCCAGCTGCTGGTGGAGATGGTCACCCTGGTGCTGATGCTGCTGGGCATGAACTACCTGCCGATCCAGTCGCCACCGGAGAAGTCGGTCTGGCGCAAGCGGCGCGATGCGGTGATCGCGATCATCGCCGGTGGCGGGCTGGCCGCGATGGCCTACACCGCCATGACGTTGCCGCCCAACACCATGGCCGGCGAGCTGCTGGCGCGTGCGTTGCCGGAGGCCTATGGGCAGAACGTGGTCAACGTGATCCTGGTCGACTTCCGTGGCTTCGATACCTTCGGTGAGATCACCGTGTTCGGCATCGCCGCGCTGGTGGTGCACGCCATGCTGCGCCGCTCGCGGATGGCGCCGGAACAGATCATGCCAGGCCCGCCGATCAAGCTGCCGGTGCCGGCCGATCTGGCCCAGATCATGTTCCCGCTCACCCTGACCGTCTCGATCTTCCTGTTCCTGCGCGGCCACAACGCGCCCGGCGGCGGCTTCATCGCCGGCCTGGTGCTGGCCGTGCCGCTGCTCATCCAGTACGTCATCCAGGGCACCACCTCGGTGGAATCGCGCTTCGGCTTCGATTACATCCGCTGCATCGGTGCCGGTCTGCTGATCGCCATCCTCAGTGGCTGCGCGTCGATGCTGTTCGGCGTGCCGTTCCTGACCAGCGGCCATCTGGACCTGCACCTTCCGCTGATCGGCGAGGTACCGCTGGCCAGCGCGATCGGCTTTGATACCGGCGTGTACCTGGTGGTGTTCGGCGGTGTGATGCTGATGCTCTCGATGATGGGCACGATCAAGCCCTCGCGCACCCGCAATGCCCGCAAAGGCGAGATCGATCCCACCCGCCGTTCGGCAAAAACCGGGGAGATGCACTGATGGAACTGGCCCTGGCAAGCGCCATCGGCGTACTGAGCGCGATCGGCATCTACCTGCTGCTGCGCGCCCGCAGCTTCGATGTGATCCTCGGCATGACCTTCCTGTCGTATGCGACCAACCTGCTGATCTTTGCCGGCGGCCGTCTGGTGCAGGGCAAGGCGCCGGTGCTGCGTGAGGGCATCGAGAGCGACCTGGGCAATTACACCGATCCGCTGCCGCAGGCGCTGGTGCTGACCGCGATCGTGATCGCCTTTGCGATGACCGCGGTCAGCATCGTGCTGGCGATGCGCAGCCGCAGCGACAATCACAGCGACCACGTGGACGCGCACGAAGAAGAAGAACTCCCCGCCGATACCGCGGCGGGCCGGGAGGGCGGCGCATGAACCATGCGGTGATCCTGCCCATCCTGATTCCGCTGTTCGGCGCGGCCTGCTCGCTGTTCGTCGAGCATCGCCGCTACGGGCCGAAGGTGCAGCGCACGGTGGCGTGGACCACGCTGACCGCGCTCGCCGCGGCCGTCGCGCTGCTGTTCGCGCAGACCGCTGACGGCAGCATCGCGGTGTACCTGCTGGGTGACTGGCCCTCGCGCCTGGGCATCGCGCTGGTGGCCGACCGCCTCTCGGCATGGATGCTGGTGACCACACTGCTGCTGGCCATCCCCTGCCTGCTGCACGCCTGCTCGGGCTGGGACCGCCGCGCGCCGCACTTCCATGCGTTGTTCCAGTTCCAGCTGGTCGGCCTCAACGGCGCGTTCCTGACCGGCGATATCTTCAATCTGTTCGTGTTCTTCGAGGTGATGCTGATCGCCTCCTACGGCCTGCTGCTCAGCGGCGGGCGCGGCCTGCGCATGCGCATCGGCCTGCACTACGTGGTGTTCAACGTCACCGCCTCGACCCTGTTCCTGATCGCACTCGGCCTGCTGTACGCCTCGCTGGGCTCGCTCAACATGGCCGAACTGTCGCAGCGCATCGCTGAAGTGCCGGCCTCGCACCTGACCCTGGTCAAGGCGACGATGGGGCTGTTGCTGCTGGTGTTCTGCAGCAAGGCTGCGCTGATGCCGCTGTATCTGTGGTTGCCCGAAGCGTATGCGCGTGCGCCGGCCGCGGTGGCCGCGCTGTTCGCGATCATGACCAAGGTCGGCCTGTACGCGGTGCTGCGGGTCAGCACGCTGTGGTTCGGCGAGGGTGCCGGCCCGATGGCCGGTTATGGCAGCGAATGGCTGCTCTGGGCCGGTGTGGCCACCCTCGTGCTGGGCGGCCTGGGCGTGCTCGCTGCGGCGCGCCTGCGCGTGCTGATCTCCTACCTGGTGGTAGTCTCGGCGGCGACGCTGTTCATCGCCTTCTCGGTACGCACACCCGAAGTCCTCTCGGCCGGCCTGTACTACCTGCCGCACAGTACCTTCGTGGCCGCCGCGCTGTTCCTCATTGCCGATCTGATCCGCCGCCGTCGCGGCGGTGCCAGCGATCGCAAGGAAGTCATCGCGCCGATGCCGGGCAAGGAGACGCCTGCGGTGCTGTTCCTGATCGGCGCCGTCTCGGTCGCGGGCCTGCCGCCGCTGTCCGGCTTCCTGGCCAAGGCCGCGCTGCTGGCCGGCATGCCGGCGCAGTACACCTGGGCGGTGTGGGCCGCCGTGCTGGGTAGCAGCCTGATGGTGATCGTCGGCCTGACCCGTGGCGGCATCCGCCTGTTCTGGCGCGTGCCGGTGGTCGAAGAAGGCGCACCGAAGCCGCGCAAGGCGCCGACCCGCACCGTGGAATTGTTCGCCGCCGCGCTGCTGCTCAGCTATGGCATCGCGATGAGCGTGTTCGCCGGCCCGCTGATGCAGCACACCGATGCCATGGCCACCCAGCTGCTGCAGCCCCAGGACTATGTGGGTGAACTGCGCGCCACCACGCCGGAGATCCGCCAGCCATGACGCGCAAGCCTTCCCTGTACAAGCGCATCCTGCCCTCGCCCTCGCTGAGCGTGATGGTGGTGGCGTTCTGGCTGTTGATGTCCGACAGCTTCACCCTGGGCCAGTTCGTGCTCGGCATGATCCTCGGCGTGGTGGTGCCGTTGTTCGCCGCCCGGCTGGACCGCGAGTTCGCGCGGATCGGCTCGCTCAAGCCCCTCCCCAAACTGCTGTTCGTGACCCTGTGGGACATCCTGATCTCCAACATCCGGGTGGCGATCCAGGTGCTGGGGCCGGAGCGCCGCATCCACCCCGGCTTCATCTGGCTACCGCTGGATATCGCCAACATCCACGGCATCGCCGCGCTGACCAGCATGATCACGTTGACCCCGGGCACGGTCTCGGCCGCGTTGTCCGATGACCGCAGGTATCTGCTGGTGCACGTGCTGCATCTGGATGATCCGGATGAACTGATCCGGCAGATCAAATCCCGCTACGAAGCCCCGCTGATGGAGATTTTCCCATGACCGGATACATGTTCATCCAGACCACGATGGTGGTGTGCATGCACGTGGTCGGCCTGGCCATGCTGCTGGCCACCTGGCGCCTGCTGCGCGGCCCCACCGTGCCCGATCGCATCCTTGCGCTGGACACCTTGTCGGTGACGGCCATCGCTGAACTCATGTTGTTCGGCATGTACCTCAACTCGGCGGTGTACTTCGAAGCGGCGCTGATCATCGCCATGCTCGGCTTCGGCAGCACGGTGGTGCTGAGCAAGTTCGTGCTGCGCCGGGACATCGTCGAATGATCACCTTCATCCAGATCGTGCTGTCGATCCTGCTGCTGTTCGGCTGCTTCTTCATCCTGGTCGGCGCGCTCGGCCTGGTGAAGCTCTCCACCTTCTTCAAGCGCCTGCACGCACCGACCAAGGCCAGCACGCTGGGCGTGGGCTGCGTGCTGGTCGGCTCGGTCTGTTATCACATCTTCCTCGGCGAAGACCCGCAGCCGCGCGAGCTGCTGATCACCGTGTTCCTGTTCATCACCGCGCCGATCAGCGCGCACATGATGGCCAAGGCGGCGCTGTCGCTGCTGATGGAAACCCGACCGGACCTGCCGGGCCACAAGACCGCCAAGGAAGAGCAGCTGCCACCGCCGGAACCGCGTCATCCGGGCGACACCGAGGGTGCCGAGGCACCGGTTTCCCGCGACAGCCAGTAACGCCCGCCGCTGGTCGACTGCATGCATCGTGACGGAGGGCAGCCGACCCACGGTCGGCTCTACGTAGTGCGACGTTCAGCTGCCCCGGATCAACACCAGCTCCAGCGCGATCCAGCCGAGGAAGGCCACCACCAGCACCGCGCCTTCGCGCCGGCTGATCGTCAGATCGCCGCGCAGCATCGGGTAGAGCACCAGCACGAAGGCGATCGCCGCCGGCAGCTCCAGTTTCACGAACGATCCGGGCAGCGCCAGCGGCCCCAGGGCGGCCATGCCACCGACCACCACCAGCAGGTTGAACAGACTCGAGCCGATCACGTGGCCGAGCACCATGTCGCCCTGACCACGCCGGGCGGCGGCAATGGCTGCCGCCACTTCGGGCAATGCGGTGCCGATCGCCACCGGCAGCAAGCCGACCAGCAGCGGCGACCAGCCCAGCCCCGCGCCGAACACCGGTGCGGTCTGCACGATCCAGCGCGCGCCGAAGTAGAGGCACACACCCGCGAACAGCAGCCGTAGCATGTTAAGGAACAGCCCGGTGCGGGTCATCGCATAGCCGGCGATGGCCTCGCGCACCGGCTCGGATTCCAGCTTCGCCCGGCGCAGCAGGACCACCAGCAGGGCGACGAAGGCGAGCAACAGCACAGCCCCTTCCCAGCGCGCGATCACCCCATCCAGGCCGAACAGGATCAGCAGCGCACTGGCGGCAGCAAGACACACCAGCAAGGGCGAGAGCAGCCGCGCACGGACCAGCAGTGGCGCGGCCAGCGCCGCCAGGCCCAGGGTCAGGCCGACGTTGACGATATTGCTGCCCACCGCATTGCCCAGCGCGAGTTCTTCCGCGCCGACCACGAAGGCACGGGCGTTGACCACCAGCTCCGGCAGCGAGGTGCCGAAGGCCACCAGCAGCAACCCGGCCACGAACGGCGACGCGCCGAAGCGCTGGGCCAGACCCGAGGCGGCCCGGACGATGGAGTCACCGCCTAGTGCCAACAGCACCAGGCCCAGCACGAACCAAACAGTGGCAGCGATCATCTGGTGCTCCCCGGTGACAGATGTGAGCCGATTCTAGGGCCAGCCCACGCCAAACAGTGAAGGCCCGCCCCGGCGCTGTGGCCGGAGCGGTGCCGGTGGCTCAGGAGCAGCCTTCCACGTAGTCCACCTGCGGAGTCTTGCCAACGCGCCAGGCGGTGACGTTGCCATCGCCGTTGATCTCGAAGTTGACCAGCGCACCGCCCTCGCTGGCCGGGCGCACGCGCAGGTTGTGGCCCTTCTCATCGTACTTGTGCGGGGTCAGGTCGCCGCGATCCGGGTACAGCGTCTGCAGTTGGCCCAGCGACATCCCCACCTTGCCGCCACCGGGGGCGACGATGCGGTCGTTGCGCACGTCGTAGCGCACCAGACGCTTGCCTTCGATCATGAAGATCACGTCCTCGGCCTGCGCGCCTTCGGGCCGCAGGGCATGGCAGTAGTCGTCGGCGACGTCGCCCTGCAGGGGTGCCTTCCAGGCTGCCCGGACCTCGTCCAAGGTGCTGCCCAGCGCCACGGGACCGTAGCCATCCAGCCGCGCCGGTCCCTGCGTCACCGTGCCCGGTGCCGCCGTGGCGGGCGCTGCCGGCGCGGTGTCCGCCGCCGGTGCAGGCACGGCCGCCTCGGCATCGCTGGACGGGGTTTCCGGCGCGCGCCCGCACGCGGCCAAGGCCAGCACCATCCCCACTGCCATCACGCTTCCCAGCTGTTTCATGCCTGCATCCTCCCGTTGAATGGGCGCAGCCTAGCGCGAGCGCTGTGTGGGCGACATGCACAGTGTCGCTGTCATCCGCGTTTCACGTGCCGCGCTCAGGCTCGGCCTGCACCGCATCGACCCCGCCCCCATGCAACCGCAGAAGACCGACCTCGCCCGCACCGCTCTGCAGGCCCACCGCGCGCCCTTGGACATGCGCCAGCGCCGGCTGTTGATCCTGTGCGACGGCCAGCGTGACCTGGTCCAGCTGGTCCAGCTGGTGGGCCCGGAGACCCCGGCGATGGTGATCCAGCTGATCCAGAGCGGCTATCTGGTGTCGAGTGCGGTCGCGGAGGCCGCCGTTGTCGCGCCGGCCGCGCCCGCACCTGCGGTGACACCGACCGCGGTGCCGGCGCCGGTGACCGAACGCCGCCGATCGCTGGTGGCCGCCCGCATCTATCTGCTGGACATCCTGGAACTGCAGCGTCATCCGCAGGCGGCGGCGCTGTTCCACACCGTGCAGCAATCGCGCAGCGACGAGACGGTCATGGCCGCGCTGCAGGCCTCACTGGATGCGCTGCCGGGCCTGACCTCCACCGGCTACGCCGAGCGGGTGCGGCAGCGGTTGCTGGAGGTGCTGCCGAAGGAACATGCCGAGCGGTTCCAGATCGCGGTGGTTTGAGCCCGCGTCAGCCCGAGAAATTCGCCTTCAACCCCTGCCAGCACTGCTGGTACCCGCGCTGGCGATGCGCCGCGTCCATCGCCTGTGCGGTGGGGCGGATCACGCCGCGGGTTTCGAACATGAAGGCCATGGTGTCCTTGATCACGTCCGGTTTGCTCAGGTCGGCGGCGGAGGCCTTCTCGAAGGTCGCCGCGTCCGGGCCGTGGCCGCTCATGCAGTTGTGCAGCGAGGCACCGCCGGGCACGAAACCTTCGGCCTTCGCATCGTAGGCGCCATGGATCAGGCCCATGAATTCGCTGGCGATGTTGCGGTGGAACCACGGCGGGCGGAACGTGTTCTGCGCGACCAGCCAGCGCGGCGGGAAGATCGCGAAATCCATGTTGCTGGTCCCCGGGGTGTCGCTGGGCGAATGCAGCACGAGGAAGATCGAGGGATCGGGATGATCGTGGCTGATCGAACCGATCGTGTTGAAGCGGCGCAGATCGTAGCGGTACGGCGCGTAGTTGCCGTGCCAGGCGACCACGTCCAGCGGCGAGTGATCGATATCCGCACGCCACAGCTGGCCCTCGAATTTGGCGATGAGTTCGAACGCGCCGTCGATGTTCTCGAACGCCGCATGCGGGGTTTCGAAGTCGCGCGGATTGGCCAGGCCGTTGGACCCGATCGGCCCCAGGTCGGGGAGCTTGAGCAGCGCCCCGAAGTTCTCGCAGACGTAGCCACGGGCATCGCCATCAGGCAGCTCGACACGGAAGCGCACGCCGCGCGGGATCACCGCGATCTGCTGCGGTTCGACCTCGATCACGCCCATTTCGGTGAGCAGACGCAGGCGGCCGAGCTGCGGCACGATCAGCAGCTCGCCATCGGCGTTGTAGAAATAGCGGCCCTGCATGTCGCGGTTGGCGGCATACAGGTGGATACCCACGCCATGGTGGGCGTCGGGCGAGCCGTTGCCCCCCATCGTGTACAGCCCGTCGATGAAATCGGTGGGCGTGGTGGGCAGTGGCAACGGATCCCAGCGCAGCTGATTGGGCGACACCGCGCCGTGCGCGAAATCGCCGTGCAGATGCGGCTGGGTAAAGGGGGTGAACTCACCGTGGGTCACCGCCGGGCGGATGCGGTACACCCAGCTGCGGCGGTTGCTGCCGCGTGGCGCGGTGAATGCGGTGCCGGACAGCTGTTCGGCGTACAGGCCATGGGCGACACGCTGCGGGGAGTTCTGCCCCACCGGCAGCGCACCGGGCACCGCCTCGGTGGCGAACTCGTTGCCGAAACCGGTCTGATAGCCGCGCGATGACATCGGGTTGTTCATGGTCCTGCTCCGCCGGAGGCGTGGATGGCAAGGGAGTACAGCCAGTGGCACCCACGCGAACGCGGATGCCACCGTTGAAGCGTAACGCCGACGGATGCCGGACGCTTTACCGCAGGCGTCTTACAGCACGCCGCGCTTGATCTGATCGCGCTCGATGCTCTCGAACAGCGCGGTGAAGTTGCCCTCGCCGAAGCCTTCATTGCCCTTGCGCTGGATGATCTCGAAGAAGATCGGGCCGATGCAGTTGGTGGTGAAGATCTGCAGCAGCTTGCGCTGGTGCGTCTCCGGGTCGGCATCGATCAGGATCTTGTTCTTGGCCAGGCGCGCGACGTCTTCACCGTGGTTGGGTACGCGCATGTCGATCACATCGAAGTACGTGTCCGGTGTATCCAGGAACTCCACGCCCTGGGCGCGCATCGCTTCCACGGTGTCGTAGATGTTCTCGGTGAAGCAGGCGATGTGCTGGATGCCCTCGCCCTTGTAGGCATCGAGGTATTCGTTGATCTGGCTCTTCGGATCGGAGGATTCGTTGAGCGGGATGCGCACGATGCCATCCGGGGCGGTCATCGCCTTGGACACCAGGCCGGTCTTGAGGCCCTTGATGTCGAAGTAGCGGATCTCGCGGAAGTTGAACAGGCGCTCGTAGTAATCCGACCACTGCTGCATGTTGCCGAAGTACAGGTTGTGGGTCAGGTGATCGATGAAGGTCAGCCCGAAGCCCTTCGGGCGCGGGTCCACCCCTTCGATCGGCGCGTAGTCGGTATCGAACATGCTGCCGCTGGCGCCGTAACGGTCGACCAAGTACAGCATGCAGTCGCCGATGCCCTTGATGATCGGGGCGGCGACGGCGCGGGTGTCGGGCTTGAAGTCGATCGCTTCGGCACCGTTGCCCAGCGCCATCTGGTAGACCTCATCGCCCGGCTTCTTGAAGCGGATGGCGAAGCCGCAGGCGCACGGACCGTGCTTCTCGGCGAAGTCCGAGGCGAACGAATCCGGCTCCTCATTGACCAGGAAGTTCACGTCGCCCTGGCGATAGACCGTGATCGCACGCTGCTTGTGGCGCAGCACCGCGGTGAAGCCCATCTTGCGGAAATAGTCGTGCAGTTCCGCGCCACGGCCGGCCGGGGCGGCGAACTCGACGAACTCGAAACCATCGATGCCCATCGGGTTTTCGAAGGTGGTGACCTGCATGCCCGGATCGGGTGCGAAGGACGCGGTGCTCGTTTGGCTGGTCATGCTGTGGCTCCAAAGCAGTCCGCATCGGAAAAAACCAGGTGCGGTAGGAAGACAGACCCGCGAGAATGCGGAGTCCGGAACGTAGGTTATAGTTTCACATGAAACCACCATCAAGGTGCACCGCAACATGAGCCCGCCCGATCCCAGCAGTCACAGCATCCGCGCCTCGCACGCCCTGCTCGATCTGGAGCAGTTCCTGCCTTACCGGCTGAGCGTGCTGTCCAACCGCGTCAGCGGCAACATCGCCAAGCTGTACGGGGACCGTTATGGCCTGGCGATCCCCGAGTGGCGGGTGATCACGGTCCTGGCGCTGTATCCGGGCTCGTCGGCCAGCGAGGTGTCCGATCGCACCGCGATGGACAAGGTCGCGGTCAGCCGCGCCGTTGCCAGACTGCTCGAACGCGGCTTCATCAAGCGTGAAACCCACGGCGATGACCGCCGCCGCTCGGTGCTGGCGCTGTCGGCCGCCGGGTTCGAGGTGTATGAGACCATCGCCCCGCTGGTGATCGATATCACCCGCAAGCTGATGTCCGTGCTCAGCGAAGAAGAGGAGCAGCTGCTGGAAACGCTGATCCTGCGCCTGGCCGGGGAAGGCCTGCAGCGGATGGACGAGTAGGCAACGACCGTTGGTCGTTGCGGCTCAGCTGAGGTGCTTGCGCCGTGCATGCACCCACGGCGCGGCCAGGGCGCCGATGGCGCCGGCGGCAAAGCCCAGCGAGGCGGCCACTGCGGCCGCCTCGATCGCGCCTGGCAGGGCCAGTGCAGCGACCACCAGCAGCAGTGACGGCAGGCCGATGAACACGGCCATGAAGTAGCGCCAGCGCGGTGACCAGGTCCCGACCTGGAGCAGACTGACCGGCATCCACGTCTCTGCCGATGCATCCTGCGCGACCTTGGCCGCGACCTTGGTCAGGTCCGCCTCCACCGGCCCCTTGCCGGTGCGCGCGGTGGCCAGCATCGCGGCCACCTCATCCACCGCCGGGAAGCTGGTCGGCCAGGTCTGGGGGGCGCTCACGCCATAGGCGGTCAGCAGCGGCACGCTGATCCAGGGCGCCAGCAAGGGCCGCACCTTGCGGCGGTCCATCACGCACCAGATCTGGGTCACACCATGCGCGGTGACGCTGTACAGCGCCAGCTGCGCTGCAGCCGGGTACGGCAGCATATGCACGCGCGCAGCCATGCTGTCGTAGCCCATCGCGCGCAGGAAGCCAGGACGGGTGCGTCCCTCGTGTGCCCACGCCAGGCCGAGCGCACCGACCAGGTAGGCCTCGGCAGGATCTTTCACACCGGCACTGGCGCGATCATCGCTGGCCAGGAAGAACGCCAGCGACTTGGGCTCGGCGACATCGTGCTGATCCCAGCGCCCGGCATCGCCGAGCACGTGTTTGAGCGGCAGACGCGCGGGCGCGGTCTCGTCCTTGCTTGCGTTCTGCAGGAACGGCACCACGCTCAGCACGAAGCCCTGCAGGTCCACGCCCCGGATGCCACTGCCCGGCCACTCGGCGGGAATCAGGCCCGGCAGCGTGCCTTGGCGCGCGAGCGCGTCCAGCTGCGCCTTCTGCTCGACCAGTTTCTGCACGGCCGCCTTGAGCAGCACGTTGTCCGGCACGGACACCATCGGCAGGCGGTAGCGGATAGCGCCCGGCGCCGGGGTCTCCGCCTCGGCATCCAGCGCATCCGGCGCGGTTTGATCGTCGAGCAGCACATCGACCGGCGGCAGGCTCACGCCGGCCGGCGCATCAAGGGAAACTTCGGTGGTGCTGTCGCTGGTGCCCGGCTGCATGCGTGGATTCCGTCGGTTGTCCGCCACGAACAGCGCGGCATGAGGTCCTTGGAGGTAGCGGCAGGGCTGCGCAGAAATTGAGCGCAAAAAAAACCGCGGAATCCGCGGCTTTTTCGATCATGACGCCTTCGGTGGCGCCCATTGCTTCATGAAGGCGAAGAAGCGGCCACGGTCGTAGCCCTTCTTCTGCCCCTTGTCCGCCTCCAGCTCCCCGGTGAACTGCGAATGCAGCAGCGTGCCGTCGGCATCGAGCACGAACAGGTGGGGGTAGCCCTTCACTGCCGGGAACTGCGACAGGAACGCCGCGTTCTCGTTGTCTTCGCTGTAGTTGACCTTCATCCAGACATAGTTCGCATCGCGGAAGCTGCGGATCTCCGCATCGCCCTCGATGAAACCGTCCATCAGATGGCACCACGGGCACCACTCGCCGCCCACGTCCAGGATGATCCGCTTGCCGCCGCGCTGGGCCTCGACCTTGGCCGTGGCCAGATCGGCGACCGGATCGCGGGCGGGATCGAACTGGGCGTTGAGCGCCGCGATCGCGGCGATGTCCGCCGCGGCCGGGGTGTTGCCCGAGGCCACCGGTTCGCCGGGATCGGCGACCGGGGGCTTCTGCTCGGAGGTATCCAGCGGCTGCGCAGGCGCAGCGGTGGGCGCCGACGACGGCGAACAGGCGGCCAGCAGGCCGGCCGCGATCATCGACATTGCCGCTGCTTTCATGCGCATCGCAGACCTCACTTGACGCCGTGCATCAGCTTGTTGATCAGCGGGGCGACCAGGAACAGCACCACGCCGGAAATGATCAACGCCCAGAAGCCGAAGGTGTAGCCCTTCAGGGCTGATTCCACGGTCATGCCGCCTTCGCCGCTGACCACACCGGCGAAGATGCCGGACATGTTGTTGCCGATGCCGGTGGACAGGAACCAGCCGCCCATGCCGAAGCCGACCAGACGCACCGGCGCCAGCTTGGTCACCATCGACAGGCCGATCGGCGACAGGCACAGCTCACCCACGGACTGGATGACGTAGACCATGAACAGCGTCCAGAACGGAATCTTGCCGTCCACGACCATGCTCGACAGCGCCACCATCAGCAGCGCGAAGGCCGCACCGTTGAACAGCAGGCCCAGGCCGAACTTGCGCGGGATCGACGGGTTGGCGCGACCCAGCTTGATCCAGATCCAGGCAATGATCGGGGCCAGGGTGATGATCGCCACCGAGTTGACCGACTGGAACCAGGCAGTCGGGAATTCCCAGCCACCCAGGTTGCGGTTGACGATGTTGTCAGCCAGGAAGGTGAACGAGCTGCCGGCCTGTTCGAAGAACATCCAGAACATCACGTTGAAGGTGAAGATGATCAGCATCGCGATGACGCGGTCACGCTGGACCTTGCCTTCACGGATGCCCTCCACCAGCAGCAGCACTGCCAGCGCGATGAACATCACGCCCAGGATCCAGGCCAGCGCGGTGGCGCCGGTGGAGAGCAGAAAGAAGGCGACCGGGATCGCCACGATGGCACCGATGAACACCATCACGATGCGGCCATAGCCCTCGGCACCGGCCGGTGGGGCGCCAATGCCCTTGAGGCCGGCACGGCCGACGTAGAACCAGGCCAGGCTGATCAGCATGCCGATGCCCGAGGCGATGAAGACCATCTTGTACGACGGCATCGCCTTGGTGCCGAACACGCTCTCGGCCAGGTACTGGGTCAGCACCGGAGCGATCATCGCGCCGATGTTGATGCCCATGTAGAAGATGGTGAAGCCCGAGTCGCGGCGCTCATCCTTCAGGCCGTACAGCTTGCCGACCATGGTGGAGATGTTGGGCTTGAACAGGCCGTTGCCGATGATGATCGTGGCCAGGCCCAGCTCGAAGATTTCCTTGTTGGGCATCGCGACCATGAACAGGCCCGCAGCCATGATCACCGCGCCGGTCAGGATCGAGCGCTGGTAACCCAATACCCGGTCGGCAACGTAGCCACCGAAGATCGCCGCCGCATAGACCAGCGCCAGATAGGCACCATAGGTCCGGCTGGCTGCGGCCTGGCCGGCCGAGTCGCCTTCGAAGAACTGCGCGACGATGTACAGCACCAGCGCCCAGCGGATCCCGTAGAACGCGAAGCGCTCCCAGAATTCGGTCATGAACAGCATCCACAACGGGCGCGGATGGCCCAGCGTGGTCTTGAACTCCGGCAACGCCGGTTCGGGAACGGATTTCGCGGCGGTGTCTACGCTCATGCGGGATTCCTGGGTTCGGTGGAAGACATGCACGTCCGATGTGCGAAAGCAGCGCGGGAGAATCCCAGACCAACCACGTTCACGTCAAATACACGCTGATGTGTACCGCTGGCAGCACGGTCGCTGAACTTGCATCTGCAACTGCCGGTCCACGACCGGCAGCGCAGCAACGGCGGGGCCTGCCGCACCGTACGGCGGATGGACCGGCTAAATATGAATAGGCTTATTGCAGGGGATGCCCGATCAGGCATCCGGCGGCATCGGATCGTCGTTGCGGATCGTGGTGCGCACCTGGAACAACTCCGGGAAGAAGGTCAGCTCCAGCGCCTGGCGCAGGAAGCCGACCCCGCTGGAGCCACCGGTACCGCGCTTGAAGCCGATCACCCGCATCACCGTGCGCATGTGGCGGAAGCGCCACAGCTGGAAGGCGGTTTCCAGATCGACCAGGTCTTCGCACAGCGCGTACTCACGCCAGAAACGGTCGGTGTTCTGGTAGATCCGCTCGAACACCGGGTGCAGCGCATCGTCGGCCACGTGCGGCTGCTGCCAGTCCCGCCCCTGATAGCCGGCCGGGACCGGATGGCCGAAGCGGGCCAGGTAGCGCAGGAACTCCTCGTACAGGCTGGGGGCATCAAGCACCTCCTGCAACTGGGCCTGGCCGGCCGGGTCATGCGAGAACACCTGCAGCATCTGCGCGTTCTTGTTGCCCAGCAGGAACTCGATGTAGCGGTACTGCAGCGACTGGAAGCCCGACGACGGGCCCAGCACATCGCGGAAACCCATGTACTCCGAAGGGGTCAGCGTCTCCAGCACCGACCACTGCTCGGTGAGCTGGCGCAGCACCTGCTTGCTGCGCGCCAGCACCTTCTGGCATTGCCAGACCTCGTCGCGCTTGAGGTGAGCGATCGCCGCGCGCAGCTCGTGCCCCAGCAGTTTCAGCCACAGCTCGGACGTCTGGTGCTGGATGATGAACAGCATTTCGTCATGGTGCGGCGGGTTGGACAGCGGCTGCTGGGCCGCCAGCAGCTGATCCAGGCGCAGGTAGCCGCCGTAGGTCAGCCGCCCCTCCAGATCGGTGTGGATACCGGCTTCGAGATCGCGTTGGTTCTTGTCGACGGACATGGCAGGGACCGCTTGAGGGGCAGAAAGGGTAGCGCAGTGGCCTGCTGGCCGTGCATCTGGCGGCCGGCGGCTTACCGTTCCACCAACTCGGCCGAGCGCACGACGTTGACGCCGGGCCTCGGCGCCAGGGCCGCCTCGACCAGCGCGGCCGCAATGAGCTCGGCCGGATTGATCCGCCACGCCCGTGGAAGGACCGGACCCAGTGCGCCCAGCACCAGGCTGGCCAGATGCTCGCCGGTGCGCCGCTCGGCCCGCTCGCCCCCGATCAGCCCGGGGCGGACCAGGGTCAGGGAGGGGTAGCCCAGTTCCCGCAGGTCCTGCTCCAGCCGGCCTTTGACCTGGTTGTAGAAGATGCGCGAGCCCGGGTCGGCCCCCATCGCCGAGTTCAACGCGAAGGCATGCGCGCCTTGCGCCCGCGCCAGCCGCGCCACCGCCAGCGGCGCGTCATGGTCGACCCGCGCGAACGCCTCTTTGCTGCCGGCCTGTTTGATCGTGGTACCGAGCGCGCAGATCACCGCATCCACCGCCCACCAGTCGGCCTCGGCCCGCAACTGCGCGAAGTCCACCACCGGATTGACCAGCGCGGGATCGGTGATGCCCACCGGGCGTCGGGTCGGTGCAACCACCGCATCGCAGCGCGGGTCCTCCAGCAACTGCCGCAGCACGTGACTGCCCACCAATCCGGTCGCGCCCACCAGCATCACCTTCATCGCATTCTCCTGCCTCGCTCGTGCTTACCATCCTGCCATGCAGGATCGGTTCAAGCGTGACCGGACTGCGCCGATACTGTTCCAACCTCTCCACCGCTCCGGCCCCCGGCCGTGCCCTGCAAGGACCTGCCGCATGACGGACCCGCACGACCCTCCCCCCAGCCCCGGCACTGCTGTCGGGCGGCTGCTGTCGCGGCGGCAGAGCGTGGGGACCGCGGTGGACACGCGCAGCGAACCGGCCCCGGTCCTGAAGGGCGGCAGCAGCGCGATGCTGCAGCGCCTGTTTGCCGGGATCGACAGCCCCGAGCCCCTGCTGGCCGCATTTGCCAATGGCATGTCCACCCTGCCCGGCGAGCTGGGCGACATGGGCCTGCGGCTGCAGTCGGCGCAGCGCAGCGGCGACTGGGTCAGCTACGGCCGCGCGATGCGCCAGCTGATCGACAAGTACATCCGCACCATCGAACAGGAAACGCCCGACGGCCAACCCGACAGCCTGCGCCTGCGCGAGCTGCTGCGGCACACCCTCGGGGTGACCGTGGCCAGCCTGCTGCAGAACATGCCTGAACTGCGCGAAGAGCCCGGGCACCTCGCCGGTGAGGTGCATCGCTGGCATCCCGGCCAACCGCTGCAGCCGATCGAAGTCCGGCTCCGCGAGCTGTCCCACCAGATCGGCGTACGCAGCGATGGCTGGCAGGAACAGCAGGAGCTGTTGCTGAGCCTGTTCGATCTGCTGCTGGACAACATCGGCGAGCTGCTCGACGACAGCAGCTGGCTGCACGGCCAGGTGCACGCGGTGCGGTCACTGATCGGCGGCCCGCTCGATCGCGACTCGGTGGAACAGGCACGCGCCAACCTGCGCGAAGTGATCTACAAGCAGGGCCTGCTCAAGCAGGGGATCGTGGAATCCAAAGCGGCGATGAAGAACGTCATGGGCGGCTTCATCGAGCGCCTGGATGGCATGGCGGTCAGCACCGGCGAATACCACGACCGCATCAGCAGCTATGCGCTGGCCCTGAAGGAAGCGCGCAGCATCGCCGATCTCAACCAGCTCCTGCAGGACGTGCTGGTGGATACCGGCCGGGTGCAGGAACAGGCGTTGCAGGCACGCGACCACCTGGGCAATGCACGCCGCGAGGTGGAGCAGGCCGAGCAGCGCATCGCCGAGCTGGAGCAGGAGCTGCGTGATGTCTCCGGGCTGGTCCGCACCGATCCCCTGACCGGCGCGCTCAACCGGCGCGGGCTGGATGAACTGCTCGAGCGCGAAATGGCGCGCGCCGCCCGCCATGGCCATCCGCTGGCGCTGGCCCTGCTCGATCTGGACGATTTCCATCAGACCAACACCCTGCACGGCCATGCCGGCGGCGATGCGGTACTGCGCCATCTGGTCGAGGTCTGCCAGCTGCACCTGCGCAGCAGCGATGCGATCGCGCGCCTGGGCGGGGACGAGTTCGTCCTGCTGCTGCCGGAAACGCCGGCGGCGGACAGCATGTCCACCCTGCTGCGGCTGCAGCGCTCACTCGCCCAGCGGCCGCTGCCGTTGGAGGAGCAGCGGGTGCCGGTGCATTTCAGCGCCGGCCTGGCGCAATGGCAGCCGGGCGAAGCGGCGGACGCGCTGTTGCGACGCGCCGATACGGCGCTGTATGCGGCCAAGCGGGTCGGCAAGAACCGCGTGCAGGCTGCCGAGCCGGCGCGCTGATCCGATGGCTGTGATATTCCGCGCCCCGGCGCGAATCACCCGGGTATGCACATGACCCTGCCCCGCACCGCCCACGATCCACGCGCGCGCTTCGCCGCGTTGCTGGAGCAGCATCGCGGCATCGTGCTCAAGGTGGCGCGCGGTTACTGCCATCAGCACGAGGATCGGCTGGATCTGGTCCAGGAGATCAGCGTGCAGGCGTGGGCGGCATTCGAGGATTTCGACCCGGCGCGGGCGCGCTTCTCGACCTGGTTGTATCGGGTGGCGCTCAATGTGGCGATCTCGCAATGGCGTCGCCAGCAGCACCGGCAGGGCCACCACGCACCATTGGACGACGATCTGCCCGCGGTGGACGACGCCGCACCGCCCGAACACCGCCACGCGTTGCGCCAGCTGGAGCTCGCCATCCACGCGCTGCCACCGCTGGACCGCGCCCTGATGCTGCTGCACCTGGACGACCACGACCATCGGCAGATGGCCGAGGTGCTGGGCATCAGCATCGCCAATGTTTCCACCCGCCTGCACCGGGTGCGCCAGCAGCTGCGTACCCGCTTGAACCCCACCGACTGAGGGAACCACCATGCAACCGGATGAGCTCAAGCAGCTGTGGAGTCACGCCAACGCTCCCACCGACGCGCAGGAGGCCTTCGCGCTGGATGCGTGGCGCAGCCATCGGCAACGCGCCGTACAGCATCAGCTGGGGGCCTTCAGCCTGTGGCAGTGGCTGCAGCTGGCGATCTGGCTGGCCGTGGCGGTGTACTGCGGCAGCCAGTGGTGGCAGCAGCCGCCGCTGGCGGTGATGCTCAGTGCGCTGTCCCTGCACGCGTACTGCATCGCGGCCATCATCGTCAGCATCACCCGCCTGCAGCGCCGACGACAGCTGCACCCCACCCATACGGTGGTGGAGCAATCGCAGCAGTTGGCCGCGCTGCGCTGGCATACCGCACTGACCGAACTGCTGCTCGGCCTGCCGTGGTGCTGGCTGTGGCTGGCGGTGCCGGTGCTGGTGGCCTGGCAGGCGTGGGGGGTGGATCTGGGCGCGTTCGCCGCACCGTGGCTGCTGGTCTCGCTGGGTGCAGGGACGCTGGCCATGATCGCCGCGATGGTGGGTGCGCGACGCTGGGTTCAGCGTGCGCCGGCCTCACCACGGCTGCAGCGCGCGATCGACGCGCTCTCCGGGCGCCGCCTGGCCCGTGCCCGCGCCGAACTGGAGGCCCTGCGCGGGTGGGAATCGGCCTGAGCTGGCCGAGCCTCAATGCGCCGGCTTGGCCCCGCGCAGCTTCTGGAATGCGGTGACCGCGCCCAGCACCACCGCGCCGATCACCACGCCGACGATCACGTTGCCCAGCGCGTTGATCAACCAGCCCCAGCGGCCATCACCGCCCATCTCCAGAATGGCGTGATGCAGCGGCGCGATGCTGTGCACCAGGATCCCGCCGCCGACCAGGAACATGGCCGCAGTGCCAGCCACCGAGAGGAACTTCATCAGCCACGGTGCGGCCACCAGCAGGCCCCGGCCGATCGCGGCCAGCGCGGCGCCCTTGTTGGACAGATACAAGCCCAGATCGTCGAGTTTGACGATGCCGGCGACAAGGCCGTAGACGAACACGGTCATCGCCAGCGCGATCACCACCAGCGCGGTGACCTGGTTGAGGAAGGGGGCGCTGGAGACCACGCCCAGCGACAGCACAATGATCTCCGCCGAGAGAATGAAGTCGGTGCGGATCGCGCCCTTCACCTTGTCCTTCTCCCAGGCGACCATGTCGACCTTCTCATCGGCCAGTGCCTTGACCCGCTCGGCCTTGCGCTGTTCGTCCTCATCGCGCGAATGCAGGAAGCGGTGCGCGAGCTTCTCCACGCCCTCGTAGCAGAGGAAGGCGCCGCCGATCATCATCAGCGGGGTGATCGCCCACGGCAGCCAGGCACTGATCGCCAGCGCGGCCGGCACCAGGATCGCCTTGTTGACCAGCGAGCCCTTGGCCACCGCCCACACCACCGGCAGCTCCCGGTTGGCGCTGACCCCGGTCACCTGCTGGGCGTTCAGCGCCAGGTCGTCGCCGAGCACGCCGGCGGTTTTCTTGGCCGCCACCTTGGTCAGCACCGCCACGTCATCCAGCAGGGACGCAATATCATCGAGCAACGCGAACAGACTGGCACCGGCCATGGTGGATCCAAAGGAGGAAGCGGGAGCGCCGATTCTGACCGATCCGCCCCCTGTCGCGGTAGCGGGTGCGGATTCACCGGCCCACCACCCCCGCCCGGCCACACTGCCGGTGATCGTCGCCCCGGAGTCCTGCTTGAACACCACGCCCGTCGTCCCCGGTTCGCCGTCGCTGGTCAAGGGCATGAACCGTCGCAGCCAGATCCTGCGCCTGCTGTTGCGCTACCGTAATTCCGGCGTGTTTTCCGGCATGAACCTGGACGCCCGCGCGGTCCACGATGTGCCGCCGGACGGCAACCCGGAGCAGTTCGTCACCGATCTGGAATCGCTGGGGCCGACCTTCGTCAAACTGGGCCAGATGCTTTCCACCCGGCCGGACATGGTGCCGGTGGAGTTCGCCACGGCCCTGGAGCGCATGCAGGAGAACGTAGCGCCGATTCCGGTCGAGCGCGTTGCGGCGATCATCGAACAGGAGCTGGGGGCCTCGGTCTCCAAGCTGTTCGCCAGTTTCGATCCGGTCCCGCTGGGCTGCGCCTCGATCGCCCAGGTCCACCGCGCCGAACTGCATGACGGGCGCCAGGTGGCGGTCAAGGTGCAGAAGCCCGAGGTCGCCGCACAGCTGCGCTCGGACCTGGAGGTGCTGCGCAGCTTCGCGTTGGCCGCTGACCACCTCACCCAGGTCGGCCGTCGCGTACGCCTGCGCGACTGGCTCAATGAGTTCGCCAAAACCCTGATGCAGGAGCTGGACTACCAGGCGGAGGCCGAGAACCTGCAGCGCTTCGGGCAGCACCTCAAACCGTTCAAACCGCTGTGGATGCCGCAGCCGATCTGGGACTACTGCAGTCATCGCGTGTTGACCATGGAGCTGGCGCAGGGCGTGCGCGTGGACATGATCCCCGACGTGCGCCGCACCGAACAGCCGATGGCGCCGCTTGCCGCGGCGTTGATCCGCGGCTATGTGGATCAGATTTTCGTGCACGGCGAGATCCATGCCGATCCGCACCCGGGCAACCTGCGCGTCACCCCGGACGGTCGTCTGGCGATCTTCGACCTGGGCATGGTCGCGCACATGCCGCCGCGGCTGCGCGAGCGCCTGCTCAAGCTGCTGTTCGCGGCAGTGGATGGACGCGGCGAAGAAGTCGCCGACGAGATCATCGGCATCAGTACGCGGCTGGAGTACTTCGACGAGGAACGCTACCTGCGCGAGACCGGCCAGGTCATCGCGCGCTACGCGGCCAACAGCAGCTTCTCCGAAGGCCGCGTGGTGCTGGACCTGGTGCGCATCGCCACCGCCAGTGGACTGCGCACCCCGCCGGAGCTGAGCCTGCTCGGCAAAGCACTGCTGAATCTGGAAACTGTCTGCCGACTGCTGTCGCCCGACCTGGATACGCGCCGCATCGTGGAGAAACAGCTGCAGCACGTGATGCGCGCACGTCTCAAGAAATCGCTGTCCAAAGCCAATCTGGCCAGCGAGGCGATGGAGATCCAACAGCTGCTGCGCGATGGGCCGCGCAAAATGACCGACATCCTCGCGCTGCTCGCCGAGAACCGCCTGCAGATGAAAGTCACCGGGCTGGAAGAATCTCGCCTGATGGAGAACCTGCAGAAGATCGCCAACCGCGTGTCCGCCGGTATCGTCACCGCCGCGCTGATACTCGCTGCGGCGATGATGATGAAAGTCGATACCGGCTGGCATCTGTTCGGCTATCCCGCCATCGCATTCACCTTGATGTTGATCGGTGTGTTCCTTGGCCTGGGCATCATCCTCAGTGCGCTGATCTTTGATCGTCGTGCGCGCTCGAAGGAAGAACGCGGGCACCGTTGACGCGATCTCCACGCACGTCAAGCACGTCACGCATTCAGACACGACGATCAGACACCCTCCACAACGCGTGATGCAGTGCTGCATCGCGCGCACTCCTTCACGCGCGTTTTACGTCGCATATCGCAGTGCGATAGGTGATCGAGCCTGTCGTTTTCAACAAACATTTCAGTCAGGTTCGTGCAGGCATGATCGAGTCATCGGCTTGTCATGCATGTGTGGTTGAGACAGCCGGTCGGATGGGAACTGCGTCGTCATGACGTCCATCACCACCTGTCTCCACTGCCAAAAGTGCTTATGCTCTGGATCCTGCTGCTGTCACTGTTGCTGCTCACCTGGCTGTTCCTCGCATCTGACAAATGGGTGTGGTGGAAGGCAAGCCTGATGTCATTGCTGCTGCTGACGCTCAGCGCATGGTGGTTGATCAACAAGTTGTCCGGTGACGGTCTCAATGCAGCCACGCTGTACCACCTCGGCGCGGACATGGAAGGCGCCGGTGTCGCCGACTTCAAGCACTACATCGCCGGCTTCATCGCGCTGGCCCTGGTCTCGCTCACCCCCTTGCTGCTGGCACGCCTGCGTCGCCGCCACCGCCCCGCGCATGGCAAGGCGGTGTTTGCCGGCTTCATGGCCATGTGGTTCGTCGCGATCGTGGTGAGCCCGCTGTACAGCGATGGCCAGCGTCTGTACCAGCAGATGCGCCCGGTCGACTACAGCATGGTCAAAGCGGAGTACCGCGTGCCCACGCAACCGCTGACCAAGCCACGCAACATCGTGTGGATCTATGGCGAAAGCCTGGAACGCACCTATCTCGATGACAAGACCTTCCCGGACCTGATGCCCAACATCAACCGGCTCGCCGCGCAATCGTTGGACGTGCGCGGGCTGGTCTCGGCCGAAGGCGGTGGCTGGACCATCGCCGGCCTGGTCTCCTCGATGTGTGGTGTGCCGCTGACCACCGCCAAGGAAGACGAAAACAGCATGGGCCGCATGGGCAGCTTCCTGCCCGAAGCGGTCTGCCTGGGCGATTACCTCAAGCAGCAGGGCTACACCAATCACTATCTGGGCGGGGCCAACGGCCAGTTCGCCGGCAAAGGCCAGTTCCTGGCCACGCATGGCTTCGATACCGTCGACGACCTGGCCTGGTTCAAGCAGCAGAAGATCACCCGCGCGCATTTCTCCCCGTGGGGCGTGCATGACGATGTGCTGCTGGACAAAGCGTATGACCGCTTCGTGCAGCTCTCGCGCAAGGGCGAGCCGTTCATGCTCACCACGCTGACCATGGACACCCATCACCCGGCCGGTCACCTGCCCGTGGCCTGCAAAGGCACCCGCTACAAGAGCGAGCACGGCAACATCGGCATGCTCAATGCGCTCAAGTGCACCGACGGGCTGATCGCCAAGCTGGTCGACCGTATCCATGCCAGCCCGTACGGCGAAGACACCCTGATCGTGATCGCCTCCGATCACCTGGCCATGCCGAACGATCTCAGCCATATCCTGGCCAAACAGGAGCGCGAGAACCTGCTGCTGTTCCTGGGCAAGGACATCGCCCCGCGCCAGCTGGCCGCACCAGCCGGCTCGACGCTGGATTCGGGCGCCACCCTGCTGAGCCTGATCGATCCGGCCATCGATTCGATCGGCTTCGGCCGCTCGCTGCTGCATCCGGAGCGTTCGGACAGTGCCAGCGCCGCGGTGTTCCGCGACAACGGCAAGGACTACCCGCGCTATCTCGCCTTCTCGCGCTCGCTGTGGCTGGGCGACAAGACCCGCCAGCTGCGCATCGATGACGACAACCAGGTGGTGATCGGCCTGCAGCATGTGCAGCCGCCGGTGCTGCTGGAGTACGACAAGCACTGGGACCTGAAATCGGTCTACCTGGAGAACACCTCCAAGCAGTTCGATCTGGCCGACCCGTCCAATACGCTGGCCTACGTGGATCGCTGCACCGCGTTCGAAGACGGCTCGGCCGATGGTGACTGGTGCGCGATGCTGGTCAACCAGGACAAGGGCATCAAGCTGTTCCGCGATGACCAGCTGCGCGGTGGCGTGGCGGTGGATGGCCCGCTGGATCCGTTCAACGGCCCGCGCCCGAGCATCCGCCAGGCGCACATGATCACCCAGAAGGGTCGCCGCACCCGGGCCGGCCAATACATGGTGCAGCTGGTGACCAAGCAGTCACCCGACCGCGGCTTCTGGATCGAGGCGGTCTCCTCGCAGCGCAAGGTGGTGGTCGCCCAGCAGTGGGTACAGCCGGATGCCGAGGGTCGCATCAACCTGAGCTTCGGCCTGGACCACGAGGTCGATGATCTGGAGGTGCGTGCCTGGTTGAACCACGCCGAGAAGCTGGCCGTGGATACCTTCGCGCTGGTGCCGTCGCGCCGCGGCAACCGCGGCTGACGGCGCCGGAAGGTACCGATCAATGGTCGGTACCTACCGGCCTGCTTACGCGTCCGGGGCCGGCGTCGCCGCCGGATCCCGCACCAGATGGATATCCGTCGGCGAGGACAGCGCGATCCCGGCCTCGGCAAACGTCTGCAGCACCGTGAAGTACAGCTCGCTGCGCGCGCCGTACACCGCACGCGGGCCTGACACGTAGGCGAAGCTGTTGATCGCGATCTGCCCATTGGCGATCGAGTCGATGAACACCGACGGTGCCGGGTCGCTCAGCACGCCCGGGTGATCGGTGTAGGCATCCAGCAGAATCTGCCGCAATGCGGCCACGTCCGTGTTCAACGGCACCGAGAACTGGATCTGGATCCGGCCCTGCGCGTTGCCCATCGTCATGTTGCGGATGGTCTTGGTGATCAGCTCGGAATTGGGCACGATCAAGGTGGACTTGTCGCCGACCTGGATCTCGGTCGAGCGCACGCTGATCCGCTTGATGTCGCCTTCCTGGTCCCCCAGCTTGACCCAGTCGCCGATCTTGACCGGCCGCTCGGCCAGCAGGATCAGGCCCGAGACGAAGTTCTGGGTGATCGCCTGCAGACCGAAACCGATACCCACCGACAGCGCGCTGACCACCAGTGCCAGCTTCTCCAGGCCGATGCCCAGCGCGGTGACACCCCACAGCACCGCGGCGATGATGCCGAGATAACGGGTGACGGTGCTGATCGAGTTGCGCGCACCGGCATCCAGCTCGGTCTTGGGCAGATAGGTGTCGCTCAGCCAGCGCTGGAAGGTCTGCATCACCGCCCACACCACCAGGAAAACCAGCACCGCGTACAGCACGCTGCTCGGCCGGAGCGTGGTCTCACCGATCTTCAGACCGCCGGACAACGAGTCCAGACCGCCCAGGAAGGCGTTGAGGTTGCCGAACGGCGCGGCCAGCATCAGCACGCCCAGCACGATCACCCCGACCCGCAGCACCGCCGAGAGCAGCACGCCGGCCTGCTCCACCCGCGACTCGCTGAGCCCGGTGGTCAACACGATGGTCTGCCCGGCACGGCTGCTGGGCGCGAGCACCCAGGTGGCCAGGTCATCGGCAAACTTGAGCAGCAGCGAGACCGCCATGAACACCACCGCGACCCAGACCAGCTGCTGGGCCACGAACAGCGCGAAGTTGAGATACCCCAGCAGTGTGGCGATCACCGCTGCAGCCACGGCGATGTGGCCGACCAGACGCGCCAACACGATCCAGCCACTGCGGCGAGGTGCCCCTCGCACCTTGCCATCGCCACCGGCGCGGGGATCGGCCCGTGCTTCGGCCTCGGCGGCTTCGGCCGCCTGACGGTTGTGCATGCGCGCCAGCGAGGTCAGGATCGCGATGATCAGCCCCAGGTAGGTCAGCGCCATCAACCCATCGGCGGCCACCGTGGTCACTTCGCTGGTGCGGGCTGCACGGTCGAGGGCAACCAGCATGATGCTCAGCCAGGTCAGGCCGGCCGCGCCCCACGCGTACTTGCGCAGCCGCAACGCCGCACTGTCATCCAGCGGCAGCAGCCGCCACGACGGGCGCTTGGGTACCAGCAGACAGGCGCTGAGCGCAGCGATGAAGGCCGCCACGAAGGTGGCCACCTCGAACGTCTCGGCCACCTGTTGCAGGCGCGGCGGAATCGCGCCGATCGCATCCAGCGACTCCACCAGGGCAACCGCCGCCAGGCCCGGCAACAGCGTGCCGACCAGCAGCAGCCACACCGCCAGGCCAGAGCGGCGCAGGCGTCCATCGGGTGCACGCTCGGAGGCGGCAAAGCGGCGCCCCAGCGCGCGCAGCCACAGCCGCAACGGGAAGAACATCACCAGTGCGACCGCCAGCCCGATCAAGGGCGCGTTCCAGCCATGCTTGGCAATGGCCTTGCGGGCCGCGTCTTCGCCCAGCCGATAAAGAATGGCCAGGCGGTGCACATCGTCCGGCACATCCTTGGCGAAGCTGCGCCACAGCGCAGGCGACAGCGGTGAGGCGACCTTGCGGCTCAGCTGTTCGCTGAACTGGGTGACCCGCATCTTCTCGATGCGCTCGCCGAGTTGCTTGGCATCCACTGAGAGCAGCTTGGCGCGGGCGATCTGCGCGGTGATGTCGGCCTTCTGCTGGTTCAGCGCCTTGCGCTGCCGGCTCACTTCCGGCGGCTCGACGGTGCCTTCGGCGACCTGGCCAAGCTGCTCGAGCCGCGCATCCACCTGCTGAAGCTGCGGGTCGAGGGCGCTCTGCAGGCCGTCGGCATCGCGCTGGACGGCCAGGGCGCGGTCGGACAGCGCCTTCAGGGTTTCAGTGGTGCCCGCATCCTCCAGCGCATCGCTGGTGGCGCGCAGCGCTTTTTCGGCCTGGACCAGTTGTTTGGCCGGATCCGGGGGCGGATCCGTGGCCTGCCCGAGAGCGACCGGCGCGGCGCCGAGACAGGTCAACAACAGCAGCCAGCCCAGCGACCGCACCACAAACGAAGAATGACGAAGCGACACGCCAGCACCAACGGTTCGCGCGGACCACCGCGCCTGCCCGCGACTATAAACCGGGCCCCGTTCAGAACAGGTATGCGGGCACTCAGTACTTCAGGCGGAGCTCTTCAACCTGCGGCTGCAGGCGGGCATACCAGTCCTGGAACTCTTCCTCGGTGATCTCCTCGGGCGCGTAGACCGCGATCTCATCCCAGGCGTGATCGGTCGGCAACGGCTGCCGCGGCCCGGCGCGCAGGGTGTAGGTCACGCCCTCGTGGTCGAGCACATCGTCGGCGGTCTCGCGCTGCTGGCGGGCAACGCCGGTTTCGCTCTTGAGCAGAATCACCTGGTACATCCGTATCTCCATCGCTGTTGAAAGAAGCGCTGATGGCGCTCCGGCCCAGCATAGCGCCGCCCACGCGGCCGGAGCATGACGCATCGACAACGCAGCGTTCTCGACGCCGCACTCGCCCCGGCTTCACCCGGCCGTGGCAGCGGCCCCGGCATCGTGGGATCGCACTCCCACCAGCGTTCACCCATGACCACACAGCCCGATCTGAAAACCGTTCCCGACCTCAAGCTGCCGCGTTACCTGGGCACCTGGTACGAGATCGCCCGCCTGCCGATGAAGCATGAGCCGGAAGGCTGCACGGATGTGTCCGCGCATTACAGCCTCAAGGACAACGGCCACGTTGCCGTGGTCAACCGCTGCCGCATGGGCAACGAGATCGAGGAAGCCGACGGCGAAGCCTGCCCCGTGGACAACGACACCGCGCGGCTGGAGGTCAGCTTCCTGCCCAAGGGCCTGCGCTGGCTGCCTTTCACCAAGGGCGACTACTGGGTGATCCAGATCGCACCGGATTACAGCGTCTCGCTGGTCGGCAGCCCGGACCGCAAGTTCCTCTGGCTGCTCTCGCGCACGCCCACGCTGGACCGCACCACGCAGGAGCACTATCTGGCCCAGGCGCGCCTGCAGGGCTTCGACCTGACCGACCTGATCCAGACCCCGCACACCGGCCACCCCACCGCCTGAGGCTGCCATGGATCTGAAGAGCGGGTATCCGTTCTGGGCCGTGCGCAACGGCCTGATGCATGCCTTCCCACCGCTGGAGAAGGATCTCAACTGCGAGGTGCTGGTGGTCGGCGGCGGCATCAGTGGCGCGCTGATTGCGGATGAGCTGTGCGCGCACGGCCATGATGTGGCGCTGATCGAACAGCGCGACATCGGCTGGGGCAGCACCGCGGCCAGCACTGCATTGCTGCAGTATGAGATTGACACGCACCTGATCGACCTGGCCCAACGCTACGGCGAGGACGCGGCGGTGCTGGCCTATCAGGCCTGTGCCGAGGCGATCCCGGCCATCTGCAAGGTGGCCGCGCCGTTCCGCGATGTGGACTGCCACCGCATGGCCAGCCTGTACTACGCGAGCAAGCGCGGGCACCAGGCCGTACTGGCCGAAGAGTGCGCACTGCGTGCCAAGCACGGCTTCGATGTGCGCTGGCTGGACAGCGAGGCGGTCCAGGCCGAGTACGGCATCCGTGCACCGGGCGCGATCCTCAGCGCGCTCGCCGCACGCATCGACCCCTACCGGCTCACCTACCGGCTGCTGATGCGGCTGCACACGCGCGGCTGCGGCGTCTACGACCGCACCGTGCTCGATACGCTCACCCCGACCCCGCGCGGCGTGACCGCCACCACCCTGGGCGGCGCGCGCATCCGTGCCCGCCATGTGGTGCTGGCCACCGGCTATGCCGGGCAGCGCTGGTTGAAGCCCTCGGTGGCCCGCAACCGCAGCAGCTACGCCTTCATCACCGATCCGATCCATCCGGACCTGCTCGGCCCCCTGCGCGAGACCATGGCATGGGAATCGGCGCGGCCGTATCTGTACCTGCGCAGCACCGGTGACCACCGGCTGCTGATCGGCGGCGAGGACGATGCCATCGATCTCCCGGCGCGGCGCGACCGCCGGGTGGAGAGCAAGACCGTCACGCTGCTCAAGAAGACCACCCAACTGTTCCCGCACCTGCCGCTGCAGCCGGCCTTCTCCTGGGGCGGCACCTTTGCCGAGACCCACGATGGCCTGCCGTTCTTCGGCCCGCACCCGCAATGGGGGCCTCGGGTGCTGTTCGCGATGGCCTACGGCGGCAACGGGATCACCTACTCCATGATCGGGGCCGGGCTGCTGCGCGCGGGCATCGAGCGGCGCCGGCATCCGCTGGCAGAGCTGTTCGGATTCGGCCGGTTGCGCTGAGTTCCCCTTGCAACCCACGCCATGACAGGCATCATTCAAACTATGCCTGCTAGCGTCAGCGCTGTCGGCCGTCCCGCCTGTCTGCTCCGGAGCCTCTCATGATCCGCCTGCTTCCCCTGCTGCTGTGCCTGTCCCTGCCCGGTGTGGCGCTGGCCCAGTCTGCGGCAGGCGCCACCGGCCCGCAGTCCTCGACCGGGCTGGATCTGAGCATTCCCGATGCGCCCATGCAGTACTTGAGCGATCAGTCCCTGCGCGGCGATCCGCCGGGCACGTTCTACGGCGATCGTACCGGCCGGCGTTCAACCGATCGTGCGGCCAACGGCATCGCCCACGTGACCGACGACAAGCTGCGGGTCAACGGCAGCCTGACCACCGGCATCGGCTACTCGGAGAATTTCGGCAATACCCACTACAACGCCGCCGAACTCAACCTGAGCAAGAACTACACCAATGACGAAGGCAACACCCGCAACGTCAACATCAACATCCGGGTGAGCGAAGGCAAGGGCCCTGGCTTCTACGGCCCCTATGGTGCGTACGGCTATGACGGCTTCGACGGTTACGGTGGCTACGGCCGCGGCCCGGGCTATTGGGATTACCCCTCGCGCTGGTAAGCGCGGGATACTTCAAGCGGACATGCGGACGGCCGGGGAAACCCGGCCGTTCGTGCATCCAGCGCGCGGTGGCGCGCTGGAATCAATCCCACCAGCCATCACGCTTGCTGGCGAGCACGCGGCCGTCGTGGCCACTCATGCGCACTTCCACGCGCTGGTTGCGGGCGTTGCGCGCATCCAGGGTCCAGGTCGCGCCATCGCGCTCGATCGACTCGATCTGCGTCAACCCGGCCTTGCCCGCCAGCGCCAGGATCTGCCCGGCGTCCAGCACGGCGCGGCCATCGCGCGGATCGAAGATCTCGCCCTTGGTGTCATCGATGATCACTTCATCGACAGTGCCGTCCTTGCGGGTCACGTCCGCTTCCCACACGCCATCGTCGTGCTCCAGCTCATGCACCTGGGTGTAGCCGGCCGCGCTCAGCTTGGCCTGGACCTGGGCGGCCGACAGGTTGGCGGCAAAGGCCGGAGTGGCGAACAGCGCAGCGGCCAGGGCGGTAGCGGCAATCATCGTCTTCATGGGAATCCTTGAGGGGGCACCGGTCCATTCCGGCACCGCCAGTCTGGCCACCGCCCCTAACCGGACCATGAGGGCGACTGTTAGATACTGTTTAGACAGCCCCGGTATACCGGTGCCCTGCCCTTTGCCCTGCGTGCCCGCATGTCTGCCCTGTCCCTGATGCTGCCCCTGCTGCTGACCCTCGCCCCGCAGGACCCGATGCGGGTCCTCGACGGTGGCAGCCGTCAGCAGGACAGCGTTCGCCAGGCGGTGCGCCAGGGTCGCTTCGTGCCGCTGGAGCAGGTGGTCGCCGACGCATTGCGGCGTTATCCGGGCAAGCTGATCGAGGTGGAACTGGATGACGGGAAATACGAGATCGAGATCCTTGGCCCGGATGGCGTGGTGATGGAGTTGGATTACGATGCCGCCACCGGCCGCCTGCTGAAGATGGAAAAAGACTGATGCGCGTGCTGCTCGCCGAAGATGACGCCCTGCTCGCCAGCCGATTGCAGACGCTGCTGGAAGAGGCCGGCTATGTGGTCATCCACACTGCGGAGGGCCGGGATGCCGAGTACCAGGGGCAGATCGAGGACATCGCCGCAGCCGTGGTCGATCTGGGCCTGCCGGGCCTGGACGGGCTGAGCGTGATCGAGCGCTGGCGCCAGGCCGGGCGCGACTTCCCGGTGCTGGTGCTGACCGCCCGCGCCCGCTGGCATGACAAACTGGCCGGTTTCGATGCCGGCGCCGACGACTACCTGACCAAACCGTTCCAGCCAGAAGAGCTGCTGCTGCGCCTGCGCGCGCTGATCCGCCGCAGCGCCGGCCACGCGCATCCGCGCCTGCAGTGCGGCCCACTGGTGCTGGACGTCAACGCCGGCCGCTTCGAGCTGGACGGCGCGCCGCTGGCACTCAGCGCGCAGGAGCACCGCATCCTCAGCTACTTCATGCATCACCCGGACACGGTGTTGAGCCGCTCGCGGCTGGGCGAGAACGTCTACGAAGACGGCTTCGATCCAGACTCCAACACGCTGGACGTGCTGATCGGCCGCATCCGCCGCAAGCTCGGCAGCGAGCTGATCCATACGCACCGTGGCCAGGGCTTCCGCCTGTCGGCAACGCCATGACCACCGGCTCGCTGCGCACCCGCCTGCTGGTGGCCGGTGGCCTCGGCCTGGTGCTGGTGTCGGCCTTGGCAACCTGGTGGTTGGGTGCGATGTTCGAGCGTTCAGCGCGGGCCGCGATGGATGAGCGCCTGGGCAACGATCTGATCGCGGTACTGGCACTGGCCGAAAGCGATGCCAACGGCCAGCTGCAGTGGCGCGACACGCTGGCTGACGAGCGCTACCGCCGCGTGTTCTCCGGCGACTACTGGCAGGTGCTGGACCAACAAGGCCGCGCGCTCGGACAATCGCGCTCGCTGTGGGATGACGCGCTGGCCGCACCCACCGCGCTGCAGCCGGGACCGGCCAAGGCCTTCGATGCTCCCGGTCCGCTGCAGCAATCCCTGCGCGTGCTGGCCCAGCAGGTCACCCTGCCCCGCGCCGCCGCGCCGGTGATCGTGATGGTCGCCACCGACCGCAGCCCGCTGGATGCCCAGGTCGCCAGTTTCCGGCAGCGCACCGCGCTCGCACTGGCCGTGCTCATCGCCGTGTGGTTCGGCGTACTGGTGACCCAGGTGCATTACGGCCTGCGGCCCCTGGCCGAGCTGGGCCGCATTGCCGGGCAGGTCCGCAACGGCGAGAACGTGCGCTTCCCGCAGCAGGGCCTGGTGAAAGAAGTCGCGCCGCTGGCCGTCCAGCTCAACGCGCTGCTCGACCATCATCAGCGTATGGTGGTACGCGCACGCCGCAGCGCCGAAGACCTCGCGCACGCGCTGAAGACGCCGCTGACCGTGCTGACCACCGAGGCCGAGGGCGACGGCAGCGACTGGCGCCAGACCCTGCGCAGCGAGACCGCGCGCATGCAGGCCAGCATCGATCGTTACCTCGCTGCAGGCCTGGGCGCCGACAGCCAGCAGCGCACGCCGGTGGCGCCGGTGGTGAGCGCGCTGTGCGGGCTGATGCAGCGCGTGCATGCCGCGCGCGGGCTGCGTTTTACGTGCGACAGCGACACCGCTGGGGTGTTCGCCGGCGCGCGCGAGGATCTGGAAGAGATGCTGGGCAACCTGCTCGACAATGCGGGCAAGTGGGCCAGTCACGCAGTGCGCGTGGAGGTGGCACCACGGGAGGGTCAGCTGCGCATCACGGTGAGTGATGACGGTCCCGGGCTTCCTGCGGAGCAGCTGCAGCGCGTGCTGGAACGCGGCGTGCGGCTGGATGAGCGCGCGGCCGGGAGTGGGCTGGGATTGTCGATCGTGGCGGACATCGCCGAGAGCTATGGTGGGACGCTGGTGCTGGCCAACGCCGCGCCAGGATTGGAGGCGACGGTAACGCTGCCGGCGGGGTAATCCGGCTGCCGCTGCACGTCATCCACGCATGGTGTGGGCCTACCTGCCAGCGTGCATCCACCAGCAATCAATGGCATCCAGCACGATGTGGATGATCAGACCGATGCCGAACAGGCGCGTCTTCTTCGGTACACACAGCCCCGCATACACCGCGATCGCCGGTGCGGTGTGCAGCGGATGGAAACCGATGCTGCAGCGGTTCGGGGCGTAGATCGGGTCGGCCAGCAGGTGGTCCAGATCGATGATCCAGCCCAGCAGCATCAGCACCCAGGCGGACATGAAACGCTTGCGCCAGAACATCCACGCCAGCACCGCCGGTACGGCCGCATGCAGGAACAGATGAAAGATCGCGCGGGCGCTCATGCCGGTGTCGGGTGCCTTGGAAAGACCGCCGGGCAATGCCCGGCGTTATGGACAGCCAGGTGAGGCCCGAAGGCCGTCACCCGTCGCCACTGGCTTACGCCAGCGGTTCGTCGGACAGGTACGTGTAGCCGGTCAGACCAGCTTCCAGTGCCTCGGACAGTTCCTGCGCGCGCTCGGGCGAGAGCTTCGCCGCCGCCACGCGCTCGGCGTAGCTGGCGCGCAGATCGGCCAAGCTGTAGCCCACGTAGTCCAGCATCACATCGGTGGTATCACCGCGGCGCTGCTGAGTGATCGCGTAGCCATCGGCATCGGCCAGCACTTCCACCGCGTCGGTGTCGCCGAACAGGTTGTGGATGTCGCCCAGGATTTCCTGGTACGCACCGACCAAGAAGAACGCGATGCGGTAGCTCTCACCGGACTTCAGCGCATGCAGCGGCAGCGACGTGTCCAGGCTTTCGTTCTCGACATAGGTTTTCACCATGCCGTCCGAATCGCAGGTCATGTCCGCGATGATGCCGCGGCGCTCGGGCTGCTCGTTCAGGCGCTCGATCGGCACGATCGGGAACACCTGGTCGATCGCCCAGGCATCCGGGATCGATTCGAACACGCTGAAGTTGACGAAGTACTTGTCGACCAGGCGCTCGTTCAACTCGTCCAGCGCCGGGCGATGGCTCTTCTCGTCATAGCTCAGGCGGGCACGCACGGCATGGGCTATGGCGTAGAACAGGTCGTCGATGCGGGCGCGCTGCGGCAGGTCGATCTGGCCCAGCGCGTAGCTGGACAGGCCTTCGGCATGGAAGTGCTGCGCTTCCTGGAACAGCTCCACCGCCGGGCGCTCGTCGAGCTCGGCGTGGATTTCGCGCAGGTGGCGGATCGCCGCCGGCTCGTCGTCGTGCTGGTCCGGCACGCGGCCTTCCTGCGCCTCTTCCACCTCGGAGACATTGGCGATCAGCACCGCGTGGTGCGCGGTCATCGCGCGGCCACACTCGGTGACGATCCGCGGCGGGGTCAGACCATGCTCTTCGCAGGCATTGGCCAGCGGCTGCACGATGTTGCTGGCGTAGGAGTTCAGGCCGTAATTGATCGAGCAGAAGCTGCGCGAGCGGGTGCCTTCGTAATCCACACCCAGCCCACCGCCGACGTCCACGTGGGTGATCTTCGCGCCCAGGCGCGAGAGCTCCACGAAGTAGCGGGTGGCTTCGCGCATGCCATTGGCGATGTCGCGCACGTTGGAGATCTGCGAGCCCATGTGGAAATGCAGCAGGCTCAGGCAATCGGCGTACTCGGTATCGCGCAGCGACTTCCACAGATCCAGCAGCTGGCGCGGCGAAAGACCGAACTTGGCCTTGTCGCCACCGCTGTTCTGCCACTTGCCCGCGCCCAGCGAGGCCAGGCGCATGCGCACGCCCAGACCCGGCTTCACATCCAGCGCCTTGGACTCCTCCAGCACCAGCTTCAGCTCGGAGGGCTTCTCGATCACGATGAAGGTCTGCAGGCCCAGCTTGCGGCCGATCAGGGCCAGGCGGATGTATTCGCGGTCCTTGTAGCCGTTGCAGACGATCAGGCCACCCGGGCGCGACAGCGCCAGCACAGCCATCAGCTCGGGCTTGCTGCCCGCTTCCAGGCCGAAGCCCTCACCGTGATGACTGGCGAGCGTGCCGGCCACGCCACGGTGCTGGTTGACCTTGATCGGGTACACGGCGGTGTAGCCGCCCGGGTAGTCCCAGTCGGCCTGCGCCTGCGCGAACGCGGCCTGCAGCTTGCCCAGGCGCTGGCCCAGGATGTCCGGGAAGCGCACCAGCAGCGGCAGCTTGGCGCCGGCCTCGCGGGCAGCGTCCACGATCTTGGGCAAGGACACCACCGGGCCGTCCTGGCCAGTCGGTCTCACCACCATGTGTCCTGCCTGATCCACGTCGAAGTAACCATCCGCCCAATGCGGAATCGAGTAGGTCTTGCGGGCTTGGTCGAGGGACCAATCGGTCATTTCAGTGGGCCTGGTTGGTAAAAAAGGGGGTGCATGATAACGCCTATGTGGCGACAGCTCCGTTATCATGCGCGCCCGCGCCCGTGCTCAGGCTTGAAACCTGAACGGGCCAACCCGTCCGGACGTGGCTTGCGCCACGCGGCACCGCCGCCAGCCCGGCTCCAACACCCTTCCGAACAGGACTGCTGCTCCATGACTGACAACAACAACTGGTACATCGAACACTTCGAGCGCACCGGCTCGGCCATCGGCTACCGCCTGACCGGCAAGCTGGATGAAGTGCAGTCGCCGTTCCAGAAGATCGAGATCTTCGCGACCACCGACTGGGGCAACCTGATGACCATCGACGGCGCCATCATGTTGACCAGCAAGGACAACTTCTTCTATCACGAGATGATCAGCCACCCGGTGCTGTTCACCCATGCCGCGCCCAAGCGCGTGGTGATCATCGGCGGCGGCGACTGCGGCACCCTGCGCGAAGTGCTCAAGCACGCCGGCGTGGAGAGCGTGACCCAGTGCGACATCGATGAGCAGGTCACCGTGATGGCCCGCAAGCACTTCCCGGAGCTGTGCGATTCCAACGACGACCCGCGCGCCGAGCTGATGTTCGACGACGGCGTGGCCTACATGGCCAACTGCCCGGCCGGCAGCGTGGACGTGGTGATCGTGGATTCGACCGATCCGGTCGGCCCGGGCGAAGGCCTGTTCAACAAGGCGTTCTACGAAAGCTGCTTCAAGGCCCTGAAGGATGACGGCATCCTGGTGCAGCAGTCCGAATCGCCGCTGATGCAGCTGGACCTGATCAACGAAATGCGCGCCGAGATGGGCAAGGCCGGCTTCGGCTCGTTCAAGACCCTGCCGTTCCCGCAGCCGTGCTACCCGACCGGCTGGTGGAGCGTGACCCTGGCCCGCAAGGGCGAGAGCAGCTTCGATTTCCGCCAGGCCGATTCGGCTGGCAAGTCGTTCGATACGCTGTACTACACCGCCGCGCTGCACACCGGTGTGCTGGTGACCCCGCCGTTCGTGGCGGCAGCCCTGAAGGGCTGATGCGTCAAGCGTCGGTGTCGATCGTTGCCGCGCTTCGCGCGGTCAGCCGACCAACGGTCGGCTCTACCGGTCGGCTCTACCGGTCGCCTTCGGCCCGGGTGTTGATCGGCCGGCCCCGGCAATGAAGGGGTAGGCACCGACCGTTGGTCGGTGCGCCCTGAAACCGCGATGCATGCGGACAAACAAAAAACCCGCGCTGGCGACAGCGCGGGTTTTTTGCGTTTCCGGTAGTGCCGGCCGCTGGCCGGCAACCCCATGAACCCCTGGCCTCAGATCGCCCAGATCCCGGCAATCACGGCCAGCACCAGGCCCCACTTGATCACCTGGTAGGCGACCACGCTGCGCTCGCGCAGGGCCTTGGCCTTCAGGCGCACCTTGTAGACGCTGCCGAAGGCCTTGTTGACGCCACCGGTCGGGTCACCCGGCAGGTTCGGCGAAGCACCACCGGCCAGCAGCGTGGAGGCCACCGCGCGGTTGAACAGGCCCGGCAGGCCGAAGCGCAGCGGGCGGGCGATATCGCAGAACAGGATCACGCGGTCGTCCGGCGTCTCGTTGTGCGCGTGGTGGATGTAGGTCTCATCGAACATCATCCACTCGCCATCACGCCAGCTCTTCTTGATGCCATCCACCACGATGTAGCAGCCATCGTCGTTCGGCGTGGCCAGGCCCAGGTGCAGACGCAGCGAGCCGGCGAAGGGATCGCGGTGCGGGCGCAGTTCGCTGCCCGAGGGCAGCTGGGCGAACATCGCCGCACGCACGTCCGGCAGCGATTCCAGCAGCGCGGTGGTCTTCGGGCACAGCGCCTTGGCCGACGGGTGCGAGGGGCCGTACCACTTCAGGTAGAAGCGCTTCCAGCCGCGGCGGAAGAACGAGTTGAAGCCGGCATCGTTGAAGGTGCTGGAGGCGGCGATCTTGTCGGCATCGCGCAGGGCCAGCGCTTCGTCGCGGATCATCTGCCAGTTCTGGCGCAGCGGCTCGAGCTGCGGAAATTCCTTGCCCGGATCCAGAAACGGCGTGGTCGGCACCTTCGAAAACGCGTACATGATCACATTGATCGGGGCCATGAAGCTGGAGTGGTCCAGCAACTGGCGCGACCAGCGTGCACGCACTTTGCCGCGGTAATGGATGTACAGCACGCAGGCAATGAACAGCCCTGCCAGCACGATCTTGATCATCAGTCTTCCTCCGGCATGGCCGGACCCGAAATAGTGGGGGCGATGCACGGCAGGCACCGGCATCGATACGGCGGCAATGGGCGGGGACGTGCCGGGGTGGGGCGGCCGCCAATGTCGCGAGCAACAGCGTATGGTCGGCAGCGCCCGCGTCGCGGTCAAGCGCGGGCTGGGCGGCATTCAGCGCGGCTTGGCTGAACGGACCGCCTAGACTGTCCCGATGCACGGTCCTGCCGCCCCCGATCCCTATCCCGCACTCAGCCAAGCCTACCAACGGTTTTTCGACCCGGTGGCCGGTGCTGTGCCGCCACGTCCGGAGCGCAGTGAAGGTCCCCTCGGCGGGCTGCAATTGGACCGCCATGGCCCGGCCGATGCCGCGCTGAGCGTGGTGCTGGTGCATGGCGCCGGCGGTTACGGGCGCATGTTTGCGCCACTGGCACAACGCCTGGCGGTGGCCGGCCATGAGGTATTGGCCCCCGATCTGCCGGGCTACGGGCTCAGCCCCGCGCCCTGGTCACAGGTGGACTACGCGGCATGGAAGCGCACCCTGCTGGCGCTCATCGAGGCCGAATACGCACAGCGCGCGCGCCCCTTCGTCCTGCTCGGTGCCAGCATCGGCGGCTACCTGGCCTATCTGGTCGCCGCCGAATCGCCTTGGGTGCGCGGTCTGGTGGCCACCACCCTGGCCGACCCGCGCGATCCCGACGTGCAGGCTGCACTGGTGCGGCAGCCCTGGATGCGTCGGCTGCTGCCTGCCCTGCGCCCGGTGAGCCGGCTGACCCGCGGCCTGCGCGTGCCGGTGCGCTGGTTCACCCACATGGAGCGGATGTCACGCGATCCCGCGCTGTCGGCGCTGGTCTGCCGCGATCCGCTGGGCGGCGGCAACCGGGTACCGCTGGGCCTGCTCGCGTCCTTGTTCGACACCCCGCCAGCCGTGGAGCCCGAGCAGTTCACCCGCTGCCCGGTGTTGATGGTCCATCCCGCGTGCGACGCGTGGACGCCGGTGCAGATCAGCGATCCCTTCTTCGAGCGGCTGGCCGCGCCGCGCCAGCGGGTGCTGCTGGAAGCATGCGGTCACTTCCCGATCGAACCGCCTGGCCTGGACCAGTTGCGTGACGCACTCCTGCCGTTCCTTCGACGCGTTGCTCAATCGCCCGCTCTCCAAGCAACTGATTGAGAACGAAATTATTCCAAACGATACAAGATTGTCCGCTTCAGCGTGACGAACTGTTCCACGCTGGGCGACGACATTTCTCCGACATCATCTGGATTCGTGTACTGGCGAGTACTAAAATTAACGAAATCTTTAGTTCCCCACAGTAAGCAGCACCGGTACGCCTGACGCATTGCGCCGACCGCCGGGTCGCACAGACCCCTATGAACACAATTGTTGCCCCGTGTGTCGATGACACCGCCCCCGCCGAACTGCTCAAGCGCGGCGAACGCCTCCTGGAACCTGACGTCTACCGGACCTGCCTCAATGGCCAGCCCGCAGTGGTCAAGGATTACACCCGGTATCGCGGCACCCCGCTGTCGCCGATCGCCCGCCTGCTGGTCCGCCGCGAGGCGCGCATCCTGCAGCGCCTGAGCGGCTGGAAGCACGCCCCGGCCCTGCTCGGCACCATCGGTGGCCTCGCGCTGGGCATGGAGTTCATTCCCGGCCAGACCCTGAGCGCGGCCCAGTCGGTCGGCATCGAGGTGTTCGAGCAGCTGCAGTACGCGCTCACCCGCCTGCATGCCGCCGGTATTACCCACAACGATCTGCATGGCACCAACGTGATGGTCAGCGGTGGCGTACCGGTGCTGGTGGACTTCACCTCGGCCTGGCGCAGCCCGCGCTGGCTGCCGGTGCACCCGGTCTCACGCCAGCTGCGCCGCAGCGACATGAAGAACCTGCTGAAGATGCGCCAGCGCCTGACCGGCGAGCGTCCCAGCGCCTCCGAGGCGGCCCAGGTGGCCGACCCGCGCTGGGTGGCCGGCGTGCGCGTGGCCTGGAAGCGCTTCTACCGCTGGTTCAAGGGCCACGCCTGATCGAGGGTGCCACCGGGAAAGCCGGCGCGGGTTACAGCGCGTCGGCGTCCAGCTCACCGGTGCGGATGCGCACCACGCTGCCCAGGTCGTACACGAAGACCTTGCCGTCGCCGATCTTGCCGGTGCCGGCGGCTTTGACGATGGCTTCCACCACCTCCTCGACCTGATTGTCGACGACGGCCACTTCGATCTTCACCTTGGGCAGGAAATCGACCACATACTCCGCCCCGCGGTAAAGCTCGGTGTGGCCTTTCTGCCGCCCGAAGCCCTTGACCTCGGTGACCGTGATCCCAGTGACGCCGCGCTCGGCCAGTGCTTCGCGCACGTCGTCGAGCTTGAACGGCTTGACCACCGCCATGACCATCTTCATCCGTCTGCACTCCTGTGTTCCAGGCTGCGAGGATAACGCCTGTCCGCCGGTGAACGCGATGCGCGCGGTCCGTGCCGCCGGCAGCGTGGCGGCTTATCCTTGGCGTATACCCCGCGGAGCCGCAGCATGATCGACCTCAACCACCTCGATGACCTCGCCCGCCGCCTGAGCGACATGGTCCCACCGGGCCTGCGCCAGTCGCGCGAAGAACTGCAGGCCACCTTCAAGACCGCGCTGCAGGCCGGGCTGGGCAAGCTGGACCTGGTGACCCGCGAGGAGTTCGACGTGCAGCGTGCCGTGCTGCTGCGCACCCGCGAGAAGCTGGAGGCGCTGGAGAAGGCGGTGGCCGAGCTGGAAGCGCGTGGAGCGGCTGCGCCCCGCGAGTGAGGCAACACCAGGATCTGCGGAGGCGGCAGCGGCTGCCCTCCATCCACGATGCGACAAGGATGTCTGAATGAGTGAACAAGGTTCCCAGATGCTGGCTATCGCCGGTGCCTGCCTCGCGGCGGTGATCGTCGCACTGTGCCTGATGCGGTTCATGCGTATTGACGGTGTGCGCTCGCGCAACGCCTACCGCATCGTGTTCTCCGGGTTGGCTGCCCTGCTCGCACCGACATTGATTGTCGCAGGCCATGGTGTTCTGCCTGCTCCATTCATCGCCTGCATACCTGTCCTGGCGTTCAACCTGACGTCCATCAGCGAACTGAAGCTGGGTGCGCTCGGCCTGCTCGCCATCGGCGCAGGCAAGGGTACCGGGGAGATGTGGGTCTTCACCCTGCCGACCCTGCTGGTGTTTGCACTGATGATGGCGTTACCTTGGTCCCGCGCAAAGCCGCGCTGCAGCGGCGCAGGCGATTAACGCGCACGATTACACGTCCTGCAGCACGAACCGCTCGATCGCCAGCGCCACGCCATCTTCGGCGTTGGTCGCCGTCTCGAAACGCGCCGTCTGCTTCACCGCCGGAATCGCGTTGCCCATGGCGACACTGGTGCCGGCGAACTGCAGCATGGTCAGGTCGTTCTCCTGATCGCCGACCGCCATCACGTTGGCGCGGTCCACGCCCAGATGCGCGGCCAGCTTCTCCAGGCTCGGCCCCTTGCCGGCGCGGTGATCGAACACTTCCAGGAAAAACGGCGCGCTCTTGAGCACTGCGAAGCGGTCGGTCAGCTCCGACGGCAGGCGCTGGATGGCGGCATCCAGCACGTCCGGCTCATCGATCATCATCAGTTTGATGAACTGCATGGCCGGGTCCATATCCGCCACCCGGCGATACGACAGCGGCACGTTCGACAGGTGCGAATCGGCCACTGTGTAGTGGCTGATGTCCTGGTTGGGCGTATACATGCGCCGGCCATCGAGCGCCTGGAAGTGGATACCGAGTTCGCGTGAGATCCGCTCGCAGAACACGAAGTCCTCGAAACTCAGCGGAAACTCGATGACGCGCTGGCCGCTGCCGATGTTCTGCACCACCGCGCCATTGCAGGCGATGCAATAGTCCTGCTCGCTCTCGATCCCCAACTGCTGCAGGAACGGCGCCATCCCCGACACCGGACGGCCGCTGGCCAGCACCACCTGGACGCCCTGCGCGCGGGCGCGGGCGATGGTCTGCATCACCCGGGGCGTGAGCGTGTGGGACGGATCAAGCAGGGTCCCGTCCATATCGATGGCGACCAGTTCGATGGGGCCGGAGCGGTGGTGCATATCCATGGTGTTCGACGGCGTGGTGCGTGGGGGCATCCAGTCTAGCGGCAGTGCCGGACACGGGGGCGGCGATTGCCTACTCCACGGCACGGCAAGTGCTGATGGATCGGGCGCTACGTGTGCTGCCATTGTGCTCGGCATGCCGCAGACCCCGGAAACAACCGCATGAGCCTTGCGCTGGTGCACAGCCGTGCCCGCGCCGGCGTCAAAGCGCCGGCCGTACGGATCGAGGTATTCCTGTCCGGCGGGTTGCCGCATACCCAGATCGTGGGGCTGCCTGCCGCCGCCGTGCGGGAATCGCGTGACCGCGTGCGTGCCGCGTTGATCTGCGCGCGGTTCGAGTTTCCGCAGCGGCGCATCACCATCAACCTGGCCCCGGCCGATCTGCCCAAGGAGGGCGGGCGATTCGATCTGGCCATCGCACTTGGCATTCTCGCCGCCAGCGGTCAGATCGATGCGCGGTCCCTGGACAAGTACGAGTTCCTCGGCGAACTGGCCCTGACCGGCGAACTGCGCGGTGTCGACGGCGTCCTCCCTGCGGCGATCGCTGCCGCCCGGGACGGCCGCAGCCTCATCGTGGCCGCTGCGAACAGCGAGGAAGCCGCGCTGGCCCAGCACGCCGACGTACGCGTCGCCCGCACCCTGCTGGAGGTCTGCAGCGCCCTTGAAAGCGGCACGCTGCCTCCGGCCGTGGCGGCTGACCCACTGCCGGCCGGCATTCCCGACCTGCGCGACGTGCGCGGCCAGCTGCAGGCGCGCCGCGCGCTGGAGGTCGCGGCGGCCGGCGGGCATCACCTGTTGCTGCTCGGCACGCCCGGCTGCGGCAAGACCCTGCTGGCCTCGCGCCTGCCCGGCATCCTGCCCGCGGCCAGCGAGCTTGAAGCACTGGAAGCGGCAACCATCGCGTCGTGCAGCGGCCAGGGCATTGATGCGGGGCGCTGGCGGCAGCGGCCCTACAGAGCGCCGCACCACACAGCCAGCGCCGTCGCGCTTATCGGGGGCGGCTCACATCCTCGCCCTGGCGAGATATCGCTGGCACACAACGGCGTCTTGTTCCTGGATGAACTACCGGAGTGGAGTCGACACGCGCTGGAAGTCATGCGCGAGCCGATCGAATCCGGGGTTGCCGTCGTCAGCCGTGCGGCGCGTACCGAGCGTTTTCCTGCGCGGTTTCAGCTCGTTGCGGCGATGAACCCCTGCCCCTGTGGCTGGGCCGGGGATCGCAGCGGGCGCTGTCTCTGCACCGAGGAGGTCATCCGTCGCTACCGCGGGCGGGTTTCCGGGCCGTTGATGGACCGCATCGATCTGCATGTGGAAGTGCCGCGGCTGGACCCGCGCGAGCTGCGTGATGACGCCCCGCTCGGCGAGGACAGCGCGAGTGTTCGTGCCCGTGTGGTGGCCGCGCGGGAAGTGCAGCTGCTGCGAAGTGGCAAGGCCAATGCACAGCTGCTTCCGTTCGAGCTGAGTGAGCATTGCCGGTTGTCACCGGAGGATCAGCAATTGCTGGAGGATGCTGTGGAACGCTTGCAGCTGTCGGCGCGCTCGATGCATCGCATCCTGCGGGTGGCGCGGACGTTGGCGGATCTGGGGCACGCGGAGGAGATCAAGACCGCGCATGTGGCGGAGGCGATCGGGTATCGGCAGTTGGATCGGGGTGGTGGCGTGTAATGCGAATGCCTCCGTGACCGCAGAATCTCCAGCCAACCAGCAGAACCGTCGTCAGTGCCGAGTATCGCCTCAACGGCTGGCACGGTTGGAAAGTGTTATCGCCTGACTTACTATCCGCGCTCGCGCCTCCCCGCTGACGCATTCAACACCAGCCGACAGGCGACTCGGCGTCACACCGTGGGCGATGCGCACAGCGAGAGGCGCGCCGGGTCAGATGTTTCATAGGCATGACGACCCGGCCCGGTCACCCGGTTTATCAATCATGGACAGTTGGAGTTTCAAGGACGTATATGGGGCGATCACGAGCAATTGATGACCTGCGTGGCTGGATAACGCATGCCGAGCAGGAACTCAACCGCCAGGCCACGTGGCTGAGCGACATGGGCCATGGCAGTGCGCTCCGTCATTGGCACGCGGTACTGTCGAGCTCCAAAGCGGTCGATCTTCTTTCAAGCGCCGGCTTTCTTGCAGAGGCCGTGCTGGCCGGTCGACTTGCAGGTGAGCATCTGTTCGCCATGGCCGCCACGCTCAAGGATCGAACAGCAAGCGCGAAGATGGCGGGCAGCTCATTGAAGGACGTCGACAGGGCGATCCGGATGGCGCGCGACGATCGCCACCCGATCAACCCGCACAGCGTTGCGCTGGCGGGAGAAATCGACGCCTCACCGCGCTTGGACACCGATCCTGAGCATGTCTTCAACGGCCAACGTGAGATCGCAGAGAGAGCCGGCCTTCTGGCGATCTACGGTACCCGATACAGCGTGATAGCGGCCATGGCCGACAACGCCAGCTTCATCGCCGTAAACCTCCAGGACATGATGCAGGACGTACTGGATGTGACAATCGATGCCGTCACCGAGTTTCTTCAGCAGAGCTGTGCCGAGGCTTCGGCAGTTATTGCCAAAGGTATCGCAAGCGAGACCTGCCGCTGACCCACCGTTGAGATGATTTCCACGCACATGCAAGGAGCATGTATGCAGCACGCTGGCTCACGCATCGAGATCGACGTGTCGTACCAGCTCTCGGAGTACCGGCAGTTGCTGCATGACGTCATCGCGATGGACATGGCGACCGGGAACGCGCAGACCAATCCTGCCAGCCCCTGGAACTGGCCGATCGTGCAGAAGGTCGTCCTGGCCACTATGGTCCCGCCGATCTTTGCCTGGAAGATGCTCCGCGTCGGTCGCTGTGCGTTCGTCTTCAGTGCGGCTGGCCTCTCGCGCACGAGCAAAGGCAGGACTGCCTTTCGAACGTGGGACCAGGTAAAGCATGTGCAGCGGTTGCAGGCGGCTTATCTCATCGAACTGGTCGAGGGCGGCGCGATGTCCATCCCTTTCCGGGAGATGGACACGGCGCAACGCCAGCAGTTTGAGCGTCTGCTGGCATCTGTGCCGGTGGTGATCCTCAAACCAGCTCACTGACGGATTGGCAGCTACGTCAGTAAGCCCGCTGCGGCCCCACCGGCACGATCCCCGACGGATTGAGATGCCGATGGCTCCCGTAATAGTGATGCTTGATGTGCTGGAAGTTCACCGTATCCGCCACCTCGGGAATCGCCATCATCCGCGCCACGAACGCATGCAGGCCAAGGAAATCCGCAATGCGCCGCACGTTGCACTTGAAGTGCACGTAGTACACTGAGTCAAAGCGGATCAACGTCGTGAACAGACGGATATCGGCGTCGGTCATGGCATCACCCACCAGCCACGCGTGTTGCTGCAGTCGCTCGTCCAACCAGCTGAGCGTCTCGAACAACGGTCCAACAGCCTCTTCGTATGCCTGCTGCGTTGACGCAAAGCCCGCCTGATACACACCGTTGTTGACGGCGGCATAGACGCGTTCGTTGACCGCATCGATCTCAGCACGCGATGCAGCCGGATAGAAGTCACCGGCTTTCGCGCCCAGCCCGTCATAGGCGGTGTTGAACATCCGGATGATATCCGCCGATTCATTGCTGACGATCGTCCCGCGCTCGCGATCCCACAGCACCGGCACGGTCACCTTGCCGGTCATCCCAGGTTTGGCGGCCGCATACAGCTCATGCAGATAGCGTGCACCGCGTTCGGGCTCCGGCGTCACCTGCGGGCCGGGCTCAAACGTCCAGCCCTGATCCCCCATGTGCCAGTTCACCACCGACACGGGCACCAGATCCTTCAGCCCTTTCAGCGCGCGCACGATCAGCGTGCGGTGTGCCCACGGGCAGGCGAGACTCACATACAGGCGGAACCGCCCTGGCGCTGCTTTTACGCCAGCCTCTCCGTTCGGACCCGCACGGCCATCGGCGCTCAACCAATCGCGGAAGGTGGACTCCTCGCGCTTGAAGTGACCGTCCTCATCGGCGGCTCCTGCAGTTCCTTCCTGCCATGTTCCATCGACCAGCATGCCCATCGCGGGAGTACTCCTGTGATAGTGGTGTGTGGTGTGTGCCGATGGTGCGTCTCGGCATCGATGCATCGTTGTAGCAAATGCAGCTGCAATGCCCGGTGATGGGTGGCCGCAATCGGCCTGTGGTGCATCGGGTTCATCATTGAGACACACGCACGTGCGGCAGAATGTCCATGTATCTACGTGAGACTTACACCATCATGCGTATCCACCAGATCGACCTTCCCGTGTCCGATGTCGCCGCCACGGTGGCGTACTTCCGCGATGAGCTTCAGTTGCCGATAGACGAGGCGGCCGTGCGTATCGGCTGGAGCACCCTGCAGCTGCAACCCGCAGGATCGAACCCGGTCGGCGGTGTGCACCTGGCGTTCAACGTACCGGCCAATCGCTTCGAAGCGGCCACCGACTGGCTCAAAGCACGCGCCACTCTGCAGCGCGATCTGAAAGGCCATGACCACTTCACCTTCGATGGCCGCTGGGATTCGGAGTCGATCTACTTCACCGGGCCGGACGGCCTGATCCTGGAGTTGATCGCGCGGCGGCGCCTGCCTGCCGGCGCGCGTCAGGGGGAGTTTCATGGCAGCGAGATGACCTGCATCAGTGAGGTTGGCCTGCCCGCTGAAGACGTGGGCGAGGTGCAGGCAAAAGCACAGAACGCCTTCGGGCTGGTGCCGTTGTCACAGCCGACACCGCACTTCGCACCCCTCGGCGATGACGAAGGCCTGTTGATCGTGGTCGATGCCACGCGCCGCTGGTTCCCCGAGCAGAAAGTGCTGCCGAATGCGCGCGGCATCCACGTGGTGCTGCATGACGTGGTGCCGGGTGCGGTGGTCGAAGACGCAGCACTGGGCTGGCACCTGCGCTCGGCCTGAGCAGGCCCGGACGAACGAAGCCCCGCCGGAGCGGGGCTTCAGTTCACACAACAGCCAGCTGGGCTCACTCTTCCTCGTCCTGCTGGCCGCCCTGCTGCTGGTTCTGGTTGCGCTGCTGCTGTTCCTGCTGCTGTTGCTGCTGCTGGTCGCGACCGCGTTCGGCCTGCTCACCGCGCTGATTCGGGTTCTGCTGGTTCTGCTGAGCCATCTCGATTCTCCGGTTGCCGCAAACGGAATGTCGCGGTCGGGGCCATCCTCTTCAGCGGCAGGTTAACGACGTGTGGGGGTTTGCATACGAACACGTCAACGCATCCGCGCCGACGTCTTCCGCGGTGTCGGGGCCCATGCAGCAGTAGGCGTTACCCTGCATATGAACGGTTCGAATTCCCTTATTCCACTGCCTTGCAAACCCCTCGACGCGCCACTGAACAGGGCATCTTCCAGCCTGCGCATGGAGATGACGCGCAGATGACGATCACGGCATCACCGGTGGCACATAGGTGAGCGTCATGCCGAGCAGCCACAGCAGGCCCAGCACCAGCGGAATGTGCACCAGCAACTGGATGAAGGTAAAGCCGACGATGTCGCGCGCCTTCAGGCCGAGCACCCCCAGCAGCGGCAGCATCCAGAACGGGTTGATCAGGTTCGGCAGCGCCTCGGCGGCGTTGTAGACCTGTACCGCCCAGCCCAGGTGGGCCTTGAGTTCGTTGGCCGCCTGCATCACGTACGGCGCTTCGATGATCCACTTGCCGCCGCCGGAGGGCACGAAGAAGCCGAGCACCGCCGAGTAGACACCCATCACCAGCGCGAAGGTGTCGGTGGTGGCGATGTGCACGAACAACGTGGAGAGACGATGGGCGAGGGTCTCATCGCCACTGCCGGTGGCGTGGGTGAGGATCATCGCGATGCCGCCGTACAGCGGGAACTGGATCAACACGCCGGTGGTGCTGGGGACGGCCTTGGCCACCGCGTTGAGGAAGCTGCGCGGGCGCCAGTGCAGCAGCAGGCCGAGCGAGATGAACAGGAAGTTGTAGGTGTTGAGGTTGGCGATGGCGGTGACCACCGGCTTGCTGGCGAACTCGCCGAACAGCCAGCCGAAGGCGAGCAGCGAGAGCAGCACGGTCAGCAGCGGGCTGTACTCCAGCCACTCGCCGGGGCGGGTGCGCGGCTGCAGCGGCTCGGCCTCGGCGCGGGCGGCGCCTTCGAAGTCCTTGGCGGTGCGCGCGGTGGCGGCGCCGGGTGCGGTGAGCCAGGCAATCAGCAGCGACACCAGGATCAGCGCGGATGTCAGCGCGATCGACTGCCACAGGAAGATGGTCTCGGTGAAAGGCAGCACGCCGGTGATCTCGACCAGGCCGGGCGGCATGCTGGCCGGGTTGGCCTGCAGCTGGGCGGCCGAGGAGCTCAGGCCCATCGCCCAGACCGCGCCGAGGCCGAGGTAGGCCGAGGCACCGGCGGCGCGGTAGTCCATGTTGAGTGATTCACGACGGGCCAGCGCGCGGACCAGCAGCCCGCCGAACACCAGCGAGAAGCCCCAGCTGAGCAGCGAGGCCAGCATGCTGATCAGCCCCACATAGACCACCGCGCCACGGCCGGTCTTGGGCACACGGGCCAGCAGCTCGATGAAGCGCGCCACGATCGGTGCGGTGGCGACCGCATAGCCACCGATGACCACGAAGGCCATCTGCATGGTGAAGGGGATCAGGCTCCAGAAGCCCTCGCCGAAGGCGGTGGCGGTGGCCTGCGGGGTCGCACCGAAGCCCATCGCGGCGGCCGCGACGATGACGACGCCGAGCACCGCGAACACATAGGCATCGGGGAACCATTTTTCCGCCCAGGCGGCCGAGCGCAGTGCCGCGCGCGCCATCCAGCCGTCCTGCACCACCGTCGATGTGCTCATTGCCCCGCCCTCCCCGATCATTCGATGGGAGGGATTCTGGGCGCTGGCCGCAGCGCTGTCAGTCGCCTAATGGTCGTAGTGGGTGGGTCGGGTGCCCTCAGCGCAGCGCCAGCGATACCGCGATGCCGGCGAACAGCGCGGCGCCGACCCAGTTGTTGTGCAGGAAGGCCTTGAAGCACGGGTCGCGCTCGCGCTTGCGGGCGATCCAGAACTCGTAGGCGATCAGGCCGCCGGCCACGCCCACGCCGAGGCCGTAATAGACGCCCAGCCCGGCGCGCAGGCCGACCAGCGCCATCGTGCCCAGGAACAGCGCATAGAGAATGCCCTGGATGACCAGGTCCAGATCCCCGAACAGGATCGCGGTGGAATGCGAACCCATCTTCAGGTCGTCATCGCGGTCGACCATGGCGTACCAGGTGTCATACGCGGTGGACCACAGGATGTTGGCGCCATACAGCAGCCAGCCGATCACCGGCACCTCGCCCTGCACCGCGGCGAAGGCCATCGGGATGCCCCAGCCGAAGGCCATGCCGAGGTAGACCTGCGGCAGGTGGGTGTAGCGCTTGAGGTAGGGGTAGCTGGCGGCCAGGAACACACCGATGAAGCTCATGCCGATGGTCAGCCAGTTCAGGGTCAGCACCAGGGCGAAGGCGACGATCATCAACCCGGCGAACAGCGCCAGCGCTTCACGGCCGGACACGGCCCCGCTGGCCAGCGGGCGGTCCTTGGTGCGCTTGACGTGCGGGTCCAGCCAGCGGTCGGCGTAATCGTTGATCACGCAGCCGGCCGAGCGGGTCAGCCAGACGCCGGCGGTGAACACGAACAGCGTCCACAGCGGCGGCAGCCCGCCGGAGGCCAGCCACAGCGCCCACCAGGTGGGCCAGAGCAGCAGCAGGGTGCCGATCGGGCGGTCGGCGCGCATCAGTTTCCAGTAGTGCCGCCAGCGCGACGGGGGCGCCGCCTCGGGCGCTTCAAAACGTTCGTAAGCCATCGGTAAAGGATACCGCCTGGGCTGGTCGGGCGCGCCGCCGCCCCGCGCATCGGTACAGGGGGCAGACCTGCGCGGCGTTTACGGATAGAATGCTCCTCCCGCGCCGCTTTGGCGGTCCGTGGCCCCATCAGGCGGCCCGGCGGGACGCAGGACACAACGCGCTCGTAGCTCAGCCGGATAGAGTAGTGGCTTCCGAAGCCATTGGTCGGGGGTTCGAATCCCTCCGGGCGCACCATCCTTGCCTTGTGGCCCATCGCCACGCCCCCTGAACGTCCAGAACCCTGCCCTGCGTCGCAGCCATTGCGATACCTGCAGCCCAGCGTGGACCGCCCGCGTTTCTGGGACACTTCGGCCATGAAACGATCCCATGCGTGGCAACAACACGGCACCGTGTCGCTCTGGCGTTATCTGGACAACCTGCGCAACTATCCGGGCTGGCACATCGGCGCCGATGCCGCCGGCTGCGCGTCGATGCTGGCGTTGTTGGATGCGCTGGCGCTGGACGGTCCGGGCGCGACACGGACGCTGCAGCTCTCTCCACCCAGCCCAGCGCAGCTGGCCGTGCCGAACAACCGCGATGCGCGTTGGGACGCCCCGGCAACGTTACGGCTGACGGTGGATGAGGATGTCGCGTTCTGGCAGTGGGATGTGGACGGCGCGCGTGCCACGCTGCGCCTGGGAAAGGCCGCGACGGGCGCGCTTGAACAGGGCGTTGTGGATATTGCCGCGGGTCGAGGCGATTACAGCGTGGGACAGGGCGTTCAGGCGTTGTGGTTCTGGTGGTAGTGAGCCGACGTTTGAACAGGCAACCCGACAGGCGATGATGCGAGTGCAACTGCCACTGGGCCTGAGTGACAGTGCGATGGTGGATGGCGTAGGTATGGTGCGCACCGATCGTAGCCGATGCGCTGTGGGACGGCAGCCGACCAACGGTCGGCTCTACCTGCTGATCAGTACGATCCATCAAACGCGAAGATCGGCTTGCGCTGCTTCCACAGCCCGGCGGTGAAATCCGGGAACTCCAGCGTCTGGAAGCTGTTGGCGATGGACTGCTCGGACAGCGGCGTGATCGCGCTCCAGGTGACCGCGTCGTAGATGTCGATCGGCATCGGTGCCTTGGCCTTGAGAGCCTCCACGAAGGCATGGATGACGAACCAGTCCATGCCCCCGTGGCCGGCGCTGGCAGCGGTATCGGCGTGCTGCTTCCACAGCGGATGCTCGTACTGGTCCTGGTAGGCCTGGAACGGCTCCCACTTGTGCGGCGGGCTGCGCCCTTCGATGTGGATGGACTGGTTCACATCCATCCACAAGCCCTTGGTGCCCTGCACGCGGAAGCCCATCGAGTACGGCCGCGGCAGCGAGGTGTCGTGCTGCAGCAGGATGGTCTCGCCGTTCTCGCAGGCCAGCGTGGTGGTGACGATGTCGCCGAGCTTGAAGGCCACCTTGGTGCTCGGATGCGTGGTGCCGCCGCTCTTGGCCACGGTGTACTCGTGCAGGCCACGTGCCTTGCTGGCAAACGCGTTGATGTGGGTGAAACGGTTGCCACGATTGATGCCGGTGTACATCGCGCACGGGCCGATGCCGTGGCTGGGGTACAGCTCACCGTTGCGCTGCACCGAGTGCTCGGTGCGCCAGCGTGCCTCGGACCAGCCCTTGGCACCGAACTCCACGCCGCTGTCGTAGGGCTGGCTGGGGTCGCCGGAATTGAACTTCACCCCGCGCAGGTCGTGCTGGTAGCCACCCTGCAGGTGCACCAGTTCCCCGAACAGTCCCTGGCGCACCATCTGCAGCGCGGCCATCACATCGCGGCGATAGCAGACGTTCTCCAGCAGCATGTACGGCGTGCCGGTGGACAGCTGGGTCTTGAGCACGTCCCAGTGGTCCTGCAGGGTGATACCGGCGACCACTTCGCAGCCCACCGCGACCTTGGCCTGCATGGCCGCGATCGCCATCGGCGCGTGGTATTCCCAGGGCGTGGCGATGACCACGCCATCCAGGCCGCGCTGCTCGATCAGCCGCTTCCAGGCGTTGACGTCGCCGTCCTGGCCGTACGCCTTGGGCGCCGGCTTGCCGGCCTTGGCGACCATCTCCATGCCGCGCTTGAGCATGATCGGCTCGATGTCGCACAGCGCGACCACGTCCACGTCGTCGCGGCGGACCAGTTCCTTCAACAATACCTGGCCGCGCATGCCGGTGCCGATCAGGCCCAGCCGTACCTTGCGACCGCGCGCCCAGGCAGGCGTGTTCGGCAGCAGGCTGGTGGCGGCGACGGCCGCGCTGGCGGCGATGAATTCTCTGCGTTTCATGGACAGTACCTCGTGTGAAGATCGCACCGGCCAGGACCGGCGCGAGGGATGCATCAGAATTTGTAGCCGACGGTCAGACTGTAGCCGCGACCGAAGATGGTGGCGTAATCGCTGGAATCGCCGAGGAAGCTGTTCGGGTCATAGAACGGCAGACGGTCGAACAGGTTCTTGATGGTGAAGCCGACGTTCCAGTGCGCATCCGGACGCCAGGCCACGCTCAGGTTGGCGGTCCACCACGACGGAGCGCCGTCGCACTTGCTCTGCTCCACCGGCAGGTAGCCGGCGGTGCAGGTCTGCGGGTTGTTGTCCTCCTCGTCGATCTGCTGCAGCGCCCACTTGGTGCCACCCACGTAGTTGACGAAGACACTGGTGGTGACCTGCCTGTAGCTCCAGTCCGCGTTCAACGTGGCGCGCAGGCGCGGGTTGTTGTAATAGCCGACCAGGTCGCCGTAGTACCAGCCACTTTCATCATCCAGGTAGGAACGGTTGCGGTTGGCGATGGTGGCGGCCACACCGATGTTGAGGTTGCCCCACTCGCCCAGCGAGAAGCGGCTGCGCGCATCGATGTCGAAGCCGTCGATCAGGGTCTTGCCACGGTTCTTGTACTGGCCCACCACGCTGGCCACGTTGCCCACGCTGTAGCCGGGCAGCGTACCGGGACAGGCGACACCGCTGGCCGGGTCGGCACACATCGCCGCCAGGGCAGCCAGGTTGGCGCGGTCGCCTTCGGTGATCGGCGAACGGGTCGAGGTGATGATGTCCTCGTCGCGGGTGAAATCCGGGGCGACGATTTCATTGCTGCGGTAGATGAACCAGTAATCGGCCGACACCGACAACCACTGCGTCGGCTCGTAGACAAAGCCCAGCGTGGTGATCTTGGCCTTCTCCGGCTTCAGATCCGGGTTGGGCTGGGTCATGCGCGCCACGGTGCGACTGCAGTCGGTATTGAGCAGGGTCTTACCGAGGTCGACATCACCGCCACGCTGCGACTGCAACAGGAGGTTGGCGATGGCGTTGGTCTCGTTGCAGCGCACCTCATCGCGGTAGCCGCCCAGCTGGGCGAACACGCCGCCGTTACCGGACTCGGCCAGGCTCGGGGCGCGGAAGCCGGTGGAGTAGGTGCCGCGCAGCATCAGCTGATCGAACATCTGGTACTTCAGGCCGATCTTAGGGGCCAGGTTGGCGCTGAAGTCCGGGTACTTGTCCACGCGCAGTGCGGCGTCCAGTTCCAGCTTCTCGGTGAGCGGCGCCACCGTCTCGGCGAACAGCGCATAGGTGTTGCGCTTGCCGTCGAACCACGAGCCACCCTGCTGGGTGATCAGGCCGTTGGCCGCGTCCGGGTTGCCGGGCGTGTAGAAGGTCTCGCGGCTGGCGTTGAAGCCGAAGGCCGCACGCACTTCGCCGGCCGGCATCTGGAACAGCGGGCCCTCGATCTTGCCGTCCAGGGTATGCAGGCGCGTCCAGGACTGGATGTCGAAGGTGGGGAATGCTTCACGGATCAGGGCGGCGTTGGCCTCGCTGATCTCACCGAATTTGTACGCCGGGTGATCGGAAATGATCACGCGGCCGGTGCCCGGATCGACGGCGTACGGGCCGAAGGCCTTCTCGAAGCCGGCCAGGTTGACGTTGGTGGTCTGGTAGGTCACCGAGTGGCTGCCGGCGGTGGCGAAGGCGGTTTCCCAGTTCCAGTCGCCGATGTCACCGCGCATTCCGGCCACCACGCGGTAGCTCTGGTCGGTGTTGCGCTGGCCGAAGTGGTTGGCACCCACATCCTGCAGCAGATACTGCAGGCCGACCACGCCGCCCATCAGTGCCTTCAGTTCGGGTGAGGCGTTGTTGTATTCGTTGTTCGGGCCCAGGTAGGGATACAGGAACTGGTTGACCGTGGTGCCGGTGTTGCGCGAGAACCAGCTGGTCGGGTTGCCGGTGGTGGTGCCGTAGGCACGCGGCGTACCGCCGTTGGCGGTCAGGTCGATGTCGGTGTAGGTCGCTTCGGCGAAGGCTTCGGTGCTGTCGCCGATCAGGAAGTGGGCGTTTACATACGCAGTGTTCCGCTCGGACTTGGCGCCGGCGTCGATCTCGTTGTTCATCCACGTCTCCCAGATACAGCGCGGGCCGGCCGCTTCGCTGGTGAGTACGTTGTTGCAGCCTGGCGCCGCTTCCTGCACGCGGCGGCCGGTGACCGGATCGAACGCGAAGTAGCTGCCCGGATTGAACTCGCCCGGCTTGCTGCCGGTCCCCAGGCGCAGGTTGGGCAGGTAGTTGGGGTTGTTGACGTAGTACTGGTCGGGCCGCTTGTCGTAGAAGTCGCTCAGCGGGATCGCATCGCGCCGGTACAGGTTGACCGAGGCGTAGACGTTGTAGCGGTCTTCATCCAGATCGCCGAAGCCGGCGGTGATGCTGCCCTGGTGCTCGCCGTAGGAGCTGATCCGCGAGGATTTATCCGTGGTGAGGTTGATCTCCGCGCCCTGGTAGGAGCGTTTGGTGATCACGTTGATCACGCCGGCCACCGCGTCGGTGCCATAGACCGCCGAGGCGCCGTCGGTCAGCACTTCCATGCGTTCGATCGCTGCGGCAGGGATCGCATCGATGTTGACGAACTGGGTCTGGAAGCCGGCCGGCGCGCCGTAGTAGGACAGACGGCGGCCATTGAGCAGCACCAGCGTGCCCTGTGCGCCGAGGCCACGCAGGTTGGCCTGCGAGGCACCATCCGAACCGGTGAACAGCGAGCGCGAGTCCTGCTGGCCCGGCCGCGCGGCGGGCAGATTGTCGAGCACCTGCAACAGGGTGCGCGCGCCCATGTTCTCGATGTCCTGCTTGCTGATCACCTGCACCGGCGAGGCGGTTTCCACATCACTGCGGCGGATGTTGGAGCCGGTCACCTCGATGCGCGACAGCTCGGTGGCTTTCGTATCCGGCGTTGCGTCCTGGGCGCTGGCACTGCCGACCACCGCAACGGCCAGGCCGAGTGCGATGGACAAGGGGGTGGCGGTGATGCGGCGATGGCGATGGCGTTCGGTCAACATCTTTGGCTCCTTGTTCGATCCGCAGCGTGGGGCTGGCGGTGGATGGGTGTTTTCGGGCAAACGTCCCCCGTGCCGCGGCCAGACGGCCGCAGACGGGAAACGGGAGAGAGCGGTGGTTCGACGGGCGGTTCGGTTACGGCGACACGATGCTGGCGGTATCGCCCTCCTGTCCGATCAGGGCGGCATTGGCCCAGTTGCCACAGACCTGCGCGGGGTGATCGCCCTGCGCCCCGAGCGTGCGCAGGCTCAGCCGCTGCAGGCCGCGCACGTCCAGCTCCGGTTTGACCACGCCGGGTGCGGTGACCAGGCCGCTGTCGTACAGCAGCCGACCGTCACCCCACACCTGGAACTGCATGCCGCCGGCGGTGCGGCACCGATCATCGATCCCCAGGTCGGCGCGCAGCAGGCGCCAGCCGCCGCCCAGCTGCAGATCGATCCGGCTGCTGGCGTTGACGCCCAGGCCGCGGCGGAAATGCAGCCCGTTCATACGCATCTCCGCCTGCCCACCGAAGGCGTGGTCGGCCGCGACGCTGGTCTTCAACGGCGCCGGCAGCGCCAGCGCGGACAGATACAACTGCTGCGCCGGGCCTTCCGGTTGCGGATGCTCCAGCACATGGAAGGTGGACAGCACGATCGGGCCGACATCGCGGGGCTGCAGCGCATCCACCTCACGCGCGATGCTGCCCTGCGCTGCGGTGACCATCGGGTCGGCACCGCTGGCACCGTCGCCTTCCGGGTTCTGCGTACTCAGCACGCGGAAGCGCAGCAGGCGGCCGGCATGGGCGGGGAAGTCGATCTGCTGCATGCCTTGCTGCAGGGTCAGGCGGCCGCGCTTGATCGGCTCACCCCATTCGCCGTTGCTGTCGGCCATGTAGATTTCGTAATCGCGGATCTGCCCGCTCTTCCAGTGCTGGTCGTTGCGCGGCGCCAGTTCGATGCCGTCGATCAGCTTGCGTTCGCCGAAGCCGAGCACCCACTCGTGCGCACCGGTCTTGACCGCCTGGTTGCGCACGGTGCGGAACCACGTGGCCGGGTCATCGTCGAAGGCCTTCTCCATCTCGTAGCCCTGCTCCTCGGCCGGGCGGTTGACCACCAGCAGGCTGTCGGAGGGCAGCGCGCGGCCCAGTTCCGGCGCGGCCGGGAAAGCATCGTCGGCCGGTGCGGCGGCGATCGGCAGCTCCAGCTGCAGCGCGAGCGGCTGGCGGATGTCGGTCGGTGCAGTGCGCACGTGCAGGGTGCCGCGGCGCTCGGCCGCATCGAAGTACCAGCCCTCGCCCGCGGCCTGCCACGCCGCCGGGTCGGCCAGCATCGGCAGCGCGCGGCCGTCGAGCGTCACGGCCTCCGGGCGCTGGCGGCTTAGCACGCGCAGCGCATAACGGCGCTGCGGCAGCTGGCCGGCGTACTGGCCCTGCACCGCCTCGATGCGCACCTGCACCTGGCCAGTGCCCTGCGCCGGGGCCTGCACCGTGATCGCCTGCGTGCTCGATTCACCTTTCTCATAGCGGCGGGTGGCGCCATCATCTTCGTACAGCGTGTACTGCGAGGTACCCTGCGGGTACAGATCGAAGGTCACTTCATCCAGCGGCTTCTCACCGTCGTAGAGCATCGCCGGATACATCGGGATGATCGCCCCGGCGCGCACGAACACCGGGATCGTGGCCAGATCGACCGCGCGATCCAGCGAACGTCCCTCGGCACCGGCGGCCAACTGGCGGCCATCCCAGTAGTCGATCCAGCGGCCCTGCGGCAGGTGGATGTCGCGGCGCCAGCCACGGCTGGCGGCCTGGCTGCGGTACACCGGCGCGATCAGCAGCTCGCGGCCGAGCAGGAACTGGTACTTGTGCGCCTCGGTATAGGCCTGCGGGTCCTGCGGGTAATCCCACATCAGCGCGCGCAGCAGCGGGGCACCGGTGGTCGCCGCGTCATGCGCCAGCCCGTACATGTACGGGGTCATGCGCATTTTCAGCTTGAGGTAATCGCGGTTGACGCTGCGGTACGGCTCATCGAACCACCACGGGTGCTTGCGCGCGTTGCCGGACCAGCCGGACATGCCCATCAGCACAGGGGTGAAGCTCTTCCACTGCAGGTCACGGGTGAAGGTCTCGGCGCTGCCGCCGAAGATCGCGTCCACATCGCCACTGGCGTAGGCCATGCCGGACAGGCCCGAGCCGATCAGGGTCGGGATGTGCCAGCGGATGTAATCCCAGCTGCTGCTCTGGTCGCCGGTCCAGGCCACCGCGTAGCGCTGGATGCCGCCCCAGCCCATCACCGTCCACAGGAACGGGCGCGAGTCGGAATTGTTCAGGATGCCGTTGAACGCGGACTGGTTGGCATCCATCGCGAACTGATAGCCCTTGCCGGTCCAGGCCACGTCCAGCTTCTGCACGCGGCTGCCGGCAGTACCGACTTCCCAGGCGATCTTGTCGACGCCGTTCTCGGTCCACAGGCCGGTCTTGAAGCCATACTTCGCCAGGCCCTGCACGGTCTCGGGCAAGTTCTTGTAGCCGCAACCGTAGCCATCGTTGGGCAGGATCCAGCCGCCAGGCATGTCGTGGTCGCGGTACTGCCGGGCCACGCTGTCGACGACATCCGGCGTAGTGCCGGTCGGGCCGTCGCTCCAGCCTTCGGGCACGCTGCCGGGCTTCTTGATGTTGTCGCCATCGTTGTAGCAGTCGGCGTCGCCATAGGAGAACGCCCAGCGCGGCAGCAGACCGGCGCGACCGGTCAGGGTGGTGTAGCGGTCCAGCAGCGTATGCAGGCTGGGCCCGACGAAGTAGTACGCGTCGAAGCGGTCTTCGCGGTGCAGCAGCGTGGCCTGGTCGGCCTGGCGCAGATCATAGGTGCCGTCGCTCCACGTGTTGCGCAGCATGCCCCAGCCGCGCGAGCTCAGCAGCATCGGCGCCGGGTTGGGGCGATCGCCTTCTTCCCAGCCACCGGAATACGAGACCTCCAGTTCGCGGCCCTTGAACTCGAAGCGACCGTTCTGCTGGCCGCCGCCGTAGAAGTGCTCATCGCCTTCGCTGGAGAGCACCTGCACGCTCTGGTCCTTGTCCAGGTCCAGCGGCTGCAGTTCACGCCACAGCGCGACATCGCGGTCGCCCTCGCGGCGCACCAGCGACAGGCGCAGTGGCTGGCGCTGGATGTGCAGCACCAGCGCATCGGTGCGGATGCGCACCTCGTTGGCCTCTTCTTCCACCTCGAAGGCGACCGTCGCGGCCGGCTGCGGCAGCACGATCGGGGCAGCCTTGTCGCCGGCATCGGTCAGCGTGCCGTTGCGGCCGGCGCGCACACGCAGCACGTCATCGCGCAGCAACTCCACGCGCAGCGTGGCGCCGGTATCCGTGCTGAGTGTCCAGCCGGCGGTGCCGTCGTTGGCGGGGGTGGCGCTGATCGCACGCAGGTTGCCCACCGGCGCGGCGTTGGCAGTGGCAGCCAGAGCCACTGCGGTGAGCAGTGCGATCGTCAGACCAGTGCGTCGAAACCGGAAGTCCACCTTGCCCCCAAGCCCGCGGTCAGCGGGAAACTGAAACCAGTGCGGCCGACTCTAGGGCAGGGTCTCGAAAGGTGTCAACAAATTGCAAAGAAAAAGGAAGGATATTTTGGTATAAACGAAAGATGTGGCGGTGCGTCACTTTCCAAACGTCAACTGAATACGCCTTTTGTGCCCGTTGAAACCTTGGTGCAGCGCGGCATTCCGCGCCATCCTCGACGGCCACCCCACGAGCGGAAGTCGAAAACTGTGACCGATAGACCTTTTCTTTATCTTTCGATATTTGACATTTCGAAAGAAAACGAAGAAGGTGCGGTCGCCCAACAGGAATTGCGAATGGACGCTTCTCTGCTCCCTGATTTGCCCGCGTGGCAGCGCCTCGGTGGCGCCTATACCGCCGAAGAAATCGCCCAGCAGCCCCGCGTGTGGGCTGCGCTGGCCAGCCTGCTGGAGGCCGCGCAGGCGCGCGTCGATGGCTTCCTCGGGCAGGCCCTGCGCGATCCCAGCCAGTTGGTGATCTTCACCGGCGCCGGCAGCTCGGGCTTCATTGCCGAGATGGTGGCCGACCAGATCAATGCGCAGTGGCCTGCCGAGGTCCGCGCCGTGCATACCACCAGCCTGCTGACCCATCCGGCGCTGTACCTGCGCCGCGACCGCCCGACCCTGCTGGTGTCGTTCGGGCGCAGCGGCTCCAGCCCGGAGAGCGTGGCCGCGGTGGATCTGGTCCGCGACCAGGTGGAGCACGCGCGCTTCGTCGATATCACCTGCAATGCCGAAGGCGAACTCGCCACGCGTGGCCACGGCCGCAGCGATACGTTGTCGCTGCTGATGCCGGCGGCCAGCTGTGATCGCGCCTTCGCCATGACCAGCAGCCTGAGCTGCATGCTGTTGGCCGCGCTGAGTGCGTTCGACAGCGCCCCGTGGGCAACGCGCCTGGAGCGTCTTCGCACGTTGGCCAGCCAGGGCGAGCGTGCGCTGGATGCCTGGGATGGCGCGGTGGCCACCCTCGCCCAGGCGCCGTATTCGCGTGTCATCTATCTCGGCAGCGGTCCCCTCGAAGCGGTCGCCCGCGAGGCCGCGCTGAAGGTGCTCGAACTCACCGCCGGCCGCGTGCTGGCGCTGGCCAATACCCCGCTGGGGTTCCGCCATGGGCCCAAGTCCACCCTCAACGGCGAAACCCTGGTGGTGATGCTGCGCAGCGCACAGCCGATGGCACGACGCTACGAGCAGGACCTGTTGAACGAACTGCGCCGCGACGGCATCGCCGGGCGGGTGCTGTCGATCGGGCCGGACGACGTGGACCGCGCCGAGGGCGACTTCGTCCTCGCCGCACCCGCACTGCCCGATCCGTGGCTGGCCCCGCTGTGGCTGCTGGTGCCGCAGTGCTATGCGCTGCAGCGTTCGGCCGCGCTCGGCATGACCCCGGACAATCCCTTCCCCGACGGCACGGTCAACCGTGTGGTGCAGGGCGTGACCATCCACCCCCACGGCTGAGCACGCATGCAGACCTGGTACGGCATCGACATCGGCGGCACCAAGATCGAACTGGTCGCGTGCGACGCCGCGCTGGGGGTGCACCACCGCCAACGCGTGGCGACGCCGACCCGCGACTACGCCGCGTTCCTGCAGGCGATCGTCGATCTGGTCGACGCGGCGGATGCCGCACTCGGCCAGCGCGGCCTGGGGGTCGGCATCGGCCTGCCCGGCGTGCGTGATCGCGTCAGCGGCCGCCAGCTCAGTGCCAACGTGCCCAGCCTGACCGGTCAGACCGTCGGTGCGGACCTGCAGGCACGCCTGCAGCGCCCGTTGGAGCTGGGCAATGACCTGCAGTGTTTCGCCTTGTCCGAAGCCCATGACGGCGCCGCCGCCGGCTACCCCAGCATGTTCGGGGCGATCCTCGGCACCGGTGCGGGCGGTGGCTTCTGCGTCGGCGGCCGGCTGATCGCCGGTCACAACGGCATCGCCGGCGAGTGGGGCCACTGGAGCCTGCCCGCCACGCTGCAGCTGCGCCACGACCTGCCGGTGCTGGACTGTGGCTGCGGCCTGCGCGGCTGCCTGGAGCGTTACGTGTCCGGCAGCGGCGTGGCGATGATCCATGAACGCCGTGGCGGCGACGCGCTGGATGCCGCCGAGGTGGTCGCACGCGCCCAGGCCGGTGATGCCATCGCACGGCAGGCGCTGGCGATCCACCGCGACCTGCTCGGCTACAGCTTCGCCAGCCTGATCCTCGCGCTGGACCCACACGTGATCGTGCTCGGCGGTGGGCTGTCCAAGCTGGAGCAGCTCTACCGCGACCTCCCCGATGCGATCGCGCCCTACCTGTTCGACGGCGTACGCGTGCCGCCGATCCTGCCGCCCACCTTCGGCGATGCCGGCGGTGCGCGGGGCGCGGCGCTGCTCGCGCGCCAGCACCCTCCCTCCCCCTGAACACCGTTGTCATTGGAGTTGCCATGTCCGCCGTCCAATCGTTGATCGCCGCCCACCGCCAGGGCCACCCCGTCGGGCTGTACAGCGTCTGCTGCAGCAACGCGCAGGTGCTGCTGGCGGCGATGCAGGTCGCGCAGCGCTACGACACCCTGCTGCTGATCGAGGCGACCTCCAACCAGGTCGATCAGTTCGGCGGTTACACCGGCATGACCCCGCCGCAGTACCGCGACTACGTGCTGCAGCTGGCGCGCGATGCCGGCTTCCCGGCCGAGCGGCTGGTGCTCGGTGGCGACCACCTCGGTCCCAACGCCTGGCAGAAGGGCCCGGCAGACGCTGCAATGGCAAACGCGCGCGAACTGATCGCCGCCTACGTCGCCGCCGGTTTCCACAAGATCCACCTGGACTGCAGCATGTCCTGCGCCGATGACCCGACCCCGTTGCCGGACGCCATCGTCGCCACACGCTCGGCCGAGCTGGCGCGGATTGCCGAGCGCACCGCCACCGAGCACGGGCTGCCGCCGCCGGTCTATGTGATCGGAACGGAAGTACCGATTCCCGGCGGTGAGGCCTCGCTGGCCGGGGGCCTGCAGGTGACCACGCCGGCGGCCGCAGCGACCACGTTGGCAATTCACCGCGAGGCGTTCTCCGCCCCGGACCTGTTGCCGGCCTGGGAGCGCGTGATCGCGATGGTGGTGCAGCCTGGCGTGGATTTCGACCACAGCAGCGTGCACTACTACGACCCGGCCGCCGCCGCGGAGCTGTCGGCCTTCGTCGAGCAGCAGCCGGGCATCGTGTTCGAAGCGCACTCCACCGATTACCAGACCGAAGCCGGCCTGCACGCGCTGGTCCGCGATCATTTCGCGATCCTGAAAGTCGGCCCGGCGGCGACCTATGCCTTCCGCGAGGCGGTGTTCGCGCTGGCGATGATCGAGCGCGAACTGCTGCCCGCCGCGCAATGCTCCCATCTGATCGAGGTGCTGGACCGCTGCATGGTCGACGCACCGGGCAGCTGGCGCAGCTACTACCAGGGCGACGAGCACGAACTGCGCCTGCTGCGCGCGTACTCGCTCAGCGACCGCAGCCGCTATTACTGGGGCGAGCCAGCGGTACAGGCGGCGCTGGATACGCTGGTCGCCAATCTCACCGCGCACGCGCCGCCGCAGATGCTGCTCAGCCAGTTCATGCCCGAGCAGCTCAAGGCGATCGAGGCCGGTGAGCTGCAGCCGGCGCCGTTGGCGCTGATCCAGCACAAGGTGGCGCTGCGCTTGGCCGAGTATGCCCGTTCCTGCAATCGCAACCGCTCAGGGGCGGATAACGAAACCCGGCAGGCCAAGGAGCTTTCGGAACGGTAAGCTTCGGCTTTCCCTTTCGAACGGAATCGCCCCCATGCGAAACACCCGGCAGCGCCGCCAACAGATCCTCCAGACCCTGGTCGAGCACGGCAACGTGCAGGTCAGCGAGCTGGTGGCGCGCTTTGCGGTCTCGGCGGTCACCATCCGCGCCGACCTGACCCACATCGAGTCGCAAGGATTGGCCACGCGCACCCACGGGGGCGCGACACTGGTGCGCACGCCGCCGCAGGAACAGGACATCCATGAAAAGGACGCCCTGAACCTGCCGATGAAGGACCGTATCGGTATCGAGGCGGCCAAGCTGGTCAAAGCCGGCGACAACATCATCATCGACTCCGGCTCGACCACGATGACCCTGGCGCGCCACCTGCGCGGGCATCGCGACGTCACGGTCATGACCAACGGGCTCAACATCGCATGGGAGCTGGCCAATGCGCCCGGCGTGGAGCTGCTGCTCACCGGCGGGCTGCTGCGCAAGCAGTCGCTTTCACTGCATGGCAGCCAGGCCGAGGCCAGCCTCAACACCTACAGCTTCGACACCCTGTTCCTGGGCGTGGATGGCCTGGACCTGCAGTTCGGCCTGACCACCCACCATGAGGCCGAAGCGAGCCTCAACCACCGCATGGTCGAGCGCGCGCGCCGCATCGTGGTGCTGACCGACGCCTCCAAGTTCGGCCGGGTCAGCCTGCACCGCATCGCGCGGCTGGACCAGGTCCATACCATCATCACCGACGGCAGCATCGAGCCCGAGTACCTGGAAGGGCTGCAGCGGCTGGGCGTCGAAGTGATCATCGCCGAGTCCCCACCTTGACCGAGTCCCGCTCCCTGCACGGCTGCCTGCTGACCGACACCGGTTGGGTCCGCGGCGATATCCATTTCGACCAGCGCATCACCGCTATCGATACGGCGCACGCCGACCCGCGCGACGATGCGGAGGTCCCGCTGATCCTGCCCGGCTTCATCGACCTGCATGTGCATGGCGGCGCCGGGGTGGACATCATGCAGGGCGGCACGACCGCGCAGACGGTGGCCCGCGCGCATGCCCGGCACGGCACCACCGCGCTGCTGGGCACCACCATGACGGCGGAGGAGGACGACATCACGTGCGCGCTCCGGGGCCTTTCCGCTGCGATCGCCACGCGCGCACCCGGCATGGCCCGCGTACTCGGCGTACACCTGGAGGGCCCCTTCATCAGTGCGCAGCGCCTGGGCGCCCAGCCACCGCTGGTGGTCGAGGCCACGCTTGCCGACGTGCAGCGCCTGCATGCGATCGCCCCGATCAAGGTGCTCACCCTTGCGCCGGAGATCGGCCAGCACCTGGCGCTGATTCCCGCGCTGAGCGCACTCGGCATCCGCGTGCAGCTTGGCCACAGTGCCGGCAGCTATGAGGATGGCGTGGCCGCATTGAACGCCGGTGCGGCCGGCTTCACCCATCTGTTCAATGGCATGACCGGCGTGGATCACTATCACCCGGGCATCGCGACCGCTGCACTCGCGCATGCGCAGTACGCCGAACTCATTCCCGATCTGCAGCACGTGCATCCCGGCGCGATCCGCACCGCCCTGCGCGCGATCCCGCGCCTGTACTGCGTCACCGATGCGACTGCGGCGACTGGCATGCCCGATGGCGAATACGCGCTTGGCGTACAGCGCGTGCACAAATGCCTGGGCTGCGTGCGGCTGTCGAGCGGCTCGCTGGCCGGCAGTGCGCTGACCATGGACCAGGCGCTGCGCAACCTGGTCTCGCTCGGCCTGGACATCGCCGATGCCTCCCACCGGCTGTCGCGCTACCCGGCCGACTACCTCGGCATCGACGACCGCGGGCGCATCGCGACCGGTGCCTGGGCGGACCTGGTGGTGCTCGACCACGACCTGCGCGTGCGCGGCGTGGTGGTGGAAGGCGATGACATCGCGCTCGACTGAGCGCTGACTCCCGCGCCGCCATGGCGCACGCACTTGCAGACAGGACCGGCACGATGAACGACGTTTCCGCAGCCATGCCCGTGCACGCCGGCGCCTCCGCGCCGCGCTGGCCGGTACGCTATCTGTTGTTCATCGGCGGCATGGGGGGGCTGCTCTACGGCATCGACATCGGCATCATCGCCGGCGCGCTGCCCTATCTGGAGGCCACCGCCACCGCGAGCTGGCACCTGACCAGCCAGCAGCTGGGCTTCGTGGTGGCCGCGGTGCTGCTCGGCAGTGTGCTGTCTTCGCTGTTCGCCGGGATGGTCGCTGACCTGATCGGCCGCCGTGGCGCGATGCTGCTGGCCGGCGTGCTGTTCACCGCGAGCATTCCGGTGATGGCCCTGTCCGATGGCTATGGCGCGCTGTTGATGGGGCGCCTGCTGCAGGGCATCAGTGGCGGGCTGATCGGCGTGGTGGTACCGCTGTATCTGGCCGAAGTGCTCAGCCCGGAACGACGTGGGCGTGGCGCGGCGATGTTCCAGCTGCTGCTGACCATCGGCCTGGTGTTGGCCGCCGTGATCGGGCTGTACCACGCGCATGCCGTGGATGCCGCGACCGCCGCGGTGCGCCATCTGCCCGGCGCGGAGCAGCAGCGCCTGCTGTTCGACGTCAAGGATCATGCCTGGCGCACCATTTTCTGGAGCTGTCTGCTGCCAGGCCTGGTGTTCACCGGGGGCGTGCTGCTGATCAGTGAATCGCCGCGCTGGCTGGTGCGCCGTGGCCGCATCGACAAGGCCCGCCACGCCCTTCAGCGTACCGTCGCCGCGGACGAGGTCGAGCCGACGCTGCAGCGCATGCAGGCCCCCGAAGAGATGCAGATCGGCCGCAACGGCAAGCGCGACCCGCTGCTCAGCCGCCGCTATGTGTGGCCCTTCGTGCTGGCCTGCCTGGTGCTGGCCTTCACCCAGGCCACCGGCATCAACTCGGTGCTGGCCTACGCGGTCAACATCCTCAACCAGGCCGGCCTGCCCGGCTCGGTGGCCAATGGCGCCGACGTGGCGATCAAGCTGCTCAACGCGGTGATGACCGTCGTCGCGCTGGTGCTGGTGGACCGCAAGGGGCGCAAGTTCCTGCTCATGTTGGGCAGTGGTGGCATCACGCTGTCGCTGCTGGCCGCTGCACTGTTGTTCGTGCAGAGCGAACGCGGGCGGCTGGATGTGCAGGCCGCGCTGCAGCAGCAGGTGAGCGGCACCACCCTGTCGCTGCCGCTGGATGCCGCGCAATGGCAGCGGCTGGATGGCAACGCCGGCACCGCGCCGCAGCAGCTGACCGTGTCCTACGCCTACGGCGGCTTCAGCAACGTGCGCTCACTGCGCAGCGACAACCCGATTGACGCCACGCTGCAGATCCGTCGCGAAGACGCGGTGTCGGCCGACAGCGTGATCGGCCGCTTCTTCCGCACGCTGCATCTCAACCCGTTCCCGGACCCGGTGCAGGCCGCCAACGCGCCGCTGGTGATCGAACGTACGGTGATCGGCCCGGTGCCCTCGCCCACCCACGGCTGGCTGGTCGCCGGCTGCATCCTGCTGTTCGTCGCGTTCTTCGCGGTGGGCCCGGGCGTGTGCGTGTGGCTGGCGCTGTCCGAGCTGATGCCGACCCGCATCCGCTCCAACGGCATGAGCATCGCCCTGTTGATCAACCAGTTCGTCTCCACCGTGATCGCGGCGATCTTCCTGCCCACGGTCGGCCATCACGGCTACGCCAGCATGTTCTTCTTCTGGGCCGGCTGTACGTTGCTGTACTTCCTGATCGCCGCGTTCTGGCTGCCGGAGACCAAGGGCAAATCGCTGGAGCAGATCGAGGCGAATTTCCGCTGAACGGTCCGCAGCCCGACATGGGGCTCAGGGAGCCTTGCCCGTGATCTCCGTATACAGCCGGTGCGCTTCTTCCGTGCTGTCCAGCCCGCTCACCTGCATGGTCTGGGCGAAGGGGCCGGCAATGACGGCGACATTGAGGACCTGATCGCCGACAGTAAACGCCACACGCTTGGCGACGCGCGCTTCCGTCGCCGCAAGGATGCGTGGTGCCGCGTCATCCGTGAAGCGCACGATCAGGGTCCCGTGGCCGCTGTGGCCGTCGGTCCCCACGGCCACCGAGGCGATGTCGGCCGTCGTGATGAAGGCAGGTTCGATCAAGGGCAGGGCGTTGCCGTCGCGGTCCTTGAGCGTCGTGACGCCGGGGTGTTTGGCATCCTCGGCCACCTCACGCATCTGGATGCGTGCCTGCGCGAGCGGGGCGACGCCGGCCGGTGTCTCGGTCGCCGCCGGTGCAGGAGGTGGCGGGGTGCAGCCGCTGAGGCCCGCCCCCAATGCCATCGTCATGATCAACAGACTGCTGCGCATGCGTGTTTCTCCATGAGTAGATGACGTCAGTATCGCTGCTGCGCGCACTCAGCGCGGTGGTAACTACGCCAATCGGTTGCGCTTACGGCACCCGCGCACAGACCCAGACCTGCATCGGGCCGGCACCGGCGTACTGCAGCGCGCGCAGCGCGGCATCGGTGGTGGCCCCGGTGGTCATCACATCGTCGACGATGGTCAGCCCGGCCGGTGGATGGCCGCGTACCGCGAACGCATCGCGCAGGTTGCAGCGCCGGGCATCCGCGTCCAGGTTCGATTGCGCCGCGGTCTCGCGGGTCCGTTGCAGCCCGTTCCAGAGCGGGCAGCACAGCCCGCGCGCCAGCGGCTTGCTCAGCTCCAGCGCCTGGTTGTAGCCGCGCAGACGCAACCGGCGGCGGTGCAGTGGCATCGGCTGCAGCGGCCCGGCCAGAAACGGCGGCACGCGCTGCAGCATCAGTTGTGAAAGCAGCCGGCCGGCGGCCAGGTCCTGGTGGAATTTGAACCGGATCAGCAGCCGGTCGATCGGCGGCGCGTAGAGGAACGCAGCACTGGCCGCCGCCTGGCGGGGGTACTCGTCCACGCAGCGCTCGCAGTGATCGCCCTCGTCATCGCCGGGATCGGTCGCCGCCAGTGGCAGCGCGCATCGCCCGCAGGCGTGGTCATTCCAGGGCAGGTCGCGATGGCACGCGCGGCACAGGTCCATCCCGTCTTCGCCCGGGCATTCGCAGACCAGGCAGCGCAGCGGCAGGATCTGCCAGCCAAGCCCACCGAGTATTCCGTAAACTTTTGAAAAGATCATATGGTTGACAGAAGGGGGCCGCCTCACCAGACTGCCGCCCTTTCGTTCCACTATCTGTCAGGACACTCCCATGGCTTCTGTCATCCGACACGACTGGCACCGCGAGGAACTGCTGGCCCTGTTCGCGCTGCCGTTCCCGGACCTGCTGCACCGCGCGGCCAGCGTGCACCGCGAGCAGTTCGACCCGGCGGACGTCCAGGTCTCGACACTGCTGTCGGTCAAGACCGGCGGCTGCCCGGAAGACTGCGCGTACTGCCCGCAGGCGCAGCGCTACAGCACCGGGGTGGACGCACAGAAGCTGATGGCCACTGACGACGTGGTCGCCAAGGCCCGCCAGGCCAAGGCGGCGGGCGCCTCCCGGTTCTGCATGGGCGCGGCCTGGCGCTCGCCCAAAGACCGCGACATCCCCAAGGTGGCGGCGATGATCCGCGAGGTGAAGGCACTCGGCCTGGAGACCTGCGCCACGCTGGGCATGCTCAGCGGCGCGCAGGCCACCGCCCTGCGCGAGGCCGGGCTGGACTACTACAACCACAACCTGGATACCGCGCCGGACTACTACGATTCGATCATCCACACGCGCCAGTACCAGGACCGCCTGGAGACGCTGGCGCACGTGCGCGATGCCGGGCTGAAGACCTGCTGCGGTGGCATCGTCGGCATGGGTGAGACGCGCGAACACCGGGCTGGGCTGCTGCTGGCGCTGGCCACCCTGCCTGCACACCCGGACTCGGTGCCGATCAACCGGCTGGTGCAGGTCGCCGGCACACCATTGCACGGCACCGCCGAGCTGGACCCCTTCGAGTTCGTGCGGATGATCGCGGTGGCCCGCATCGTGATGCCACGCTCGATGGTGCGGCTCTCGGCCGGGCGCGAGGCGATGAGCGATGAGCTGCAGGCGCTGTGCTTCCTGGCCGGGGCCAATTCCATCTTCTACGGCGAAAAGCTGCTGACCACCGGCAACCCGGACACCGAACGCGATCTGGCCCTGTTCGAACGGCTGGGCCTGCGCCCGATGCCGGTTACGGTGGACGCCGCCGGGCACGACCACCCGGGCACGGTCCACGCCGACATCACCACCGGCGGCGGCTGCGGGCGGGCGGCCTGAGCCCCGAGCAGCGGGCCCGGCAACCGGGTACGCTAACGGCCCACCCGGACCCCCTGATGACCATGGCCCGTCCTGACCTGCACGACCGCATCCAGGCCCAGCGCAAGCTCCGCGACGCGCAGGGGCGCCTTCGCGTGCGCCGCATGGTGAACCGGCGCGATGGCGTGCAGCTGGAAGTGGACGGCCAATGGTTGACCAACTTCTGCAGCAATGACTATCTGGGTCTGTCGCAGCAGTTCGGGGTAGTCAGCGCACTGCAGGATGCCGCTGCACGCGAAGGTGCCGGCGCGACCGCCTCGCATCTGATCTGCGGCCACCACGCGCTGCACGAAGCGCTTGAGCAGGAAATGGCCGACTGGCTCGGCTATCCGCGGGCGCTGCTGTTCGGCAGTGGCTTCGCCGCCAACCTTGCCGTGCAGCAGGCGCTGCTCAGCGAAGAAGACGATGTCTGCGTGCAGGATCGGCTCAACCACGCCAGCCTGCTCGATGCCACGCGCCTGGCCGGTTGCCGCCTGCGTCGTTATCCGCACCTGGATACCGAAGGCGCGCTGCGCCAGCTCAAGCACGCGCCCAACGGCGCGGCGATGCTGGCCACCGACGGCGTCTTCAGCATGGACGGCGACATCGCCCCGCTGCGGTCGTTGTCGCTGGTGGCGCGCATGCAGGAAGCGCTGCTGTACGTCGATGACGCGCACGGTATCGGCGTGGTCGGTGAACACGGCCGCGGCTGCGTGGCCGATGCAGGCCTGGGCGTCAATGATGTGCCGCTGCAGCTGGCCACGCTCGGCAAGGCGCTCGGCGGCAGCGGTGCGGTGGTGCTCGGTGACGAGGCGATGATCCAGCACCTGGCCGAGACCGCGCGCCCCTACATCTACACCACCGCCGTGCCGCCGGCGCAGGCGGCCGCCGCCCTGGCCGCGGTGAAGCTGGCCCGCCGCGACGACTGGCGCCGCGAAAAGCTCACCGAACTGATCGGCATCTTCCGTACCGGTGCGCGCCAGCACGGCCTGGAATTGATGCCGTCCGATACCCCGATCCAGCCGCTGCTGTGCGGCGCCGAATCGACGGTGATGGGCATGTCGGCCGCGCTGGAAGCCGCCGGTTTCCTGGTCAGCGCGATCCGGCCGCCGACCGTCCCCGAGGGCAAGGCACGCCTGCGGGTGACCCTGTCCGCCCTGCATGCACCCGCACAGGTCCGCGCCTTGGTCGATGCGATCGCGCATGCCCGCGATACCGTGGTGCAGCAGCAGGCACTGAGCGCGCTGACCGCGTGACACCGCAGCGTTGAGCATGCATATCGAGGTCATCGGCCAGGGCCCGGCGCTGGTTCTCATCCACGGCTGGGCCCTGCACGGCGGCGCGTTCGCACCGTTGGTGGACCGCCTGTCGGCGCACTTGCAGCTGCACCTGGTGGACCTGCCCGGCCACGGCGCCAGCCGCGATGACACCACGCCGCTGCGCCTGCCGCATGTGGTCAACGCCATTGCCGCGGCCACGCCGCCGGCGGTCTGGTGCGGCTGGTCGCTCGGGGGTCTGTTCGCGCTGCATGCTGCCGCAACCCTGCCCCAGGTGCGTGCGCTGGCGATGATCGCTGCCACGCCGCGTTTCGTGCGCGGCGAGGACTGGCCGCATGCGGTGGAACCGGCCGTGTTCGAACAGTTCGGTCAGGACCTCGCGCAGGACTATCGCGGCACGCTGGAGCGCTTCCTCGCGCTGGATGCGATGGGCTCCGAACACGCCCGCCAGGAACTGCGCACGCTGCGCGAGATGCTGGTCGCGCGCGGCGAGCCCGCCCCTCGTGCGTTGCAGGAAGGCCTGCGCCTGCTGGAGAACACCGATCTGCGCGGCGCCCTGGCCCAGCTGGGCAAGCCCAGCCTGTGGCTGGCCGGCCAGCGCGACCGGCTGGTCTCGGCGCGGGCCATGCAGGCTGCCGCCGCGCTGGCGCCGGGCGCGCAGGCGCATGTGATCGCCCAGGGCGGGCATGCCCCCTTCCTCGGCCATACCACCGAGGTGGCCGCGCAGCTGCAACACTTTGTTGCCGCGCTGCCTTGACCTGTTCCGGCCGCGCATCGCCGATCATGTACGCCTGCCTTTCCCCACAGGACTGACCCCATGGATCTTGGAATCGCCGGCCGCTGGGCCCTGGTCTGCGCCGCCAGCAAAGGCCTCGGGCTGGGCTGTGCACGCGCACTCGCCCGCGAGGGCGTCAACGTGGTGATCGCCGCGCGCGGTCAAGCGGCCCTGGAACGCGCCGTGCTCGAACTGCAGGGCCTGCCGGGCGCACGCCGGGTGATCGGCGTGGTCGCCGACATCACCACGCCGGAAGGCCGTACCGCCGCGCTGGCTGCCTGCCCGCAGGTCGACATCCTGGTCAACAACGCGGGCGGCCCGCCGGCGGGCGATTTCCGCCAGTTCACCCGCGAGGACTGGATCGCCGCGCTGGACGCCAACATGCTGGCCCCGATCGAGCTGATCCGCACCACGGTGGATGGCATGATCGAGCGTGGCTTCGGCCGCGTGGTCAACATCACCTCCTCCTCGGTGAAGGCCCCCATCGACATCCTCGGGCTGTCCAACGGCGCACGCTCCGGGCTGACCGGGTTCGTGGCCGGGCTGGCACGCAAGACCGTCGCCCACAATGTCACCCTCAACAATCTGCTGCCGGGCCAGTTCGATACCGATCGCCTGCGCGGCAACTTCGCGTATCTGGCGCAGCAGCAGGGCATCGATGCCGGCCAGCTCGCCGAGCGCAAACGCACGCATATTCCCGCCGGCCGCTTTGGCACCGCCGATGAGTTCGGTGCCGCCTGCGCCTTCCTGTGCAGCGCACAGGCCGGCTACATCACCGGGCAGAACCTGCTGATCGATGGCGGCGCCTACCCGGGCACCTTCTGAGTCCACCCGCACCACCGTTTTGAGGCGTGAGTACCCCATGACGTCCAGTTTCGATCCCCATCACGTCCGCCGCGCCTTCTCGCGTGCCGCCAGCAGTTACGACGCCGCCGCCGCGCTGCAGCGCGAGGTGGAAAAGCGCCTGCTCGAATCGCTGGACTACCTGGAAAACCGCCAGCCGCAGGTGGTGCTCGATGTCGGCAGCGGCACCGGCCACGCCAGCGCGCTCATGAAGAAGCGCTGGCCGAAGGCACAGGTGATCGCGCTGGATCTGGCCCAGCCGATGCTGCGTGAGGCGAAGAAGCAGGCCGGCTGGTGGAAGCCGTTCTCGCGCGTGTGCGGCGATGCGCAGGCGTTGCCGGTGCTGGACCAGAGCGTGGATGTGATCTTCAGCAACCTGTGCCTGCAGTGGGTGGAGGATCTGCCGGCGGTGTTCGCCGGGTTCCGCCGCGCGCTCAAGCCCGGCGGCCTGCTGCTGGTCTCCACGTTCGGGCCGGAGACGCTGATCGAACTGCGCGATGCATTCGCCGCGGCCGACGACGTGCCGCATGTGAGCCGCTTCGCCCCGATTGCACAGTTCGGCGATGCGCTGATGATGTCCGGCTTCCGCGATCCGGTCCTGGACCGCGACCTGTTCACCCTGACCTACGACGACCTGACCGCACTGATGCGCGAGCTGCAGGCGATCGGCGCCACCAACGCGCGTCAGGACCGCCGCCACACGCTGACCGGGCGCGGGCGCTTCGATGCCGCGCGTGCGGCCTACGAGCCGCTGCGGCGCGAAGACGGCAAGCTGCCCAGCAGCTGGGAAGTGATCTACGCACACGCGTGGGCGCCGGAAGGTGGCGCGCCGATCCGCGAGCGCGGGCACGATGTCGCCACGGTGCTGGTCTCGGCGATTCCGATCCGCCGCAAAACGACGTAATACCGCGCGCTACCTGACCGCCGACGCGTCAGCTCGACGACGGGAACAGATCGCGGTGGAAGAAATAGATTTCCTGCGCCAGGAACCGCCAGCTGGTGTGGAAGCTGCGGAAGCGCGTGCTCGGCGTGGACGAGGCCAGCGCATCGATGCCCAGCTCGCGGCACAGCCGCAGCGCGCGCGCCATGTGCAGCGGATCGCTGACGATGATCACGCGGTGCAGCTTGCGCTGCTCCATCAAGCGCCGCGCCTCGATCAGGTTCTGCCGGGTGGTGCGTGAGGCCGTCTCGATCAGGATCGCGTCATCGGGCACGCCCTGCTTGAGCGCGTAGCGTCGTGCCACCTGCGATTCGGAGAAGCGCGCGCCGGTACCGCCGTAACCACCGGTGAAGATCAGCAGCGGCGCATAGCCGTGCTGGTACAGATCCAGCCCGTGCCGGATGCGCTCTTCGAACACCGGTGACGGCTTGGCGTCATACGCCGCCGCGCCGAGCACGATGATCGCGTCGGCCTTCTGCGCCTGGTCGCGCTCGCCGATCCAGACGATCCACGCGGTGACCCCGAGCAGCCAGACCGCAAGCAGAACGCACAACCGCCACAGCCAGCCGAACAACCCCACCCCTGTGCGTCGGCTCATGCCACCCCCCACGGCAGGGCATCCAGATCGACGTTGCCACCGGACAGCACCACGCCCACTCGTTTGCCGGCAAAGCGTTCCGGTTCGGCGAAGATCGCCGCCAGCGCGATCGCCGACGAGGGTTCGACCACCTGCTTGAGCACCTGCCAGATCACCCGCATCGCCGCGACGGTGTCGGCATCGGCCACGGTGATCACCTGCGATGCACCGTGCAATAGCGCGAAGTTGGGCACGCCCAGCGTTCCGCGCAGACCGTCGCAGAGGGTGTCGGGGGTGAAATCGATGCGCCGCTCGCCCGCGGCCAGCGAGCGCGCGGTATCGGCGGCACCGAGCGGCTCGGCCAGGATCAGGTCCACGCCGGGGGTCGCAGTCTGCAGCGCCAGCCGCGTGCCGGCGGCCAGGCCACCACCGCCGACCGGTACCACCATCACGTCCAGCGCGTCGGCGGCGTGCAGCAGTTCCAGCGCAGCCGTGCCTTGGCCGGCAATGACCCGGGGGTCGGTATAGGGGTGCACCAGGGTGGCCCCGGTTTCGGCCTGGACCTGGGCGCACATGGCTTCACGCGCGGCGATCGAGGCATCGCAGCGCCACAGCGTGGCCCCATGCCGCCCGATGTTCGCCAACTTGGCGGCCACGGCTCCCTCGGGCACCACCACATGGCAGGCAATGCCGCGGGTACGCGCGGCCAGCGCCAACGCGGCGCCATGGTTGCCCGACGAGTGGGTGACCACCCCGCGCCGGGCCTGTTCCTCGTCCAGTGCCCAGACCGCATTGCAGGCGCCGCGGAACTTGAAGGCCCCGCTGCGCTGCAGGTGTTCGGCTTTGAAGAGGACGGTCGCGCCGGTCATGGCATCGATCGTGCGCGAGCGCAGGACCGGGGTCACGCAGGCGTGCGCGGCAATGCGTGCCGCCGCCGCCAGCACGTCGTCAACACAGGGCAAGGGTGAATCGCTCATGACGCAAGATTAACGTATGCCCCGCATCCACACCCGCCTTGCTGAACATGTCAGCATGGCAACCATTCATTCGGACCGGGCCAAGTTAAGGGCCGATTCAATGCCATGGGCCGAAGCTGGCCCTACAGCCCTTTGGGGGGACCCCATCATGAAAATGCGCCTTGTTCTTGCCGGTGGCCTGTTGTTGGCCCTGTCCGGCTGCGCGACGTACGACTATGTCGGCGGTGGCGGCGGTGGCAACGGCTACTACCACGGCGCACCCTCGGTCGAGTACCGCTACCCGGCCGGGTATCCCTATGGTTACGGCAGCGGCTATTACGGCGGCGGTGGCTATTACGGCTACGGCGGGTATGGCGGTGGCTACGGCTACCCGGTCTACCGTCCGTACCCGAACTATCGCCCGCCGCACAATCACCGCCCGCCGCCGCGCCCCGGCAACGGCCATGGCGGTCAGCCGACCCGTCCGCCGGATCGTCCGCGCCCCAACAACGGCGGCTCGCCGTGGCGGAACATGGATTCGGTGAGTGGTCCGCGCCGGCCTCAGCCGCAGCAACAGCAGCGCCCGTCGCCGCGGCCCCAGGCCCGGCCGGCCGAGGCACCGCGCCCGGCGTCCCCGAGGATGAACGGTTCCCCGTGGCGGAATCTCAACAATGCGAACCAACGCACAGTTGAGCCCTGATATGGCTTGATTTTCACGCGCCCGGCGGTTCAATCTAGCCGGGCGGTGACGACCACGGTCACAAAGTGCCAAAAGCGACAAGTGGCGTCACATTCGGTTCTATGTCGATATCCGCCAGGAACATCTGGATCCCCCCTGTTCCGGCCCTGTCGGATGTCGGCACCTACAACGCAGAAGGCCCCGCCAATGGCGGGGCCTTTTGTATCTGACGCCCATGAAATCAGCGCGGGACGGCAAAAAAAGAGGGCCGGCAGTCCCCCGACTACCGGCCCTTCTGCTTCCCCACGATGCGCTTGGACCAGCCCCTGTTCCAATTCCGGTCCGTTACGCACAAGGCGCATGCCATCCTGGGTGCTATTGGGTTATCTGCAGAAAACGTGCCAACTTGAGGGTGGATGATCATGCCCCCCGACGAATGGCGCTAAAATCGCCACCCGCGCCCTGCCTCCAGGGCTGATCCGGGCCGTCCGGCCCCGTCCCGAGCTCCTCCGCCATGACTGACACCTTCTACCGCTACGACGTCATCGTCATCGGCGGCGGCCACGCCGGCACCGAGGCCGCGCTGGCGGCCGCGCGCAGCGGTGCGCGCACCCTGCTGCTGACCCACAACGTGGAAACGATCGGCGCGATGAGCTGCAACCCGGCCATCGGCGGGATCGGCAAGGGGCATCTGGTCAAGGAGATCGACGCCCTGGGCGGCGCGATGGCGCACGCCGCCGACCGCGCCGGCATCCAGTGGCGCACGCTCAATGCCTCAAAGGGCCCGGCCGTGCGCGCCACCCGCTGCCAGGCCGACCGCAATCTCTATCGCATGGCGATCCGCCAGATCGTCGAAGCCCAGCCCAACCTCACCGTGTTCCAGGCGGCGGTCGATGACCTGGTCATCGAAGGCGATGCCGTGCGCGGTGCGATCACCCAGACCGGCCTGCGCTTCAGCGCGGCCGCCGTGGTGCTGACCGCCGGCACCTTCCTGGCCGGCAAGATCCACGTGGGTGAGACCCAGTACGCCGCCGGCCGCATGGGCGACCCGCCGGCGACCACGCTGGCCGCGCGCCTGCGCGAGCGTCCGTTCGTGATCGACCGCCTCAAGACCGGCACCCCGCCGCGTATCGATGGCCGCTCGCTGGATTACACCGTGATGGAAGAACAGCCCGGCGACGATCCGCGCCCGGTGATGTCCTTCCTCGGCAGCGTGGCCGAGCACCCGGCGCAGGTCAGCTGCTGGATCACCCACACCAGCGAGCGCACCCACGAGATCATCCGCAATGCGCTGCACCGCTCGCCGCTGTACAGCGGCCAGATCGAAGGCATCGGCCCGCGGTACTGCCCCTCCATCGAGGACAAGGTGGTGCGCTTCGCCGAAAAGGCCAGCCACCAGATCTTCGTCGAGCCTGAAGGGCTGGACGTGGTCGAGATCTATCCCAACGGCATCTCCACTTCGCTGCCCTTCGATGTGCAGCTGGAGCTGGTGCGCAGCATGCGCGGCTTCGAGAACGCGCACATCACCCGCCCCGGCTACGCGATCGAATACGACTTCTTCGATCCGCGCGGGCTGAAGAACACGCTGGAGACCAAGACCGTCAGCGGCCTGTTCTTTGCGGGCCAGATCAACGGCACCACCGGCTATGAAGAAGCCGCCGCGCAGGGCCTGCTGGCCGGGCTCAATGCCGCGCGCTACACCCGCGACGATGCCGGCTGGTGCCCGCGCCGCGACGAGGCGTACCTGGGCGTGCTGGTCGACGATCTGATCACCCACGGCACCAACGAGCCGTATCGCATGTTCACCAGCCGCGCCGAATACCGGCTGCAGCTGCGCGAGGACAACGCCGATGTGCGCCTGACCGGCCTGGGCCGCGAGCTGGGCCTGGTCGACGACCGCCGCTGGGCGGCCTTCCAGACCAAGCAGGACGCCGTGACGCAGGAAACCGCACGGCTGCGTGCACTGTGGGCCACGCCGGGCAATGCGCTGGGCCGCGAGGTGGAAGCTGCGCTGGGGGTGGCGGTCAGCCGCGAAACCAACGTGCTGGATCTGATCAAGCGCCCGGAACTGGACTACGCCACGCTCATGCAGGTGCCGTCGCTCGGCCCGGCCGTGGCCGATGCGAAGGTCGCCGAGCAGGTTGAAATCGGGGTGAAGTACGCCGGCTACCTGGACCGCCAGCGCGACGAGATCGAGCGCCAGCAGCGTCACGAGCACACCGCCATCGCCGCCGATTTCGATTATGCCGGCGTGCGCGGTCTCTCGGCGGAAGTGCAGCAGAAGCTCGAGCGCGTGCGGCCGCAGACCCTCGGCCAGGCCCAGCGCATCCCCGGCATGACCCCGGCGGCGATCTCGCTGCTGCTGGTGCATCTGGAACGCGCGCGCCGCAGTCGCGTCGCGTAACGGAAAGAAGAAACGGCGCCCGGTATCATGACCACGCGCCCAGCAGGGCGCGTCATTGCCTGGAGTCCGCATGTCCCCGATCCGCCCCTTCCTCGACACGCTGCCGGTGCTCGGCGAACGCGTCTACATCGATCCGGCCTGCACGATCATCGGTGACGTGGTGCTGGGCGATGACGTCTCGGTGTGGCCGGGCACGGTGATCCGCGGCGATGTGAACCACGTGCGGATCGGCGCGCGCAGCAACATCCAGGACGGCACCATCATCCACGTCAGCCACCACAGCCCGTTCAACAAGGGCGGCTACCCGACGATCATCGGTGAGGGCGTCACGGTCGGCCACGGCACCATCATCCATGCCTGCACGATCGGCGATTACTGCCTGATCGGCATGGGCGCGTGCATCCTGGATGGCGCGACGGTGAGCACGCACGGCTTCCTCGGCGCCGGCGCGGTGCTCGGCCCGGGCAAGGTGGTCGGCGAAGGCGAACTGTGGCTGGGCAACCCGGCACGGCTGGCACGCACGCTCAGCGACAAGGAGATCGAGTCGCTGCACTACTCGGCCGATCACTATGTGCGCCTGAAGGATCAGTACCGGGGTTGATTGCGGTAAAGTCCTCAGCCGACCAGGAAGCAGTCGAGAACCGCATGCCCCCGCTGGCAGACCGGAGAGGACTCCGGCCCCCCTCGTGCCCGCCCGCAGGATCCCGCGCGATGCGCTGCCGATGAGCGCGCCCATGCTGGATACCTACCGGGAGGTCATCACCCCCGAAGGCGTGCCTCTGCACCTGCCCGTGGCCGGGCCGTTGCCGCGTGCGCTGGCGTGGGCGATCGACTTCGTGATCCGGGTCGGCTCGCTGATGATGCTGAGCATTCCACTGGCCTTCCTCGGTGGATTCGGCCAAGGCCTGTACCTGGGCCTGATGTTCCTGTTGATGTGGGCTTACACCATCGTCCAGGAAGCGTGCTGGGGCCGCACCCTGGGCAAGCGCGCGATGGGCCTGCGCGTGGTGGCGAGCGATGGTGGGCCGATCGGCTGGATGAGCGCGATCACCCGCAACCTGCTGCGCACCGTGGACATGCTGCCGTTCGGCTATGCGCTGGGACTGCTGTCGAGCCTGTTCGATACCCATGGCCGCCGCCTCGGTGACCTGGTCGCGGGAACCGTGGTGATCCACCAGAGCGCGCCGCCAGTGGGCGGCACGGTGCCGGTCGGCAGCGTACTGGCCCCGCCGCAGCCGCTGCAGCCGGCCGAGCAGGCCGCCGTGGTCGATTTCGCCGAGCGTGCGCCGCGGCTGTCGGTGCCGCGCCAGCAGGAACTGGCCGACATCGCCTCGCCGCTGACCGGGAGTCACGGCCAGGTCGGCGTGCTGCGCCTGTATGCGATGGCCAACTGGCTGCTGGGACGGCGATGAGACAGGAACAGTTCGTCGCCCGCTACCAGGCCGAGTGGCAGGCACTGGAACACTGGCTGGCCCAGCGCGGTGAGCGTCCGCGCCAGGCGCGCCGGCAAGCCGCCCCTGACGGCGTGGACGATGCCGACTTCCCGCAGCGCTACCGCCGGCTGTGCCAGCAGCTCGCGCTGGCGCGCCGGCGCGGCTACAGCCCGCAGCTGGTCGCACGCCTGCAGCAGCTGATGCAGCAGGGCCACACCCTGCTCTACCGCACGCCGCGCCCGCAGTGGCGGCGTGCGCTCGCCTTCCTGTTCGCCGATTTCCCGCAGCTGGTGCGCAGCCAGGCGCGCAGCATGTGGGTCGCTGCGGCGTTGTTCGTGGTGCCGCTGGTGGGCAGTTTCGCGCTGATCCTGTGGCGCCCCGAGCTGATCCATCTGCTGATGGACAACGCGCGCATCGCCGAATTCGAACGCATGTACGATCCGGCATCGCCCAACCTGGGCCGCGACAGCGGCACCAACTGGACGATGTTCGGCTACTACATCATGAACAACATCAGCATCGGCCTGCGCACGTTCGCCTTCGGCTTGATCGCCGGCGTCGGCACGGTGCTGGTGATGCTGTTCAACGGCGTCGGCATCGGATCGGTCGCCGGCCATCTGCAGCACATCGGGCATGGCGATCCGTTCTGGCGCTTCGTGGCCGGCCACGGCGCGTTCGAGCTGACCGCGATCGTGATCGCCGGCGGGGCGGGTCTGCAGCTGGGCATGAAACTGCTCGCGCCCGGTCGCCAGCGGCGCATCGATGCGCTGGTCGAGGGTGGTTTGATCGGCGCCAAGCTGTGCGTGGGCGTTGCGGCGATGCTGCTGATCGCCGCCTTCATCGAAGCGTTCTGGTCCTCGATCGCGGCAATTCCGGCATGGGGCAAGTACAGCGCTGCCGCTGTGCTGTGGACCATCGTGTTCGTGTGGTTGTGGCGTGGCGGACGTGGGGCGGCCGATGCAGATTGATCGGCTCAACGTCGTGCTGCGCGCGCGCTCGGGCTGGGAAGCCATGGAGCTGGGCATGGCCCTGGTGCGCCGGCATGCCGCGGCGATCTGGGCGCCGTGGATCATCGTGTCGCTGCCGGTATTCGTGCTGCTCAACGCGCTGGCCTGGTGGACCGACAGCTTCGGCTGGGCCTGGCTGGCGATGTGGTGGCTCAAGCCATTGTTCGAGCGCATCGCGCTGTACGTGATCTCACGCGGCGTGTTCGGCGATGCCTCCACGACCCTGCCGACATTGCGCGCGCAGCGCACATGGGGCTGGCAGGGCTTCTGGAGCTATCTCGGCTGGCGACGCCTGAGCCCACTGCGTTCGGTGCTGCTGCCGGTCAATCTGCTGGAAGGCGCTGATCCGGCACATCGTCGCCAACGTCGTCGCGCCATCGCCGGGGGCGCGACGGGCTATGCCGTCCTGCTGACGATGGTGTGCATGGTCTTCGAGATCGTGCTGGTGGTCGGCGGCATCGCGGCGGTGTTCCTGTTCATTCCGGTGGACCTGTTGTCCGAGTCCTGGCGCGCCGCGTGGGAGCTGGCCAAGCAGGACATGCCCGCCTGGATGCAGCTGGGTGTGAACCTGCTGTTCTGGGCGGCCGCCACGCTGCTCGGGCCGTTCTATGTCGGTGCCGGCTTCGGGCTGTATCTGGACCGGCGTACCCAGATGGAAGCGTGGGATCTGGAGATCGCCTTCCGGCGCCTGCATGCACGGTTGCAGCGTGCTGCGCCGCTGTTGGTCCTGGCCCTCGTGCTGGTCTGGCCGGGCGCGGCACTGCACGCCCAACAGGCGCCGGCGCAGTCCAATACCAAGGGTGCGTTGCCGGCGCCGGCCGATGACGCTGCGTCGCCTGCGCAAGACGCCGATGCGGCTCCGGACGCGGCCGCCGACGCTGACGGCGGCGAAGACGATGATGCCGATGACCCGCCGCGGACGTACGACAACGATCCGGACAACACGCCCCCGGTCATCTTTGGCGATGACGCGGTGGATACGGCGGGCTTCCGCCAGGCCGTGCAGCGCGCGTATGAAGACCCGCTGCAGAGCCCGACCCGTGAGGTCACCGAGTGGACGCGCATCGAAAGCGATGCAACCGAAGCGGAGAAGGCAAAACGTGAGGCCGCGGCCAAGGCCGCTGGCAAACGCGGCAGCAAGGGACCGCTGTTGCCGGCCCGGATCGCCGAATGGACGCTGTGGGCGGTGGTCGGGGTCCTGGTGTTGCTGCTGCTGGCCACCGCACCGCGCTGGCTGCCGTGGCTGCGCGGCTCCGGCCAGCGCCGTCGTGCGAAGGCCACGGTGGTCGTCGAAGAAGCGATCCGGATACCGGACGTGGTGCCGCCCGATCCCGCGTCGCGTGCGCGTGCCCTGTGGCAGGAAGGGCGCCCCCGCCAGGCGCTGGCACTGCTGTACCGCGCCAGTGTGGAATCGATGAGCGAGCGCGCCGGGATCAGCCTGCCCCCCGGTGCCACCGAAGCGCAGTGCCTGCGTGCTTCGCGTCGGATGCCGGTCGAGGCCGACCGCAGCCTGTTCGCGCGCATCGTGCGGGTCTGGCAGTACGCGGCCTATGCCGGCCGACTGCCCAGCGATGATGACTTCGATGCGCTGGCGACGACTCTGCAGGCCCAGTTCGGGTGGCGCGCGTGAGCGTCCGTCTGCGCTGGCTGGTGATCGTCCTGGGTCTGCTGGTGATCTGCGTGCCGCTGGCGATCCTGTTTCTGCGCACGCACGAGCGGGTGACGCACACAGAGCACCTGCCGCCCCAGGGCGAAGCCAGTTACAACGCGCTGTACGTGCTCGGCCAGGCGCTGCGTGCGGATGGGATCACGGTGCAGTCGCGCCCACGTCTGGACCTGACCCGGATGCCGCTGGAGCCGGGCGATACCGTGGTGCTGTTGCAGGACAGTGGAGAGGTCCCGGCGCCGGCCGTGACCGAGCTGATGGCATGGGTGGCCAAGGGTGGGCATCTGATCGTGCGCACCCCACCGATCGGAAAGGACAGCGCCGGTAATGGCCCGCTGCTGGACGCGCTTGGCGTGGACAGCGACGGCTACGAAAGCTACTGCCAGCGCTTCCACGTACGCGACGATCCGCAGCATGTCGAGTTCTGCAATGGTCGCCGCTTCTCGGCCGAGCCGCCTGCCGGCATCACCCTCGAGCGTGGGTGGGGTGACGACTATGACCTGGTCTTCGCCCGCCTTCGCCACGGCCAGGGCCGCATCGATGTGCTGGCCGACATGGCCTTCATGCAGGGCAAGGGCCGGCCCAACCCGACCGTTCCACCGAACGCTGCCAACGCCCTCGTTGATGGTCTGCACGACAAAGCCCACCGCGATCTCACCCGCTACGTGCTGGCGCCCAACTATGGCAAGGGCACGATGTGGCTGGTCTACGCCTCGCGCCCGCCGTCGTTGTGGAACCGCGTGTTCTACCTCGGCTGGCCGGTGTGGGCGCCGTTGCTGCTGGCCCTGCTCGGCTGGCTGTGGCAGCGTGCGCAGCGCCTGGGCAGTGAACTGCCTTCGCCCGCCGCGGAACGCCGCTCGCTGCTGGAACACATCCGCGCCAGTGGCGAACACCTGCTGCGCTTTGGCAAGGCACCGCTGCTTCATGACGCAGCGCGCCGCGCCTTCCTGGCCCGCCTGCGGCGGCGCTCGCCGACGGCAGCCGCCCTCACCGGCGAGGCCCAGGTGCAGGCCATCGCCGCGGTACTGCAGTGGTCGCACGAGCGCGTGCGGACCGCCTTGACCCCACCCGCTTCCCACGACGTCGCCGGCCTGCGCGACCGCATCCGCCTGCTGATCCAGATGAGAAACCTGCTATGACCGAGCCGACGCTTCCGCCGCCGTTGTCCCCGCCTGCCGTGACGCCATCCCCGTCGCCGTCACCGCTGTCCGAGCGTGTCGATGCCGTCCGCGAGGCCGTGGGCCGCGCCTTCATCGGCCAGCCCGAGGTCCTCGACCAGATCCTGATCGCGCTGCTGGCCGGCGGCCACGTGCTGATTGAAGGCGTGCCCGGGCTGGGCAAGACCCTGCTGGTGCGCGCGCTCGCCCAGGCGCTGGAGCTGGATTACGGCCGCGTGCAGTTCACCCCGGACCTGATGCCCAGCGATGTCAGCGGCCATGCGGTGTATGACCCGAAGACGGAGAGCTTCAAGATCCGACGCGGCCCGGTGTTCACCAACCTGCTGCTCGCCGATGAAATCAACCGCGCCCCGGCCAAGACCCAGTCGGCCCTGCTGGAAGTGATGCAGGAAGGCCAGGTCACCATCGAAGGCAAGGCGTTCGCGCTGACCCCGCCGTTCCTGACCCTGGCCACGCAGAACCCGGTCGAGCAGGAAGGCACCTACCCGCTGCCCGAAGCGCAGCTGGACCGTTTCCTGCTGAAGGTGCTGATCGACTACCCGACGCTGGACGACGAGAAGCGCATGGTCGATGCGATCACCACCGGCCGCAGCGCCGCCGATTTCGATCTGTCGCAGGTGCCACGCGTGCTGAATGCGGCCGAGGTCGTCGCGTTGCAGCAGGCCACCGCGGCGATCACGGTCGACCCGGAAGTGATCGACTACGCGGTGCGGATCGTCGCCGCCACGCGGCAATGGCCGGGCATCGCGCTGGGTGCCGGCCCGCGCGGCAGCATCGCGCTGGTGCGTGCGGCGCGTGCGCAGGCGGTGCTGTCCGGTCGTGATTTCGTCACCCCCGATGACGTGCGCGACATCGCCAGGCCGGCGCTGCGCCATCGCATTGCGCTCGCGCCGGAACTGCAGATCGAAGGACAGAGCGCCGACGACGCGCTGACCGCGCTGCTGGCCAAGGTGGACGCACCGCGCAAATGAGTGGGCGCGTCCTCCATCGCGAGCGACCGGCATGAGGCCGGGCGCACTGCTGCTGGCATTGCTGGCCGGCTGGGGCCTGCTCGGCGTGCCGGTGGTGATCGGCGCATGGCCGCACGCGGTCTGGTGGGCGATCGGTGGTGGCGTGGCGCTGATCGCGCTGGTGGACCTGCTGCGCCTGCGTCGCCAACCCTCGCCGAGTGTGCACCGCGAGCTGCCGGAGTCGCTGGCACTGAATGTCGAACGTGAGGCGACGCTGCGGCTGGAATCGAGCCGCCACCAGCGCGTGGAGGTATTCGATCTGGTGCCCGGTGGCTGGAGCCTGCAGGGCCTGCCGCGGTCACTGGTGCTCAAGCCGATGGTCACCAGCAGCGTTGCGTACCGACTGACCCCGACCGCGCGTGGCCGTTTCGTCTTCGAGGGCGTGCACCTGCGCATGCACAGCGCGTGGCGGCTGTGGCATCAACGGCGCCAGCTGCCGCCGGCGCTGGCGGTGCGCGTGTACCCGAACTTCGCCCCGCTGACGCGCTTCGCCTTGTTCAGTGCCGAACAAGCCTCGCGCCTGGTTGGCGCGCACCTCAAGCGCCGCCGCGGCGAAGGCACGGATTTCCATCAGATGCGCGAGTACCGCGTCGGCGACAGCCTGCGCCAGGTCGACTGGAAGGCGACCGCCCGCGCGCGCAAGCTGATCTCCCGCGAATACCAGGACGAGAAAAACCAGCAGCTGGTGCTGATGATCGACACCGGCCGGCGCATGATGGCCAGCGAAGGCGGGCTGTCGCACTTCGATCATGTGCTCAATGCGGCGCTGGTGGTGTCCTACCTCGCGCTGCGCCAAGGCGACGGCGTGGGCCTGTTCGCGGCCGGGGGCGACAGCCGCTGGGTCGCGCCGAAACGCGGCATGGGCACCATCGATACCCTGCTGCGCGCCAGCTACGATCTGCAGGCGCAACCGGTCGCCACCGATTACCTCGCCGCAGCCACCGAGCTTTCACTGCGTCAGCGCCGTCGCTCGCTGGTGATGCTGGTCACCAACGTGCGCGATGAGGACATTGAAGATCTGCTCGCCGCGGTGCGCCTGCTGCAGCGTCAGCATCTGGTCTGCGTGGCCAGCCTGCGCGAGCGCGCGCTGGACGATGCGCTGGCCCAGCCGGTGGAGACCCTGCAGGACGCCACCCAGGCCGGTGCGATCGCGCGTTACCTGCAGCAGCGCAGCGACGCACATGACGCGCTGCGCAGCCACCGGGTGATGGTGCTGGATGTCACCGCCGAAGCGCTGCCCGGCGCATTGGTGGAGCGCTACCTGGCGGTCAAGCGGGATGGGTTGCTGTAACGCTCAGAGATAGATGCGCGTCGGCGCTTCGTCGATGATCGCGTGCGGTACGAAGCGGGCGCTGTCGCGGGTGATCCGGCTGTTGTCCTCACGGATGCCCATGCCACAGGCCTGATCACCCACCACCCAGCTGCCGATCAGCGGATAACCGCCATCGAACGCGGTGAGCGGATGCGCGGCCTGGCGGATCGCCGGGCCGGTGTACGGGCCTTCGCTTTCCTGCCAGCTGCCATCGGCCAGGTGCATGGCCACATTGGCGCCCTCGCGTGAGAACAACGGCTTGCGCACCCAGCCGCGCGGCAGCTCGCTGCCATCGTCGAACTCGGCAGCGAGCAGGTTCGGGTGGCCACGGTGACGCTGCCACAGCAGCGGCAGCACGCCCTTGTTGCTGAGGATCGCCTTCCACGCCGGTTCCAGCAGCTGCACGCCCGAGGCAGGCAGCGCCTGGCCGAACGACTCGGTCATCAGGTCTTCCAGCGGGTACAGCTTGAACAGGCTGCCGATCACGGTGTCGTCGAGCGCGGTGAAGCGCCCGTCCTCGGACAGGCCGATATCCTCGATCGCGATCGCGTCGCCGCGCAGGCCGGCCTGGGCCGCACAGTCGCGCAGGTAGGCGACCGTGCCCTGGTCTTCTTCCGACGCACCGACCGCGCTGAAATACAGCGGCGGCGGCAACTGGGCGGCCAGCTCACCGAAGCGTTCGACCAGCGCCTCATGGATCGCGTTGAACTGATCGGCATGCGGTGGCAGCCGGTTCTGGTTGCGCTGGTCTTCCAGCCACTGCCACTGGAAGAACGACGCTTCGAACAGCGAGGTGGGCGTGTCGTAATTCAGCTCGTACAGCTTGGCCGGGCCGCTGCCGTCGTAGGCGAAATCCAGCCGCCCATACAGGTGCGGCTCGCGGCGGCGCCAGCTGTCAGCGATCCAGTCGCGGAACAGCGGCGGGATCGCCAGCTGGTCCATCAACTGCTGGCTGCCCACCACCTCGTCCACCAGGTCCATCGCCATCGCATGCAGCTCGGCACTGGGGTCTTCGATGTCCTGTTCGATCTGGCGCAGGGTGAAGGCGTAGTACGCGGTTTCATCCCAGTACGGCAGGCCATCGATGGTGTGGAAACGGAAACCCGACTCTTCGGCCCGAGCGCGCCATTGGCTGCGCTCGGCGATACGCACGCGCTGCATCGATCAGCCGCCGACGCTGCTGCGGTTGCTGCTGGTGTTGCCGAAGCCACCGCGGCTGGCGGTGACCGCCCGGTTCGGGGTGGCGTTGACCGGCGCCAGGCCGGCCTTGCCAGCGCCGATGCCGCTGGCGGTGTTCATGCCGCCGGTCGACGGACCGGGGCGTGCCCAGCCCTTGGCCTTGTCCTGATAGGCCGGGCTCGCCGCCGGCTGCTGGGCCAGGCCCGCGCCGCCACGGTTGCTGAGCATCTGCGACATGAAGAAGCCCATCATCATCGGGCCGATGAACGAATGGCCGGTGGAGGTCTTCTGTTCCACGCACTGCTCGGCGTTGTATTCGGCCTCGCAGGCTTCACGCGTGGCGTACTTGGGGGCGGCATCGGCCGACTGCTTCTGCGCTTCGGCGAAGGCGGTGCGGCAGCTGGACGGATCGCCGGTGGCTTCGGTACAGGCCTGCACCGAGGTGTAGAGCCCTTCCTGCACCTGCACGGCCTCGTTCTTCTGGCAGGCGGTGAACAGCAGCGGCGCAGCGCTCATCAGCAGCAGCGCAGTGGTCCTGGAACGTTTCATGGCGTCATGCCCCCTAGTACGGTTATCTCGCCAATCATGCCTGATCGGGACGAACAACCAAAACCGGCAAAGTCCAAAACATGAACAGCGTTTCAGCATTCGCTCTGGGCGGGGCCGCGGCAGTGGCGAAGGTGGTTGCAAACGCAACCGGAATTTTTCGGCAGAATCGAGGTGAAACGCGCCCCCACGGCCCGCCAGATCCTGCCAGCCACCATGCCTGAATACCGCTCCCGCACCTCCACCGCCGGCCGCAACATGGCCGGCGCCCGCGCCCTGTGGCGCGCCACCGGCATGACCGATGGCGACTTCCACAAGCCGATCATCGCCGTCGCCAACTCGTTCACCCAGTTCGTGCCCGGCCACGTGCACCTCAAGGACCTGGGCCAGCTCGTGGCGCGCGAGATCGAGCAGGTCGGCGGCGTGGCCAAGGAGTTCAATACGATCGCGGTGGATGACGGCATCGCCATGGGCCACGATGGCATGCTGTATTCGCTGCCCAGCCGCGAGATCATCGCCGACTCGGTGGAGTACATGGTCAACGCGCATTGCGCCGATGCGCTGGTGTGCATCTCCAACTGCGACAAGATCACCCCCGGCATGCTGATGGCCGCGCTGCGCCTGAACATTCCGGTGGTGTTCGTCTCCGGTGGCCCGATGGAAGCGGGCAAGACGCGCCTGTCCGAGCACAAGCTGGACCTGGTCGATGCGATGGTGATCGCCGCCGATGAAAGCGCCAGCGATGAGAAGGTCGCCGAGTACGAGCGCAGCGCCTGCCCCACCTGCGGGTCGTGTTCGGGCATGTTCACCGCCAACTCGATGAACTGCCTGACTGAAGCGCTGGGCCTGTCGCTGCCCGGCAATGGGTCGACACTGGCCACGCATGCCGACCGCGAGCAGCTGTTCCGCCGTGCCGGGCGACTGATCGTGGAGCTGTGCCACCGCTGGTACGGCGGCGAAGAGGTGGGTGCATTGCCACGCGGCATCGCCACCCGCGAAGCGTTCGAGAACGCGATGACGCTGGACATCGCCATGGGCGGTTCCACCAACACCATCCTGCACCTGCTGGCCGCGGCGCAGGAAGCGGAGGTGGACTTCGATCTGCATGCCATCGACGAACTCTCACGCCGTGTGCCGCAGCTGTGCAAGGTCGCCCCGAACACGCCGAAGTACCACATGGAGGACGTGCATCGCGCTGGCGGTGTGTTCGGCATCCTCGGCGAACTCGCGCGCGGTGGCCTGCTGCATACCCACGTGCCGACCGTGCACAGCCGCACCCTGGCCGAGGCGATCGCGCGCTGGGATGTCGCGGTGAGCACCGATGAAAAGGTCCACGATTTCTTCCGCGCAGGGCCCGCCGGCATCCCCACCCAGGTCGCTTTCAGCCAGGCCACGCGCTGGCCGACGCTGGATGTGGACCGTGCCGAGGGCTGTATCCGCGCCGTCGCGCACGCCTATTCGGCCGAAGGCGGGCTGGCGGTGCTGCGTGGCAATCTCGCCGTCGATGGCTGCGTGGTGAAGACCGCTGGCGTGGACGAATCCATCCACGTGTTCGAAGGCAACGCGCGCGTGTTCGAAAGCCAGGACGCCGCCGTGCAGGGCATCCTCGCCGATGAAGTAGTGGCCGGCGATGTGGTGGTGATCCGCTACGAAGGCCCGCGCGGTGGCCCGGGCATGCAGGAGATGCTGTACCCGACCAGTTATCTGAAATCCAAGGGGCTGGGCAAGCACTGCGCCCTGCTCACCGACGGCCGTTTCTCCGGCGGCACCTCGGGCCTGTCGATCGGGCATGCCTCGCCGGAAGCGGCGGCGGGCGGCACCATCGGCCTGGTGCGCGACGGCGACCGGATCCGCATCGACATTCCCGCACGGCGCATCGATGTGCTGCTCGATGACGCCACGCTGGCCGCACGCCGCGCCGAACAGGACGCGCTCGGCTGGAAGCCGCGCGAGGTGCGCCCACGCAAGGTCACCGGTGCGCTGAAAGCGTATGCGTTGCTGGCCACCAGTGCTGACAAGGGCGCGGTGCGCGACCTGGCCAAGCTGGAGGACTGAGGCGCGCCGCGCGGGCGGATCGGCTACGCTGCGGCGCATGATCGCGCCATCGCCTCGCCAGCCCCTGATCGACGCCCTGCGTGGCGTCGCGCTGCTCGGCGTTTTCCTGGTCAACCTGCGCTTCTTCTCGCTGGATGCGTTGCTGGATGAATCCACCCAGCAGTCCCTGCCCAGCGCCGCGCTCGACCACGTGATCCGCACCGGCATGGGCTGGGTGGTGGACCTCAAAGCGATCACGGTGTTCTCCCTGCTGTTCGGGATGGGCTTTGCCATGCAGATGGACGCCCGTGGCACAGCGGGCGTGGCACCGCACCTGCGCCGCATGGCCGCACTGGCGGTGATCGGCCTGCTGCATGCCACGGTGCTGTGGTGGGGCGACATACTGCTGACCTACGCGCTGGTCGGGCTGCTCCTGCCGCTGTTCCGTCACCTCGGCGATCGCGCGCTGGTGGTGACCGGCGTGGTGATCGCCTTGTTCCTGCCACCGCTGCTGTCGCCATGGATGCGCGAGTGGGTGATGACGATGGCGCCGCGCGCGCAGGTTTACGCCGCCGCCGTGACGGCACTGTCTTCCGGCACGCTGCTCGAGGCCTGGTGGCAGAACCTGCTGCTCGGCAGCTGGGTACGGCTGACCAACTGGGCCCTGCTGTTCTTCGTGCTGGGCCGCTTCCTGCTCGGCTACTGGGCGGGCCGCCGTGGGCTGCTGCAGTCTCCGGTGCAGCATCGGCGCAGCCTGCGGATGCTGTGCCTGGGCGGCGCGGTTATCGCCGCCGTCTTCCTCACCTTGGAAACGTGCGTGCCTGCGCTGAAAGAGGCCTGGCCTGCGCTTCGCAGCGGTGTGCCGGGCTACCTGCTGCGGGTGAGCTATCGCGTCGGCCCGTTGGCGCTGGGCATCGCGCTGGCCTGCGGCTTTGCGCTGCTCTATCTGCATGCCTGGGCGGAGCGCTGGCTGCGCGTGTTCGTGCCTGCCGGACGGATGGCGTTGAGCAACTACCTGCTGCAGAGCGCGATCTGCGTGCCGCTGTTCGCCGGCTTCGGGCTGGGATTAGGAAAAGGGCATGGGCTGTGGCCGATCCTCGCAGTAGCGCTGATCGTGTTCCCGCTGCAGTTGTGGCTGAGCGCCTGGTGGTTGCAGCGGTACCGTTTCGGCCCGGTGGAGTGGCTGTGGCGCAGCCTCAGCGAGGGGCAGCGCCTGCGGTTGCGGCGGGCGTGAGCGCTTGACCCCGTACGCATCACTGGAAAACACTCGGTGCAGACCTCTGAACAAGGGTGTGACGATGCACGGCACGCGTTCTCTGCTGTTACTGGCCTTGTCGGCCGCCGCATTGCCGGCCTTTGCCGAGGCGTGCGCCGTGGATCGCACCGCGATGCTGGCGCTGACCCCGGCGCAGTTCGATCAGAATCTGGAAGGCGGCTGGCGACCGATGGCGGAGAAGGCCGAGTGCCAGCTCGCCGCTGCCGATCTCATCGCGGCCTATCGTGCGCAGCCCAAGGCCGCCGGCAACACCACGATGATCTGGCATGAAGCGCAGATGCGCGCGCAGGCCGGGCAGGACGCGCAGGCGGTCACATTGATGCGGCAGACCTACAAACCTGCGCCGGATGCCGGCGGCTGGAATCCTTACGTGGATGCCAGCGTCGCGCTCATCGAAAAGGACCACCCGGCCCTGGCCGCCGCCCGCGCGACGCTCGCAGCCCTGCCTGCGCCGCCTGGGACCGACGTCGAGAACGGCTTCTTCGACTTCACGATGCCCAACGGTGAGGTGGTACAGGTCGCCTGGCCGCCCAATCTCGATATCGTCGATGCGTTTGTGCGGTGCTTCGGCCAGAGCTACCGGCAGGCCTTCTCCCACCAGGCCTGCCGTCATCCCGACACCTCGGCCGCGCCTCAAGGAAGCACCCCCTGACCGAGCTGCCAGAGAGCAATCGGCGCTACCCGATCACCCGCTTGAACGGCGGCAGTGAATCGATGATGCGCTTGCCGTAACGTCGGGTCAGCAGCCGCGAGTCGAGGATGATCACGCGGCCGGTATCGGTGGAGGTGCGGATCAACCGGCCGGAGAACTGGGTCAGCGTGCGCAGCGCATGCGGGATCGCGATCAGGTTGAAGGCGTTCAGGCCGCGGCTTTCGAACCACTCGCTCAGCGTGGACGTCTGCGGGTCGGTCGGCACCGCGAACGGCACCTGGGTGATCACCACCGTGGTGCAGGCTTCGCCGGGCAGATCGAGGCCCTCGCCGAAGGAATTGAGACCGAACAATACCGAGCCCTCCCCGGCCGAGGTGCGCCGCAGGTGCTCGTCGATCATCTTCTGCTTGGCCGTTTCGCCCTGCACCAGCACCTGCTTGCGCTGCGCGGCCGGCATCAGCTCGGCCACCTTTTCCATCTTCCAGCGCGAGGTGAACAGCACGATGCTGCCCTTGCCCCAGTCCAGCTCCTTGACCAGGTACTTGGCGATTTCCTTGGGGTGACCTTCCTTGTCATCCGGGGTCACCGGGAATGCCGGCACGATCAGCTGGGCCTGGTTGGGCAGATCGAACGGCGAGGCCAGCGAGACCATCTCGGCTTCGGCCGGAATGCCGTTGTCGATCGCCAGCGCCTGGAAGTCCCCGCCGCCGGTGAGCGTGGCCGAGGTCATCACCACCGAATCCACTTCATCCCAGAGCAGCTTGCGCAGCACGTTCGCGGCCGAGACCGGCGAGCCATGCAGGACCAGGTCGCCATCGCGCGAGAGGGTGATCCAGCGCGCGGTCGGCGGCTGGCCCTCCTTGTCTTCGCGGCGCCAGCCGGTCCACAGGTTGTGCTGCTGCTCGATCATCTCCAGCGCCATGCCGAGGTTGCGCTGCAGGCGCTCGCGCGCGGCATCCTCGGGCTTGCCTTTGGCCACCTGCGTCAGCGCGGCGTGCGCCCAGTTGAACAGCGCGCGGGTATCGTCGGCGATGGCCTCGATATCGGGCATCCAGATCTCCGGCAAGCGGCCATTCGGAGCGCGCCACATCGGCTCCTGCGCGGCCGGGTCCGGCCGCCAGCTGCGGTCGATCACATCGCGGAACGCCTTGAGCTGCTTGCTGACCTTGGCGGCGGCTTCGATGGCCTCATTGGGCAGCAGGTTGCCCAGCTTGTCCTTGTCCACCGCGCGGTAGGACGCGGCGATCAGCACCTGCAGGCGGCCGGTGCGCTTGGCCATTTCGTCCAGCGCGAGGCTGGCCGCGCCCTGGTCGATGGCGACGTTGCCGATGTGGTGCCCTTCATCGAGCACCAGCAGCATGTCCGAGGGCGGCGCGATCAGCGGCTGGCCGTTGTCGCTCTCCCCGATCGACAGCGCCGACAACAGCAGCGCGTGATTGGTCACCACGATCTGCGCCTCGCGCACGGTATTGCGCGAGCGCAGCACCGCGCACTGCGCCGAGTACGCGCACTTGCGCCCCGCGCAGCCCGAGGCCGGCGTGGTGATGCGCGAGCGCAGGGTATTGCTGATCGTTTCCGGCGCGTTGTCCAGGTCACCGTTCCAGCGGCCTTCGAGGAAGGCCTTGCTCAGCGACTGCGCCAGGTCCATCTCGATCGGCGCCAGCGGGCGGTCGAACAACGGCTGTTCGTCGTCGAACATGCCTTCCTGCGCGCCGTCGCCATGCGCCTCGGCCGCGTTGCGGGTGCACAGGTAGCGGGTGCGGCCCTTGGCCAGCGCCACGGTGGCTTCGATGCCGGTGGCCTTGAGGAAATTGGGGATGTCGCGCTCGACCAGCTGCGACTGCAGCGCCACGGTGCCGGTGCTGATCACCAGTTTCTTCTTGGTCGCCAGCGCGATCGGTACGCCGGCGGTCAGGTAGCCCAGCGACTTGCCGACGCCGGTCGGCGCCTCGACCACGCCGACGCCGCCGCTGTGCGACAGCGCACGGGACACCACGCCGATCATCTGGCTCTGCGAGCGCCGGGTGCTGAAACCGGGCGTATTGGCCTGCAGCTTGGCGTAGGCATCGCGGATGCCGGCCTTGAGCTCGTCGTTCAGGGCGCGGGGGGCTTCAACTTTTTCGGTCACGCCGGTGGACTGCCTGACTGGATCACGGCCCCCATTTTCTCACGACCCGGGGGCCATGACCGGCGCCATTTTCCGCGCCGGTTCATATCCGTGACGCGGCCCACGTCAACACTGTGGACCGCGACAGGCGGCTGCACCCGCTCAGCGTGGCGGCAGCGGCGCAGCGGGTGGAACGGCGCGGCCGCGCAGCGCGCGGGTCATCGCCCAGACCAGCAGCACCAGCGCGAGGGCCTCGAACAGATTGAGTGCGAAGTGGCCGGCACCGAGCAGCTTGGACATCAGCTGCAGGTTCTCGTAGTTGCCCTGCTGCACCATCCACATCGGCACCAGGTTCAGCACCAGGCCGGCCAAGGTGGTCAGCGCCATCACGCCCAGCGCGGCCAAGGCCACGCTGCGGATCGCGCCGCGCGGGGTATCCACCACCCAGACCACGGCGATCGCCAGCGCGATCAGTACCGGCAGGCGCACACCCAGCATGGTCAGCATCGAGATCAGCAGATCCATGTCCACCGGCTCAGTCCTCGCCAGCCAGCGGGGCCAGCTGCGTACGCAGCTCGGTATAGACCGCCTCGGTCTGCGGGCGCACGGCGTGCCACTGCAGGAAGCTCTCGGCGGCCTGTTCGACCAGCATGCCCAGGCCATCGACGATGTTGCGGCAACCGGCCGAGCGCGCCCACGCGGTGAAGGCAATCGCGGCCTCGCCGTAATTGAGGTCCACCGCGGTGGTCATGCTGTTGACCAGCGACAGCGGCAGCTTGAACTCCGCGGCGCGGTCGCGGCCGGCCGAGGTGGCGTTGATGATCAGCTCGAAATCGCCCAGCTCGCGGATGTCTTCCCAGTAGCGGGTGATCGCTCGGCCCGGCTCACCCATCGCATCGATCAGCGCGTCGGCGCGCTCCGGGGTGCGGTTGACCACCACCAGCTCCAGGATGCCGGCATCCAGCAAGGCCGGGGCCACGCTGCGGGCCGAACCACCGGCGCCGATCAGCAGGGTACGGCGGCCACGCAGGTCCAGACCGTGGCGGTCGGTGAGGTCACGGACCAGGCCGATGCCATCGGTGGTATCGCCGTGCCAGCGGTCGCCCTTGCGCAGCAGGGTGTTGACCGCGCCGGCGCGGCGGGCGCGCGAGGTCAGCGTGGTGCACAGCGCGAAGGCGGCTTCCTTGTGCGGCGCGGTGATGTTGGCGCCCACGCCCCCTTCGGCGGCAAAAGCTTCCAGGGCTGCCAGGAACTCGCCCGGCGATGCCTCGATCGCACGGTAGTCCAGCGCCAGGCCTTCCTGCCGGCCGAACGTGGCATGGATGTGCGGCGACTGCGAATGCGCGATGGGCTGGCCGAATACGGCGTAACGGTCGGTCATGGGTTGTCCTGCTCCGGGCCTAGAATGGAACGCAAACCCCAACGGACGCGATGATGCGCATTCCATTGTCTCTGCTCGCGCTGAGCGCCAGTTTACTCTGCACACCCGCCGCGATGGCGCTTTCCGAATTCGGCATCGAGGGCATGGGCGTGGTCTCGACCAAGGCCAACGAAGCCCAGGCCACGATCGCGCCGGACGGCCAGCGCATCGTGTGGGCCAGCGACCGCGCCGGCGGACACGGGGGTTGGGACCTGTGGCAGGCGGTGCTGCGCGAGGGGCGCTGGCAGGACCCTGCCCCGCTCGCGCTCAACAGCGCCAACGAAGAGCGCGACCCGTACTTCAGCCACGATGGCCGCTGGCTGTACTTCGCCTCCAACCGCAGCGGCGGCCAGGGCGGCTTCGATCTGTACCGTGCCCCGGTGACCGCCGACGGCACCCTCGGGACCGTGCAGGCCCTGCCGGCGCTCAACACCCGCGCCGACGAACGTGCACCTGCGCTGCGCCCGGATGGGCGCACGCTGCTGTTCTCACGCAACGGCAAGCAGACCCAGGGCGGCTTCGATCTGTATCTGGCGCCCGTGCAGGGCGAGGGATTCGGTACCGCGCAGGCCCTGCCGGCCCCGCTCAATACGGCCGCCGACGAACTTGGGGCGGCGTGGCTGGGCAATGACGGCGCACTGGCATTCACCCGCGCAAGCGAGGGGCATTCGCAGGTCCTGCTGGCGAGCTGCGATCACCGCCAGGCGTCGGTGCCGCTGACGCTGTCGTTCAATACCGCCGACGGCCAGACCGGCGCGCCGGTGGTGGACGCGTCCAAGCCTTCGGAGATGGTCCTGGCTGGCATGGCACGCGCACCGCGTGCCGGCGGGCTGGATCTGTACCGGATCAAGGCGCCGTCAGCGCCGCGAGGTACCCGCTGCGGTTGACACTGCGGTCGCCGAAAGGCCGCCACGCGTGGCGTGGCGCTACCCGTGATCGTGCTGGCCGAGCGCTAGTGCGCCTGCAGCAGCTGCGCACGCAGCTGCTCGTACTGCGCTTCGCTGATCTCGCCGTGATCCTTGCGCTGGTTCAATGCCGCCAGCTGCGCCTGCAAGGCGGGCGAAAGCTGCGCCTCACGGGCAATGCGCGCGGCGGCGGAGGGTTGCTCCGGTGCCTGCCGCGCGGCGCGGCGCACACCGCGGATCACCAGCCCGATGACCACGGCAAAGGCCAGCACGCCGGCCGTCCAGGTCACCCACTGTAGCCATCCCATCGTCTGCATCATCGTCGTCCTGTATCGGGGTGGGCGCGTATTGTCAGCGTTCGCGCAGCCAACGCGCCACCTGCGGGGCGAAATAGGTCAACACGCCATCGGCGCCGGCGCGCTTGAAGCCGATCAGCGATTCCATCACGCAGGCCCGCTCGTCCAGCCAGCCATTGGCAAAGGCGGCCTTCATCATCGCGTACTCGCCACTGACCTGATAGGCGAAGGTCGGCACGCCGAACTGCTGCTTCACCCGGCGCACCAGGTCCAGGTAGGGCATGCCCGGCTTGACCATCACCATGTCCGCGCCCTCTTCCAGGTCCAGCGCGATCTCACGCATGGCCTCGTCGCCGTTGGCCGGGTCCATCTGGTAGGTCTTCTTGTCCGCCTTGCCGAGGCCGGTGGAGCTGCCGACCGCGTCGCGGAACGGACCGTAGAACGCCGAGGCGTACTTGGCCGAGTAGGCCATGATCCGCACGTTGACGTGGCCGGCGGCATCCAGCGCACGGCGGATCGCACCGATGCGGCCATCCATCATGTCCGACGGCGAAATGATGTCCACGCCGGCTTCGGCGTGCGACAGCGACTGCTTGACCAGCGCCTCCACCGTGATGTCGTTGAGCACGTAACCCTTGTCATCGATGATGCCGTCCTGGCCATGCGTGGTGTACGGATCCAGCGCGACATCGGTCATCACGCCCAGCTCGGGGAAGCGCGACTTCAACGCGCGGATGGCGCGCTGTGCCAAGCCGTTCTGATCCCACGCCGCCGCGGCATCAAGCGACTTGCCGGCCGGATCGATCACCGGGAACAGGTCGATCACCGGAATGCCCAGTTCCAGCGCCTCTTCCGCCACCTTGAGCAGCTCGTCGATGGACAGCCGCTCCACGCCCGGCATCGAGGCCACCGGCGTGCGGCCGGCCAGCTCGTGCACGAACACCGGATAGATCAGGTCATCGGTGGTCAGCGTGTTCTCGCGCATCAAACGACGCGAGAACTCGTCGTGACGCATGCGGCGGGGGCGATAGTCGGGGTGTGCCATGAGGAACTCCGGAACGGAATGCAGGAAGGAGTGCAGGAATTACTGCAGCAGGTACTGCCGCGGTTGCAGGGGCTCGGGCAGCGGCTGGACGCCCAGGCTGTCGAGCAGATCGATTTCGACGGTGCGCACCATCGCATCCAGCGGCAGGTCGTTGGATTCCAGCCCGAACGGCTCTTCCATCTCCTCGCCGAGCTGGTCCAGGCCGAAGAACGCATACGCCAGCACGGCCGAGACCACCGGCGTTGCCCAACCCAGCGAACTGGCCAGGCCGAAGGGCAGCAGCACGCAGAACAGCCACGCACACCGGTGCAGCAGCAGCGTGTAGGCGAACGGCAGCGGCGTGGTCAGGATGCGCTCGCAACCGGCCTGGATGCTGGACAGCGCATGCAGGCGTGTTTCGAACTGCGTGTAGAGGTACGAATCAAGCTGACCGGCGCGCAGCGCCTGGGCGAGGTCGGCAGCGATCATCGCCAACAGTTGATCCGGTGCATTGAGGCGCTGGCCGAACCGCGCGCGATCGGCCTTGGGTACCCACGGCAGCGCCGCCAGCGTCATGTCGCGGCCACGCAGGCGGGCGGCCAGCGCATGCGCGAAGCCGATGCACAGCCGGCACGCGCGGTCGCGCAGCGCGGGATCGTCAACCAGCAGCGCCTGGCACAGGCGGGCCAGGCTGCGTGATTCATAGATCAGCTGGCCCCACAGTTTGCGGCCTTCCCACCAGCGCTCGAAGCAGGCGTTGTTGCGGAAGCTGAGGAAGATCGACAGCACCAGGCCCAGCAGCGTGAACGGTGCTACCGACACGCGCTCGATGCCCGGCGGATGCCACAGCTCGGCCAGGGCGGCCACCGCGATCGACAGCAGCAGGATCGCCACCACCTTCGGGGCCACCGCCGGAACAATGGAGCCGCGCAGGATGTAGAGCAGTTGCCAGCCGTGGGGACGAGGACGAATGATCATCGGTGCAGGGAGAGCGCCCGGACGGGCGTGGACCGCCGGCGGAGCCGGATGCGGCAGCCGGTCATTCTACGCCGATGGCACCGGGCGGCCGTGAGCTGCGACGGTCGGTCGCACCCGGGCCACGCACGGGCCGCTCAGATGATGCCGCCACCCAGCCCGAGCCGGACGATACCCACCACCACCACGATGCCGTTGAGCACCAGCCCGGTCCAGGCCCGGCCGCGCTTGCTGGCGTGGGTGAACAGGATGCCGATGGCGGCGATGACCGCACCCACCGCGGCAAACGGGATCAGGAACCAGTTGCCCCAGCCCAGCAGCGGGATCAGGGCCACAATCATCCAGAGCAGCGCGACGATGCCCCACAACAGACTGATCAATCCCATGCCCGGCTCCTTGAGGTGAATGCGTGGCCCACCATAGCGGTTCCCGGCGCAGGCGCAAGCGGCAGCGAGACGCCGTTGGCGGGGGCCTCACCGGGGCGGTGCTAGGGTGCGCTGGCAGGGGTTGGGACCGATTCAGTCGCCAGCACCGATCATCCCAGCCATCACACACAGGGGTAACGCCATGAACATCCGATGCGCTGCATTGCTGGGCCTGGCGCTGCTCAGCGCCGGCTGCGCCAGCACCTCCAAGGTCATGCTCGGCCAGGCGCGTGCCCCGGTCGATCCGGCCACGGTGCAGATCTATTCCACGCCGCCGGCGGGGTCACAGGAAATCGCCCAGCTCGAATCGGCCAGTGCGGTCGGTTTCGGCACACAGGGCCAGACCGATGCTGCGGTCATGCGGCTCAAGCGTGAGGCCGCCGCCCTCGGTGCCAACGGCGTGATCCTGATGGGCGTGGGCTCCAGCGGCTCGCCGGTGGGCATGTCCGTCGGCGCCGGCAGCTACGGCTCGCACGTGGGCGGTGGCGTCGGCATCGGCATCCCGACCACGCAGAAGCGCGCGGCCGGTGTGGCCATCTGGGTCCCGAATCCGCCGCCGGCGCCGCGCCTGCCGACGCAGACGATCACGCCGCAGCGCTAACGAAGGCCGCGGTAGGCCACGACCGTTGGTCGTGGCTGCTGGGATAGCGCACCGACCAACGGTCGGTGCCTACCGCAAACGCGTCAGCGCTTGGCCGCGCTTTTGTACTTCGGCACGAAGACGTCATTGACGGCCTTGGCCAGCTGGTCCGGCGGCAGCAGGCCCTGGTCGAGCAGGAAGTTGTTGAACGCCAAACGGTCGAAGCGATCGCCCAGCGCCAGCTCGGTCTGCATGCGCAGCTCAAGAATCCGGGTGTAGCCGTAGAAGTAGCTGCCGGCCTGGCCGGGCATGCGCACCATGTAGCGGTCCAGCTCCTGCGTGGCCATTGCCTTGGACAGGCCGACCTCATCGATCAGCACGCGCTCGGCGTTGGCCCGGTCGATCTGACCCAGGTTGAGCATCGGGTCCAGCATCGCGCGCGCGGCCCGCAGCAGGCGGAACTGCAGCGCGATCAGCTGACCGTCCAGCGGCTCGTACGGCACCATCTCCGCTTCGGCATACAGCGCCCAGCCTTCCACGTTGACCGAGTTGAACGCGAACATCGTGCGGGCCAGCGAGATGCCGCGCTCGACCATCGCGGTGAACTGCAGTTCGTGGCCCGGGCGGCCTTCATGCGCGCTCAGCGTCCAGGCGGCCGAGCCGAAGTTGAAATCGTCGTACTGCGCGGCCTTGTCGCCGGCGGCCGGGTTGCCCAGCGGCAACACGAAGGTGCCCTGCTGCCCGGTATTGCCGACCAGCGGCGCCGGCAGGAAATGCGGTGCCGGCGAGGCGGCGCTTTCGGCGGCCGAGCCCAGGCGCATCTGCATCGGGCGCTGCGGCACATCGACGATCTTTTCCTTGCGGATGATCGGGTCGATCGCATCGATCACGCCGCGGTAGTGGTGCTCGAGCTGATCGTCGGGAATCTTGTCGCCCTTGAGCGCACGTACCACGGCCACCGGATCGGTGCTGTCGGTGACCTTCAGGCCCTTGGCCTGCACCACCAGTGGCGCCAGCTGGCGCATCGCCGAGCGGGTTTCCATGAATTCCAGCTGGGCCCGCTGCATCAACAGCGCCGGGGCGATGTCGATGCCCACGCGCTTGAGCTGGTAGGCATACAGCGGCTCGGGCAGGCGCGCATCGGTGCGGGCTTTGGGCAGCACCTCACGGCGGGTCCAGTCGCGGTACTCGCGCAGCTGGCTGGCAATGGCCTGCAGCGCCTGCTCGGCGCCGGCCACCTTGTACTTGCCGAACAGCTGCTCGATGCCGGTGATGTAGGTGTCCACGTTGGCCAGCGACTGCTCGACTTCGATCTTCGTCGGCTGCAGCAGGGTCTTGTCGCCCAGGCGCTCTTCATAGCGCTGACGCGACAGCGTGGTGACCGGCTGCGTGCCCGGGGCAAGCCCGGCGTAGGCCTTCAGGCGATCCAGCGCCTTGGCGCGGCGCTCGGCGGGCACCTGGTCGGACAGCAGCAGGTTGAGGCCGCTGAACACCGTCTGCGGGGTGTCGCTCCACGGCAGCAGGTACTTCTCGTTGAGTTCGCTGCCTTCGATGTTCTGGTTGGCGGCGGCGATCATGATCGCCAGGTCCTGGCGGACGTTGGGATCGCGCTCGGTGGCGAGCTTGGCCTGCAGTTCACTGCGTGCCTTGGCCATCGCCGCGCGGTAGCGGGCGCCGTTGTCCGGGCCGAAGTCAGCCACCTTGTCGTCATAGCCAGGCACGCCGAAGAAGCCGGTTTCTTCCGGCTGGAACGGGCCCTGCGCATCCAGCAGGATCTGCGCCAGCGTGTTGCTGCGGGTGACCCAGGCCGGCGAGGCGGCAGGCTTGGCGGCGGCCGGGGCGGCCAGGGCCGGCGGGGCCGACAGCGCGGCGGGAACGGACAGGGCCAACGCAACAGCGAGGACAAGCGGCTTCATGCAGGAACTCCAGGGCAGGATGCCTTCGACCCTACGCACTCACGCCCGGCGCGGCAATCGGCCGGAGGTCATGCGGTGCTCAGATGCCCAGCGAGGCAGTCGACGGCGGGCACTCGCCCTTGGCCCGGCACTCGGCCAGCGCGCAGCGCTCGGCGGCCTCGGCATCATCCAGCGCGGTCAGATCGATGGCCTCGTTGGCATCGGTGACCACATACAGCATCGGGTAGTCCCAGTGCTCGCCACTGCGCTTGGCATTGAGGAACAGGCGGCCCTTCCCTTGTGGACCGCTCACCCCGATCACGAACTGGCTCTGCCCATTGGAATGCATCGACCCCGCGGGCAGGTAGCCATCGCGCAGGGGCTCACCCAGCGCTTCAACCAGCTCGACGTTGCAGCGCGCGCGGCGCATGGCCTCCTGGTAGGGCGTGCTGGATTTACTCCAGTACGCCCACTGGGACAGCGCGAACCACACCGCGCCCGCTGCCGCCGCAATGCCGACCACCACCGCCAATGGCATGGCCCAGCGCCAGTGACGGCGCCACCAACCGGTGCGCACGGTGGAACCAGGAAGTGCGGGCGGCAATGTCATCGGCACACTCCTTGTCAGGCCGGTGGCAGCAATGGCGGATCAGGGCGCCAGGCAGCGCCCCAAGAAGTCCTCGGCCAAGCGGTAGCGGTGCAGCGCGTTGCTGCCCGACAGGCCGTGCTTGGCACCGGGATAGGTCATCAGTTCAAACGGCTGGCCGCGCTTCTGCAACGCGCTCATCAACACGGTGGAGTTGGTGAACAGCACGTTGTCATCGGCCATGCCGTGGATCAGCAGCAGCCGCGAGCGCAGGCCGTCGATATGCGCCAGCACACGCGCTTCCTCGTAGCCCTTCGGGTTGTTGCCCGGCAGGTTCATGTAGCGCTCGGTGTAGTGGGTGTCATACAGGCCCCAATCGGTCACCGGTGCACCGGCCACGCCGCAGGCATAGCTGTCCGAGGCCTTGGCCAGCAGCATCAGGGTCATGTAGCCGCCGTTGGACCAGCCCTGCACACCGATGCGCGCCGGATCAACCCAGGCCTGCTGCTTCAGCCAGGCCACGCCGCGCAGCTGGTCAGCCACTTCCACCGTGCCCTGCACGCCGTACAGCGCACCGCCGAAATCACGGCCGCGACGCGGCGTGCCGCGGTTGTCCAGCGAAAACACCACGTAGCCCTGCTGGGCCAGGTACTGGTTGAACAGGTGATCGCCACGGCCGGGCCAGCTGTTGGTGACCGTCTGCGAGGCCGGGCCGCCGTAGACGTACACCGCCACCGGGTAGCGCTTGGCCGGATCGAAGCCGGTCGGCTTGATCAGGCTGTAATGCAGCTCGGTCTTGCCGTCGGCGGCGGTCAGGGTGCCGAACTCGACCGGGCGCTGCGCATCGAGATAGCGCGCGTACGGATGCGCCGGGTCGTCCAGATTGTTCTCGACCAGGGTCGCGATCTTCTCGCCGTTGGCACGGTGCAGCGCGATCTGCGGCGGCGTGGTGGTGTTGGACCAGCTGTCCACGTAGACGCTGGCGTTGCGCGCGAAGCTGGCGGTGTGCATGCCCGGGGCCTGCGACAGGCGCTGCGGCACCCCACCCTGCAGCGACACGGCGTACAGCTGGCTTTCGCGCGGGCTGTCCATGCCGGCGCGGAAGTAGACCTTGCCAGCGTCTTCGTCCACGGCCAGCAGTTCGTCCACCGGCCAGTGGCCGGCGGTCAGCGCGGTGACGGTCTTGCCGTCATCGGAGATGCGGTACAGGTGCTCGAAACCACTGCGCTCGGACGACCACACAAAACCACCCTGCTTGAGGAAGCGCAGGCTGTTGTGCAGTGGCACCCAGGTCGGCGAGGTTTCGGTCACCAGCGTGCGCTGCTGGCCGCTGGCCAGTTCGGTCTGGATCAGTTCGAGCGTCTTCTGGTCGCGCGACTGGCGCTGGAACGTCAGGTGCTTCGGGTCGCGCCAATCGACGCGGGCCAGGTAGATATCGGGGTTGCGGCCGAGGTCGATCCAGCGCGGCGTGGCGTTCCGGCGCGGCGCGATCACGGCCAGTTTGACGGTGACGTTGTGGTCGCCGGCGGCCGGGTAGCGCTGCTCGATCATCTCGGTGCGGTCGGCATACATCTCGTAGCGCTTCTGCACCGGCACCGGCGATTCGTCGATGCGGGCGAAGGCGATCGCCGAGTCATCCGGCGCCCACCAGTAGCCGGTGTGACGGTCCATTTCCTCATCGGCGACGAACTCGGCCACGCCGTTGCCGATGGTGTCGCTGCCATCGCCGGTGAGCTGGATCTGCTGGCCGCTCGCCAGATCGATCACCCACAGGTTGCGGGCGCGCACGAAGCTGACGAAGCCGCCCTTGGGCGAGAGCTTGGCATCGGTGGCGAAACCTTCACCGTGGGTGAGCTGGCGCACCGCGGCCTTGCCCTGCTTGCCCAGGTCGTACAGGTACAGCTCGCCGCCGAGCGGGAACAGCAGGGTGCGCGCATCCGGCGACCACTGGTAATCCACGATGCCGGTCATTGCGGCGATGCGCTGGCGCTCGCGGCGGGCCTTCTCGGCGTCGCTCAGGGTTTCCGTGCCGGGCAGCACCACCTTGGAATCGACCAGCAGGTGGGTCTGGCCGCTGGCGATGTCGTACGCCCACAGGTCCAGCTGATTGCGGTCCGCATCCTTGCCGCGCAGGAAGCTGACCTGCGAGCCATCCGGGGCCACCTTGGGTTTCATCAGGGTCGGGCCGGACAACGGCAGCGGGCCGGTGATGGCATCCAGGGTCAGTTTTTCAGCGTGGGCGATCGAGGTCGAGGCGAGCATCAGGGCGAGCGAAGCAAACAGGTGGCGCATGGAGGGTTCCGGGAGCGTCTGGGCAGTCCCCGGCCAGGAAAACGGCACGGGGAACGCTTCATCCTAACCAAAACCGCTCCGATCGTGCCGGCGATGGCGGGTATCCTGCCGCGCCAAGCGTGCCGGAAAGCCGGCCAGCGGCCGGCATGACCGGGCAGGCGACCAACGCGTCAGCGCTGGCCGAACAGGTGCTTGCGCTCTTCCTCGCTGAGCGGCTTGCCGGCCTCCGGATTCACCTTCTCGCGCAGGGCATACGCGCGCTGGGTGGCCGGACGGGCGGCGATCGCGTCATGCCAGCGCTTGAGGTTCGGGAAGGCGTCAAAGTCCACCGGGAGCGTGTCGTAGGCCCCGATCCACGGGTAGCTGGCCATGTCGGCGATGCTGTAGTCATCGCCGCCGAGGTAGGCACTCTGCGCCAGGCGCTTGTCCATCACCCCGTGCAGGCGACGCACTTCGTTGTTGTAGCGCTCGATCGCATAGGGAATCTTTTCGGGCGCGTAGACGTTGAAATGGCCCATCTGCCCGCTCATCGGGCCGAGCCCGGCCATCTGCCAGAACAGCCATTCCAGCACGGCCACGCGGCCGCGGGTGTCGGCCGGCAGGAAGCGGCCGGTCTTCTCGGCCAGGTACAGCAGGATCGCGCCGGACTCGAACACGCTTTGCGGGGCGCCGCCGTCGGTGGGCTGGTGGTCGACCAGGGCCGGCATCTTGTTGTTGGGTGAGATCGCCAGGAAGGCAGGCGTGAACTGGTCCCCGGCGCCGATGTTCACCGGCTCGATCCGGTACGGCAGCCCGGTTTCCTCCAGCATCAGCGTGACTTTGTGGCCATTGGGGGTAGGCCAGTAGTACAGATCGATCATGGCGAGGGCTCGCGAAGAGAGAATCCCGAGTCTAGTCCGTCACTCGGCTTGGCAGGGTCAAGCCGGACCGTTACGCTGCGCCGTCCCCGCAACGCAGCATTCCAGCATGAGCTCGACCTCGAAATCCCCGAACGCCCTGTCCACCCTCATCTTCGCCTCGCGCTGGCTGCAGGTGCCCCTGTACCTCGGCCTGATCCTGGCCCAGGGCGTCTACGTGTTCCTGTTCGGCAAGGAACTGTGGCACCTGCTGCACCAGGCCAACCAGATGGGCGAGCAGGAAATCATGCTGCTGGTGCTGGGCCTGATCGACGTGGTGATGATCTCCAACCTGCTGGTGATGGTGATCGTCGGGGGTTATGAAACCTTCGTCTCGCGTCTGCGCCTGGAAGGTCATCCGGACCAGCCGGAGTGGCTGAGCCACGTCAACGCCAGCGTGTTGAAGGTAAAGCTGGCGCTGTCGATCATCGGCATCTCCTCGATCCACCTGCTCAAGACCTTCATTGGTGCCGGCAACCTGGGCGCCCTGCCCGCCTGCAACAGCGAGGCGTACCTGAAGGCCGTCGCCGCCGTGGGCGATGTCATCAAGTGCTCCACGATGACCTCCGACGGTGTGATGTGGCAGACCATCATCCATGGCGCCTTCATCCTCTCGGCGATCGGCATCGCCTACACCGACAAGCTGATGAGCGGCACGCCAAGCAAGGCACTGTCTCACTGAGGCTTGCACGGCAGCGGCGGCATCGGTGAGGATGCCCCCTGCCCTGGCCGCCTGGCCCCCGGGCCGGGCGGGGTGATGCTAGATTGCACACCTGCGGGTCCGCCGTGGACGTCGGGAAACGTCCATGGTCTTCGGTCGGCCTGACCGCATCAGGCCCTACGTATCGTCGTCTTCAAAGGGGAGTTGGATGTCGCACGTCAAGACTCATGGCCCGGCGCGGCTGTTCGCGCCGATGATCCTGCTGGTGGCCCTGTCCGCCTGCTCGGGCAAGGACGAGACCGCACCGGCGACGCCGGCGGCCCCTGTGGCCCCCACTGCTGCCCCGGCCGCACCGGCGGTGTCGGCCAAGGTCCAGTCGATGGGCACCGAGGAACTGCGCGAGCTGGCCAGCAAGGCGCTGCGCGAGAACCGCATGTACGCCCCGGCCGGCGACAATGCCATCGAGTACTACCTGGCGCTGCGCGACAAGACCCCGGATGACGCCTCGGTCAAGAGCGCGCTGACCGATCTGCTGCCCTACACCCTGATCGCCGCCGAACAGAACCTGGGCCGCGAGGACTTCGGAGAGACCCAGCGGCTGGTCGCGCTGATCGAAAAGGTCGACCCGACCGCCCCGGCGCTGCCGCGTCTGAAGCAGGGCATCAGCGGCAGCATGCAGACCGCCCTCAAGCGCACCCAGGAAGAGACCGACAAGGTCAAGAAGGACGCCGAGACCCGCGCCAAGCAGCTGGTCGAACAGCAGCGCCTGGCCCAGCAACAGACCACCGAAGCCGAGGCCGCACGCCAGATCGCCGCGCAGCAGGAAGCCGCGCGTCGTGATACGCAGGATGCCGAGCGCCAGGCCACCGCCCGTCGCGAGGCCGAACAGCGCCAGCAGCAGGCGGCTGCCCAGCAGGCTGCGGCCACCCGCCAGGCCGCCGTCGCACCGAGCCTGCGCCCGGTCAGTACGCCCGCTCCACGCTACCCGGCCGACGCCCTGCGCTCGGGCACCTCGGGCGAGGTGCTGGTCGAACTCACGGTCGGCACCGACGGCTCGGTGACCGCCGCCCGTGTGCTGCGCGCCACCCCGGCCCGCGTGTTCGATCGCGAAGCACTCAACGCGGTCAAGCGCTGGAAGTTCGAGCCGGTCGGTGCACCGGTCACGACGCGCCGTACGCTTGCCTTCGCACCGGAAGGCGGCTGATCGCGGCGTCACGTTGGATGAGGAAAGGCCCGGAGCGATCCGGGCCTTTTCTTTAACGGGGACGGGGGTGGTTAATAACGGGGACGGAGGTAGTTAAGCGCGCTTCTCCTACGGCTGCGTGCACCACAGGCCTAGCTCTTTTTCCTGCGTGGGTCTGCAAGGTAACGGTTCGCCATCAACGTTGCCGACCATGCCCCGTTCCGCTCGCTTGGTTCTCCCTGGCATCCCGCTTCACGTCATACAACGTGGGGTCAATCGCGCTGCACTGTTCATCGACGATGAAGACCGGCGTCACTACCTGCGCCTGTTGCGCAATGCCTGCCGCAAGCAGGCGGTTGCCATTCACGCGTTCGTGCTGATGGGCAACCACGTCCATCTTCTGATCACACCGTCTACAGCGGAGGGGCTGGCCCCAACCATGCGGCAGTGTGGGCAGAACTACGTGCAGTACTTCAACAAGCGACATGTGCGGAGCGGTACGTTGCTGGAGGGCCGGTTCAAATCCTGCCTGGTGGATTCCGATGGTTACTTGTTGATGGTGCATCGATACATCGAGCTGAATCCGGTACGGGCCGCGATGGTAGCGTTTCCAGAGGAATATCGATGGTCCAGCGTTCGGGTGTACCTCGGCCTTGAGCACAACCCGATGCTGACACCACATCCCTGTTACACCCTCCTGGGCCCTACGCCGGAAGCGCGTGCGAATGCGTACAGCGAATGGCTGCGGGCCAGCATTCAACCAGACGAACGAGAGCGGATCGTGGCCTACGTCGCGCAGGAGCGCGCGTTGGGCAGCCCGCGCTTCCAAGACATGGTTGGGCGGGCATTGCAGAGGTCCGTGGTCTGCAGGCCTGCGGGAAGACCGGTCAAGGAGACCGGCGACCAGCAGACCATCGGTCAGCGTCCCGGGACCGCCTGACACCACCGAATTAACTACCTCCGTCCCTGTTATTAACTACCTCCGTCCCCGTTAAGAAGAAGGGCCCCTTTCGGAGCCCTTCGTGCATCAACCCGAAATCGCCAACCGCTCCTGGTGGTAGCGACGCACCGCCGCGTACCAGAACAGCGCCGCCAGCCCGAAGCCCGCGCCGAGGTAAACCGCCCACATCTGCGGGCTGATCGCTTCGTGGCGGATGATCTTGAGCAGCATCTGGTTCTGCGCCAGGAACGGCACCGCGAACTGCCACAGCTCACTCTTGATCGGGTACACCATCAGCGCATACCCCGGCAGCATCGGCAGCAGCATCAGCCAGGTCATGTGGCTCTGGGCTTCTTTCATGCTCTTGGCGGCCGCCGAGAGGAAGGTCAGCAGCGAGGTGCCGATGAACAGCATCGGCAACATGATCAGCAGCATCTGCAGCATCGGCAGGAAGCCCATGTTGAGCTGCCGGCCTACCCCGCCGGAAGAGAGCTGCGCGCTGATCTTGAAGGCCGCCAATGTCAGCAACAGCGACGCCACACCGACAGCGCAGGCCGCAGCGATCTTGCCGCTGACGATCGCACTGCGCGGTGCCGGAGTGGCGAGCAGCGGCTCCAGCGATTGCCGCTCACGTTCGCCGGCCGTGGTATCCATCACCAGGTAGGCGCCGCCCAGGAACGAGGTGATGGTCAGCAGGATCGGCAACAGCACCGACAGCATCATCCCGCGCTTGGCTTCGGCGGTCGCCAGGTCCTGCGCGGCAACGTCCAGCGGTCGCGCCACCTGCGCATCGATGCCACGGGCAAGAAGGCGCAGCGCACCGACCTGCTGGCTGTAGCCGCCCAGTGCCGCTTCCAGGCGGCTGCTGGGAATATCGGCAGCGCGGCGGGTGCTGTCCTTGATGATCTCGACCAGCGCCGGGCGGCCGTCGGCCCAGTCCTTGCCGAAGTCCGGGCTGATGCGCAGCGCCACATCGATCCGCTGGCTGCGGATCGCCTCGGTGAGGTCTTTCGGTGCCTCGGTCGCATTCAGACCCTGCGACGCCAGAAAACGCACCAGATTGGGGGCATGCTCGCCGCCGATCATCGGAATTTCCAACGGCTGCTCGATCTGCGTCTTCACCCGGCTTTCGGCCAGTTTGCTCATGCCCAGGATCAATACCGGGTACAGCAACGGCCCCAGCAGCAGCGTCAGCGCGAGCGTGCGACGGTCACGGGAGAGATCGCGCAGTTCCTTGCGCATCACGGTCAACAGCGTGGCGAACGAACTCATGCGTGCAATCCTTCTTCAGTCCCGATCGCCTTGACGAAGGCATCTTCCAGGTTGCTCTCCCCGGTCTGTGCGCGCAGCTCATCGGCGCTGCCGGCGGCCATCACCGTGCCCTGCGCGATGATCACCACGTGGTCACACAGCGCCGCCACCTCCTGCATGATGTGGCTGGAGAAGATCACGCAGCGGCCTTCGTCGCGGAGCCCGCGCAGGAACCCGCGCAGCGCGCGCGTGGTCATCACGTCCAGCCCGTTGGTGGGCTCATCCAGGATCACATTGCGCGGGTCGTGCACCAGCGCGCGGGCGATCGCGGTCTTGGTGCGCTGGCCCTGCGAGAAACCTTCGGTCTGACGGTCGAGGATGTCATCCATCTCCAGCGCCGTGGCCAACACCTTGGTGCGCTCACGGATCCGCGCCGCGCTCAGGCCGTGCAGCTGGCCGAAGTAGGCGATGTTCTCGCGCGCGGTCAGGCGCTTGTAAACCCCGCGCGCGTCCGGCAGGACCGCCAACTGGCGACGCACTGCGACCGGGTCCACCGCCGCGTCGATGCCATCGACCAGCACGCGGCCCTGATCAGGTTTCATCAGCGTGTACAGCATGCGCATGGTGGTGGTCTTGCCGGCACCATTGGGACCGAGCAGGCCGGTGATGCGGCCGTCTTCGGCCTGGAAGCCCACGTTCTGGACGGCCTGGATCAGGCCGGTCTTGGTCTTGAAAGCTTTATGCAGGTTCTCGGCGACGATCATGCGCGCCTCTCCCCGGTGCGGTACGAAGTACGGTTCATGGGGCCCATCCATTGAACGAGGTGAATGCCGGCACCGGGCTGAGGGTATCCAGGCAGGTGGCGTCGAGCGACTTGGCGTCGGCCGTGTCGATGAACTGCCCGAGGATGCGCGGCATGCAGCCGGCGTTGATCGTGCCGTGGCCCTGCCCCTTGGCGAGCAGGTGACGGCCGTTGGGCAGCTGCTTGACCACCTGCTCGGCGTAGCGCGGCGGTGTGACCGGATCGAACTGGCCCGACAGCAGCAGCACCGGCAGCGTCGAGGCGAACGGCGCGGTGAAATCCTTTGGTCGCGAACCGGCGTTCCAGGCCGGGCACGCGGCGAAGAACATGCGCGCCACTTCCGGGCCGAGCACGCGGTCGCCCTGCGCACCTTCCTGGTAGCGATCAGCATCTTCGGCGCACAGCACCGACCACTGCATGCCCCGGTTCATCTGCACGCCGAGGGTGCGGCTGGCCATCTTGCTCAGCGACATCAGCGGCGCATAACGGCCCTGTGCAGCTTCATCCAGCATGACCGGCAGCAGCGAGGACAGCTCGGGCATGTACGAGAACATGAACGCCAGGGCGGTGACCGAATCGGCGGTCAGTACGCCATGCTCTGCCTGACCGGTGCCCGGGTTGCGGTAGTCGACCTCGACCGGCGCCTTGGCCAGGGTCGCCATGACGTTGCGCAGCTGCGTGCGGGTATCCACCGGGAAGCGCTTGGCGCAGATCGGATCCTGGCGGCACTGCGCCGACTGCAGGCTGATCGCATCTTCGAAGGTGTTGGCGAAGTCACCGCCAACCACCAGATCGTTCGGCACCACCCCATCGATCACCACCGTGCGGGTGTGCTGCGGGTAGCGCGCGGCGTACTGCTGTGCCACGCGGGTGCCGTAGGAGCCCCCGACCAGGTTGACCTTGTCCACGCCCAGCGCCTTGCGCACCGCATCCAGATCACCGATGGCCTCGGTGGTGGTGTAGAAGCGGGTATCGGCGCGGCCGGTCAGCGACTGCGCGCACTGGTGGGCGTAGTCCTCGATCAGCGTGCTGCTCGGCGCCGCATTCTCGTCCAGCGGCAGTTCCTTGCCCTGTGCATCCAGGCAGCTCAGCGGATTGGACTTGCCGGTACCGCGCTGATCGATCAGGAAGATGTCGCGCTGCTTGCGCACGTCGCGCAGTGCCATGTTGACCGGTGCGGCAACCTCCGTCGCGGCCTGGCCCGGGCCACCGGCGACGAAGAAGACGGGGTCGCCGTTGCCCGCGCCATCGTTGCCGGCGCCCAGCCAGGCGATGTTCAAGCCGATCTTGCGACCGTCCGGTGACGCCGGGTTCTCCGGCACCTGCAGCGTGGTGCATTGGGCTTCGACATTCGCGCTGGCCTGCGCGCTGGTCAGGGTGCAGGGCTGGAATGCCAGCGTCCCGTAGAGGCGCTCTGCCGCTTTGGGCGTCGCCTCCGGGGCAGCCTGGCAGGCAGCCAGCAGCAGGACTGCTGCGCTGGCCAGGGGACGGCAGGGAAGTCGCATGGTCGATCTCGTCCTGGAGTGAAGGGTCTCAGCATGCCATGACGACCGGGCGGCGCGGATGTGACTACACGCGTTGAGGCCGCCGTTGCGCCCGGTGCACGAAGATCTTCCTGTGGACCCGCCGAGCGGCGTCAGTCCACCAGGATCGCCGCTGCGCTGATGGTGCGGTCGCGCCCCTCGGCTTTGGCACGGTACAACGCGGTATCGGCGTCGCCGAGCAGGCGTGCGATGTCGTCACGGCCCGCATCGATGGCGAGGCCGATGCTGGCCGTGACCGGCACCAGCAGGCTCTCCACGCGGGCCGGTGATTCGCGCAGCGAACGCCGGATCCGGTCCGCACACTGCAGTGCCTGCGCGGCATCGGCTCCGGGCAACACCACAACAAACTCCTCGCCGCCATAGCGCCCGAGCAGGTGCTCGCGGTCGGCCACGCAGCCGGCCAGCACGTCGGCCACATGCCGTAGCACCGCATCGCCCGCCAGATGCCCCCAGCGGTCGTTGATCTGCTTGAAGTGGTCCACGTCCAGCAGCAGCAGGGCCAGCGGCCGCGGCGTGCGGCGCACCGCCTGCAACAGGTTCGCGCCATCAGCGAGCACGGCACCGCGGTTGAGCAGGCCGGTCAATACGTCGGTGCGCGCCAGCCGCTGCAGATCGACCAGCATCCGTTCCACCAGCAGCAGCACCAAGGCGAAACAACGGGCCAGCTCCAGTATCAGGCCGGCCAGATACGTGGCGAATACCGGCGAACCAGCGCGCATGATGTCCTCGCCCGCATCCGGCGCCACCGGCAGGAACAGGCGTACCAGGTACAACAGGGCCTGCGCGGCGAACACCGCCGCTGCCAGCCGGCAGCTGGTGCGCTGGGCAGGCGGCGCGTGGCGCAGCAGCAACCACGCCATCCAGGCGTTGAGCAGCACCGCGAATACACTGAACGCATTCAGCCGGATGACCAGGCTGGGATGGACCACCAGGAAAAAGGCGATGGCGCCGAGATAGGTGGCGGCCAATGCCAGCGGCTCCCACCCGGGCAGCCGGCGGCCCAGATGGCGCGCCACGCCATACAGCATGAGGAGACCGGACAGCGCGACGGCGAGGTTGCCGACGAGGATGCCCGCAACCTGCGGCAGATGGGGCCGCAGCGCCACCAGCGTCAGGCTGACCGAGAGCATCCACAGGCTGGCCGTCCACAGCCGCAGTGCCGGTTGCCGCCGCAGTACCAGCAGCAGCAGTGAAAAGCCCATGGCGATGCCCAGGCACAGCAGGAAGCCGAGCACGGCGATGGTGGGGAAATCCAGGGGCATCGGGTCAGCCAGGCGGAAGCGGCGCGCGGCGCATCTTACCTCCCGCTGCGCGCCGATGCCGCTGGCGGCCCTGCCCTGAGGCACGGCTGCCGGGGGACTACTTACTGCTGACGTACTTCTCGCGCCGCACCTGCGGCGTGGGCAGGCCGGCGTCTTTCAGCGCCTCGAACGTCGCATCGACCATGTCCGGGTTGCCGCACAGATAGGCGATATCGGTGGCCGGGTTCGGGGCGAATTCGGCCAGATGCTGCTGCACGTAGCCGTGGCGCACGTCCGGATGGGGGTTCTCCGGCAGCTCGCGGGACAGGCACGGCACGTAGCGGAAGCCCGGATGGGCAGCCGCGAAGGCATAGAAGTCCTCGCTGTAGAGCAGTTCGGCCGGCGTCCTGGCACCCTGCAGCAGGACCACCTCCACCCCGCGCTCGGCCATGGCGGTCGCCAGCAGCGGCAGCATCGACCGGTACGGGGTGACCCCGGTTCCGGTGGCGATCAGCAGGTAGCGGGCGTTGTGGTCGCCCGGCTGCAGGCAGAACCGGCCGAACGGGCCGCTGGCGCTGACGTGACCCCCGATGTCCAGGCCCTCGAACAGGGCCGTGGCGGCGCCGCCGGGGACGAAACTGACCGCGATATCGACCGCGTCGCCCGCGCCGAGCGCATGATCATGAATGGTCGCCAGCGAGTAACTGCGCTTGGTGGCAGTGCCGTCGGCGTACTCGAAATGGACCTGGATGAACTGGCCGGGCTGGAAATCCAGCGGCTGGCCGTCATCACGCAGGAACTGGTAATGGCCGATGGTGGGCGCCAGCATGCGCCGGTCGACCAGTTTGAGGGGGAATTGGGCAGGCACGACGTTTCGGGACAGTGTGTAGCCGGGGCGAGCCCTCGGGGTCTTCTATAATAGCCGCTCCCCGCCCCTATCCAGCGCCAGCCCTTAGGCGCGAAGGCAAGAGCTTGGCTTCCCAGAACACTCCCGCGCCCACCGCCGCGCCCGCCCTGCGGGTGCGTGACCTCCGCAAAACCTATGACAACGGCACCCAGGCGCTGAAGGGCGTCTCCCTGGACGTGGCCCCGGGCGACTTCTTCGCCCTGCTGGGCCCCAACGGCGCCGGCAAGTCGACCCTGATCGGCATCATCAGCTCGCTGGTGAACCTCAGCGAAGGCCAGGTCGAGGTATTCGGCAGCGACCTGGTGCGCAACCGCAGCGCCACCATGCGCCTGATCGGCCTGGTCCCCCAGGAGATCAACTTCAACCTGTTTGAAAAGCCCTTCGACATCCTGGTCAACTACGCCGGCTTCTATGGCGTGGCGCGTGCCGAGGCCGAGAAGATGGCCGAAGAAGAGCTCAAGCGCGCCCACCTGTGGGAGAAGGCGCAGGTGATGAGCCGCACCCTGTCCGGCGGCATGAAGCGCCGGCTGATGATCGCCCGCGCGATGATGACCCGCCCACGCCTGCTGATCCTGGATGAGCCGACCGCCGGCGTGGACATCGAGATCCGCCGCGACATGTGGCGCGTGCTCAAGGAGATCAACGCCGCCGGCACCACGATCATTCTCACCACCCATTACCTGGAAGAAGCCGAGCACCTGTGCCGGAACCTGGCCATCATCAATCACGGCCAGATCGTCACCCAGGGCCCGATGCGCGAACTGTTGGCCAAGCTGGACGTGGAAGGCTTCCTGTTCGACATCGACGGCAGCCTGCCGGCCCAGCTGCCGGAGATCGACGGCGCGATCCTGATCGCCACCGACAGCCACACGCTGGATGTGGACATGCCGCGTGCGATGGACCTCAACCGCGTGTTTGACGCCTTGAACGCCGCCGGTATCCGGGTGCGTTCGATGCGCACCAAGAGCAACCGCCTGGAGGAGCTGTTCGTGCGCCTCACCGGCAACCAGGAGAACGTGGCATGAGCAGTACCCCGACCCCGGTCCTGACCGACGGCCAGCGCAACCGCATCGCCCTGATGACCATCGTGCGCCGTGAAGTGGCGCGCATCCTGCGCATCTGGGGCCAGACCCTGGTGCCGCCGGCGATCACCATGACCCTGTACTTCCTGATCTTCGGCGGGCTGATCGGCTCGCGCGTGGGCGAGATGGGCGGCTACAGCTACATGCAGTTCATCGTGCCGGGCCTGGTGATGATGAGCGTGATCCAGAACAGCTACGGCAACATCAGCTCCTCGTTCTTCGGCGCCAAGTTCGGCCGCCACGTGGAAGAGCTGCTGGTCAGCCCGATGCCGAACTGGGTGATCCTGTGGGGCTATGTGTCCGGTGCGGTGCTGCGCGGCCTGATGGTCGGCGTGATCGTGCTGATCATCGCGATGTTCTTCACCCCGGTGCGCATCCCGCATCCGCTGGTGACGCTGACCACGGTGCTGCTGGGCGCGACGATCTTCTCGCTGGCCGGCTTCATCAATGCGGTGTACGCCAAGAAGTTCGATGACGTGGCGATCGTGCCGACCTTCATCCTGACCCCGCTGACCTACCTGGGCGGCGTGTTCTATTCGGTGAAGCTGCTGCCGACGTGGGCCGAAGCGGCCACGCACGCCAACCCGATCTTCTACATGGTCAACGCATTCCGCTACGGCCTGCTGGGCACCAGCGACGTGCCGCTGTGGGTGGCCTACGCGCTGATGATCGGCTTCGTGGTCGCACTGACCGCGCTGGCACTGTGGCTGCTGAAGCGTGGTGTGGGGATGCGCAGCTGATGCGCATCCTGATCCTCGGCGCCGGCGGCACCGGCGGGTACTTCGGTGGTCGCCTGGCCCAGGCTGGCGTGGACGTGACCTTCCTGGTGCGCCCGGCGCGCGCGGCGCAGCTGGACGCGGCAGGGCTGGTGCTGCGCAGCCCGCTGGGCGATGCGACGTTCCCGGTCAAGCACGTCACCGCCGAGGCGCTGCCCGCACTGGCGAGCGCCGAGCCGTTCGATCTGGTGATCCTGAGCTGCAAGGCTTACGACCTGGCCAGTTCGATAGAAGCGATCGCCCCGGCGGTCGGCCCGCGCACCACGGTGCTGCCGATCCTCAACGGGCTGCGCCATTACGCCGATCTCGATGCGCGCTTCGGCCGCGACGCGGTGCTGGGCGGGCTGTGCTTCATCAGCGCGACCAAGGCCGCCGACGGCGCGGTGGTGCACTTGGCGCCGGCGGCCAAGCTGACCTTCGGCGAGCGCGACGGCACCGGCAGCAGCGCGCGCGTGCTGGCGCTGGCGGCGGCCTGTGTGCAGGCCGGGGTGGACCACGTCGCCACCGATACCATCGGCCAGGAGCAGTGGATCAAGTACACCTTCCTGACCACGTTGGCGGCGGCGACGTGCCTGATGCGCGCCGATGTCGGCACGATCGTGGCCACCGATGACGGTGCGGCGATCGTGCGCGGACTTTACGACGAATGCGTGGCCGTTGCCGAGGCGGCTGGCGAGCCGATTCCGGCCAAGGCACGCGAGATCGCGCTGACCGCGACCACCCAGGCCGGCTCGGCCTTGAAGGCCTCGATGCTGCGCGATCTGGAGGCCGGCCAGCAGGTGGAGGCCGGGCATATCGTCGGCGACATGCTGGTGCGTGCACGCGCAGCCGGACAGGCGGCGCCGCTGCTGGCGGTGGCCTATGCGCACCTGCAGGCCTACCAGCAGCTGCGCAGCGCCTGAGCACGATGCCTACCGCGCCGCCCGCCCGCGTGCTGGTGCTGGGCCTGGGCTACAGCGGCCGGCATCTGGCCGCGCTGCTGCACGCGCACGGCGTGGCCTGCAGTGGCACGGTGCGTGATCCGGCGAGTGCGCCGGAGGATGGGCTGCTCCGCCACCGTCTGGTGGCAGGCGAACCGATCAGCGCGGGCCTGTGCGAGGCAATCCGCACGGCCGAGGCCATCGTCTGCGCCGTGCCACCGGATGCAGAGGGTGACCCGGCCCTGCGCCTGCTCACCGATGCGCTGAGTGACAGCCCTGCCCTGCGCTGGGTGGGCTATCTCTCTTCGACCGCGGTGTATGCCGACCGCGCTGGCGGCTGGGTCAACGAGGCGTCCACCGCCGATGCGACCGATGAGACCGCCCTGAAACGTCTATACGCGGAACAGCAGTGGCAGGCCCTCGCGCAGGCCCGCGGCATCGCCTCGGCGATGTTCCGGCTGCCGGGCCTGTACGGGCGCGGGCGCAATGCGCTGGTGCAGCTGGCGCAGGCCAAGGCAAGGCAGGTGGTGCGGCCGGGGCAGGTGTTCAACCGGCTGCATGTGGAGGACCTGGCCAGCGGGTTGCTCGCGGCAATGCAGCGCCCCGAAGGCCATGCGCTGTATCTGCTCAGCGATGACGAACCAGCGCCGTCACAGGATGTGCTGGCGTACGCAGCGGTGCTGAGTGGGCTGCCGCTGCCTGCCGCGCAGGCGTGGGACGCACCGGAGGTGGCCGCCTCCCTGCGCCGCTTCTACACCAGCAACAAGCGCATCGATGGCCGCGCCACGCGCGCGGCACTGCAGTGGCAGCCGCGTTTCACCACGTACCGCGAAGGACTGGACGATGCGTGGGCCCACGGCGACGGACGCCCTGCGCTGCGGTAGCCCACGACCGGTACCTACCTTCTCAGGCCGCGTCAGGCAACCGGAAGAACGCGCGCGTAGCCGCCGTCGCATTGGCGGCCGTGGTCGCCACGTCTTCCCCACGATCGCGGGCCAGCTCTTCAACAATGTGCGACAGGAACATCGGCTCGTTGCGACGGTCCTTCGGCAGCGGCTTGAGCGTGCGCGGCAGCAGGTACGGTGCGTCGGTCTCGATCATCAGGCGGTTGGCCGGGATGTGCTTGACCAGCTCACGCAGATGGGCGCCGCGGCGCTCATCGCACAACCAGCCGGTGATGCCGATGTACCAGTCCTGGTCCAGGTAGTCGAACAGTTCCTGGCGCTCGCCGGTGAAGCAATGCACCACCGCCGGGCCGAGCTTGCCGTCGAAATTCTTCATCTGCGCCATGAAATCGGCATGGGCGTCACGCTGGTGCAGGAACAGCGGCTTGCCGTTCTCGGCGGCGAGCTGCAGCTGGCGCTCGAAGGCACGGTGCTGCGCCGGGCGCGGCGAGAAATCACGGAAGTAGTCCAGCCCGCACTCGCCCACGGCGACCACCTCGGCATGGGCGTGCAGCGCGCGCATTTCCGCGTCGCATTCGTCGGTGTATTCCACCGCATGGTGCGGGTGCACGCCCGCGGTCGCGTACAGAAACCCCGGATGCTGGCGGGCCAGATCCAGCGCCATCGGCGAATGCTCGCGGCTGGCGCCGGTGATCACCATCTGCACCACCCCCGCCTCGCGCGCACGCGCCAGCACGGCGTCGCGGTCGCGATCAAAGGAATCGTGGGTGAGGTTGGCGCCGATATCGATCAGTTGCATGGGGCTGCTGCAGGACGGGAAACCCGGCCATTGTACCTGCGCCCCGGCAGGCTCAATCGGACGCCCCGCGCGCGGGGCGATCATGGCGCTCCCACCGCGTAGGCAGGCCGAACGCTGCGCAGTCGCGGCACGTCAGCGCGCCGTCGGCGGTGGCGTCGAAACGCAGGCGGCGCGCGGCATCGTCGTCGCAATCAGGGGTGTCATCGAGCAGCAGCGCGAAGCCATCCGTCCGCCGGCACAACCCCAGAATGTCCTTGCGACGGTCCAGCGTGCTGCCCGCCAATGCCTTCAGCGTGATGTAAGCCACATCGTCGGCCAGCTGCAGGCTCGGATACACCGCTTCGCGCAACGTGCCATCGGCCAGTGCGCGCTGGATCGCAGCGTCATCGCTCAACCCCACCGGCAGGTAGCGCGCCTGGATCTGCGCCCGCACGAGCACGGCCCAGTGGTTGCCATCGTAGGGTGCGTGCAGCGCCGTGTCCGCCTCGGCGGTGGCCAGCTCGGCAGCGATGGCAGCGAACGGCGCCATGGCGCCTGCGATCAACAACGACAGCACGCGTAGAGCGCAGCGCATCGGGGTATCCATGGGGTCAGGGCGGCACAGGGGAACACGCCCGCCGCGCGCTGGCAATGCGCTGCGCAGCGGACGCCGTATCCTTGTGCCATGAGCCCCCCGATTCTCCCCATCTCCACACTGCTGCCGCAGATCCTGACCACGCTGGAGCGCGGCACGCGCCTGGTGCTGGAAGCGTCACCGGGCGCCGGCAAGACCACCCAGGTGCCGCTGGCTTTGCTGGATGCGCCATGGCTGGAAGGCCGGAAGATCATCATGCTGGAGCCGCGCCGCGTGGCCGCCCGCAGCGCCGCGCAGTTCATGGCGCGTCAGCTGGGCGAGAACGTCGGTGAGACCGTCGGTTACCGCATCCGCTTCGAGAACAAGATCTCCGCTCGTACCCGTGTCGAGGTGGTGACTGAAGGCATCCTCACCCGGATGCTGCAGGACGACCCGCTGCTGGAGGGCGTGGGCGCGCTGCTGTTCGACGAATTCCACGAACGGCATCTGGCCGCTGATCTGGGCCTGGCCCTGGCGCTGGACGTGCAGTCGCAGCTGCGCGAGGACCTGCGCATCGTGGTGATGTCGGCCACGCTGGATGGCGAGCGACTGGCGCAGTTTCTCGATGCGCCGCGCCTGAGCAGCGAGGGCCGCAGCTTCCCGGTGACGATCGCGCATTTCCCGTCCCGCCGCGACGAGGCGCTGGAACCGCAGGCACGGCGAGCGGTGGAGCAGGCCTTGGCCGAGCATCCTGGCGATGTGCTGGTGTTCCTGCCCGGCCAGCGCGAGATCGCGCGCGTGCAGACCGCGCTGCAGTCCGTGCTGGATCCGGCCGTGCAGGTACTGCCGCTGCATGGCGAGCTGCCGGTGGACCAGCAATCGCAGGTGCTGCAGCCCGATCCCGGCGGTCGGCGCCGCGTGGTACTGGCCACCAACGTGGCCGAGTCATCGGTGACCCTGCCCGGCGTGCGGGTGGTGATCGACGCGGGTCTGGCACGCGAGCCGCGTTACGACCCCAACAGCGGTTTCGCGCGCCTGGACGTGGTGAACATCGCGCAGGCCTCGGCCGATCAGCGTGCCGGCCGTGCCGGCCGTGTCGCCGAGGGCTGGGCGTGGCGCTTGTGGCCGCAGTCGCAGCGGTTGGAGGCACAGCGTCGGCCCGAGATCGCGCAGGTGGAACTGGCCTCGCTGGCACTGGAACTGGCTGCCTGGGGCAGTGACGACCTGCGCTTCGTCGATACACCGCCGGCCGGTGCACTGGCCGCCGCGCGTGAACTGCTGCAGCGCCTGGGCGCGCTCAGCGACAGCGGCACACTGACCCCGCTGGGCCGGCGCATGCTGACCCTCGGCACGCATCCGCGCCTGGCGGCGATGCTGATGGCGGCAGGCAGGGGTGTCGAGCAGGCCCTGGCCTGCGATCTGGCCGCGCTGGTGGAAGCGCGCGATCCGCTGCGCCAGGGCGGTGATGCGCTCGCCACGCGGTGGCGGGCGCTGGCGGCGTTCCGCCAAGGGCGGGCACCCCACGACGCCAACCGCGGCGGCCTGGCCACGATCGATGCCGCCAGCAAACAGTGGCGGCGACGCCTGCGCTGTGATGCCGCGCCCCCTTCCTCAGTCGAAGCGCATCAGCTCGGCGACCTGCTCGCACATGCGTTCCCGGACCGGGTCGCCGCCCGCCACCCGACCGATCCGCTGCGCTACCTGCTGGCCAACGGCCGCAGCGCGCGCTTGTTTGATCCCAGCGACCTGCGCGGTGAGCCGTGGCTGGTTGCCGTTGAACTGCGCTATGAGGCGCGCGACGCATTGCTGCTGCGCGCCGCGCCGGTGGACGAGAACCGCCTGCGCCGTGACTTCCCGGCGCGCTTCACGCAGGAGGACGTGGTGCGCTGGGACGGGGAGAAGCGTGCGCTGGTCGCGCGGCGCGAAACCCGTTTCGATCGCATCGTGCTGGACAGCCGCTCGGCCGGTCGCGTGGATCCCGCGCATGCCGCGAGGGCCCTGACCGAGGCCGTGGCCGAACTCGGGCTGGAGGCACTGCCGTGGACGGACGGCCTGCGCCAGTGGCAGGCACGGGCGCTGGCCGTGCGTGCGTGGATGCCGGAGCTGGCGTTGCCGGACGTCTCCGATGCAGCGTTGATGGCGACGCTGCCGACCTGGCTGACGCCCGCGTTCAATGGCAAGACACGCCTGGATGCCCTCGACGAATCCAGCCTCGGCGAAGCGTTGAAGTCACCACTGCCGTGGGCGCAACGCCAGCTGATCGATCGCCACGCCCCGGTCCGCATCACCGTGCCCTCCGGCATGGAGCGCCCGATCCATTACGCAGTGGATGCCGACGGCATCAGCCCGCAGGCGCCGGTGCTGGCGGTCAAACTGCAGGAGCTGTTCGGCCTGAGCGATACCCCGCGCATCGCCGACGGCCGCATTCCGTTGACGCTGCACCTGCTGTCCCCTGGCGGCCGCCCGCTGCAGGTCACCCAGGACCTGCGCAACTTCTGGGCGAACACCTACGCCGAGGTGAAGAAGGAAATGAAGGGGCGGTATCCCCGGCATCCGTGGCCGGACGATCCGTGGACGGCGAACGCGACACACCGCGCCAAGCCGCGCGGCACGTGAGCAGCCCGCCCCCTTCCTCACCCGATGCGCGCATTCATGGCTGTCACCTGACCATCGCCGGGCACGTGGCTCGCGCAGCGCAAGGAACCGGCTACAGTCGTGATCCGGTCGTAGCAAATGGATAACACGCCCTACACGGCCACCGCGCGACACTGGATCAGAACCTTTAGGCAAGGACCCCCCATGAGCAGATTGACTGTGATTACCGACCGCGCCCTCGAGCGTGCCCTGGACCTCGCCAGCACCGCCGGTGACGGCCTCAAGCATGCCGGCAGCAACCTGCGTCACTTCGGGCCGCAGGCCACCGACTGGATCAAGACCGGTGCCGCACTCGGCGCGGTCAAGACCGGCAGCAAGGTCGCCGCCAAGGTGGTGCGCCGCAATCCGGCCGTGACCATCGCCGCCGCCGCTGTCGGCGTGGGGCTGCTGGGCTACGCGCTGTACCGCAAGCAGCAGAAGAAGAAGCTTGCCAACGGCGGCGTGGTGAACGGCCAGGCGCAGCGCATCAGCGCACGCAACCGCCGCAACGAGACCGTGGTGGACGAAACCAGCGATATCGGCAGCGACGCCTGATTCGCTGACGCGTTACCGCACGTGCATCGAAACCGCCGGTCGCTACCGGCGGTTTTTTAGTATCCGATCTCGCGCCATTGGCCGGGTTGAAGATCGCCGATCGCATGCGCGCCCATTGAGACACGCACCAGGCGCAACGTGGGCAGTCCGACCGCCGCGGTCATGCGTCGCACCTGCCGGTTGCGGCCTTCGCGCAGCGTGATCGCCAGCCACGCATCGGGCACCGTCTTGCGGAAACGCACCGGCGGCGTGCGCGGCCACAGCTCAGGCGACGGTTCCAGCCGTTCGACACCGGCCGGCAGCGTTGGCCCATCGTTGAGCAGCACGCCACGGCGCAGCGCCTGGACCTGCTCATCGGTCACCGTGCCTTCCACCTGCACCCAATAGGTTTTGTCGGCCTTGTGCCGCGGATCGGTCAACTGGTGTGCGAGGCCGCCGTCATCGGTGAGCAGCAGCAGGCCTTCGCTGTCGTAATCCAGCCGGCCAGCCGCGTACACCGCCGGTGGCAGCCCGAAACCGGCCAGGGTCGCGCGCGGCGGCTGGCTGCGGTCGGTGAACTGGCACAGCACGTTGAACGGTTTGTTGAAGGCGATCAGCATCGAGGCAACAGCGGCGGTGGGATGGCCCATTGTCCCATCCCCGTGCCGCCGCCGCGATCCGCGGCGAACGTCAGCCGATGATCTTCATTTGAGCAGGACGCGCGGGCGGTCACCCGCGCGGGGTGTCTTACTTGCCCGGCTTCACGAAGCGCAGCGTCATGCGGTCGCTTTCGCCGATCGCCTGGTACTTGGCCTCATCGGCCGCGTCATGCTGGTTGGTCGGCGGCAGCGTCCACACACCGTTCGGGTAATCCTTGGTGTCGCGCGGGTTGGTGTTGATCTCACTGCTGCCAGCCAGTTCGAAACCGGCCGCCTTGGCCATCGCGATCACCTGCTGCTGGCCTACGTAACCGGTCTTGTCGTCTGCCGGTACATCGGCCTTGGCGCGGTGTTCCACCACGCCGAGCACGCCGCCCGGCTTGAGCACCGAGAAGAAGCCCTTGAACATGCCTTCGGCCTGGCCGCTGCTGCGCCAGTTGTGCACGTTGCGGAAGGTCAGCACCACGTCCGCCGAGTTGGCCGGGCCGAACACCGGTGCCTTCGGGTCATAGGCCACAACGCGGCTCTTGCCGAACACCGCGGCGTTGCCGGCGAACTTCTTGTCCAGCCCATCGCGGCTGCGCTGCTGGTAGTCGCGGCCCCGTCCCTCCGCCACGGCCATCGGGTCGACCACGGCGGCGACGTACTGGCCCTTGTCGTGCAGCAGCGGCGCCAGGATTTCCGAATACCAGCCGCTGCCCGGGGTGACTTCGATGACGGTCTGCCCCGGTGCGACGCCGAAGAACGACAGCGTCTGCGCCGGATGGCGATACGCATCGCGCTTGACGTTGGCCGGATCGCGGCGGCTGTCCTGCACGGCCTTCTGCACGGCCGGGGTGATCGCGACCTGCGCGTTCGGGCCGGCGGGCTTGATCGCCATCGCGGGCGTGGCAAGCATCAGGGTGGAAACAGTGAACAGGCAGGCACAGGTCAACGAACGGGCTTTCATCGGCGAGCTTCCGGTAGCGGGATGCCGCGAGACTAGCAGCGAAGCGTGTACAGGTGTTCACAAAACGTTAGTGCGACGCAGCAATCCGGAACACTGTTTTGTGCCTGCTGCCCCAACGCTGTCACCACGCCGGCCGTATCCTGTGGAAACGATTCCCAGGGAGAACATCACCCATGACTGCTACGCGCGAACTCGGTCGTTCCGGCCTCCATGTCGCCCCCATCGCCTTCGGCGGCAATGTCTTCGGCTGGAGTGCGGACGAGAAGACGTCCTTCGCCCTGCTCGATGCCTTCGTTGATGCCGGCTTCAACCTGGTCGACACCGCCGATGCATATTCGGCATGGGTGCCCGGCAACCAGGGCGGCGAATCGGAAACCATTCTGGGCCGCTGGTTCAAGCACAGCGGCAAGCGCGACAAGGTCGTGCTGGCGACCAAGGTCGCCAAGTGGGCCGAGCGCCCTGGCTTGTCCGCTGACAACATCACCGCCGCGGTGGAGGATTCGCTGCGCCGCCTGCAGACCGATGTGATCGATCTGTACCAAGCGCACGAAGATGATGAAGCCACCCCGCTGGAGACCACGCTGGCCGCGTTCGGCCGCCTGATCGAACAAGGCAAGGTGCGCGCGATCGGTGCCTCCAATTACAGCGCCGAGCGTCTGCGCGATGCCTTGAGGGTATCGGCCGACTACAAACTGCCACGCTATGAAACGCTGCAGCCGGAGTACAACCTGTACGACCGCGCCGGTTATGAGGCCGGGTTGGAAGCGGTGGTGCGCGAGGCGCAGCTGGGGGTGATCAGCTACTACTCGCTGGCCAGCGGCTTCCTCAGCGGCAAGTACCGCAGCACTGCCGACGCGGGCAAGAGCAGCGCGCGCGGCCAGAGCGTGGTCGACAAGTATGTCAATCCGCGCGGCCTGCGCATCCTGGGCGCGCTGGACGATGCGGCCAGCACGCATGGTGTGAGTCCATCGCAGGTGGCGATCGCGTGGTTGATCGCGCGCCCCGGCATCACCGCACCGATCGTGAGTGCGACCAGTGTCGAGCAGTTGAAGGAGGTGCTGGCGGCCGCGAACGTCGCGCTGTCGGCGCAGGATGTTCAGCAGCTGGATGACGCCAGCGCCGAACAGGCCTGAGCCCAGAGGTCTTTGCCACGGACAGCCGCCGCAGGGCGGTTGTTTCCGTTTGGGGCGGGCGTTCCGCTCCCGGACCGGCCGAGCCCCTGATGTTATCGGCTGGCCCGGCTGTCCTCGGCGACGAGCGCGTGGTGCATGCTCACCCCGGCGCGCACGCCTTCGGCGCTGGCCAGGCTGATATTGCCCACCAGCGTTGCATCGCCCGCCGCGTAGATGCCGGGCACGCTGGTCTGCTTGCCCGCGTCGACCTGGATGAGCACGCCGATCGGGCTGTCCTCCAGCGCACAGCCGAGCTGCTCGACCAGCGGTGCCGCCATGTGCTGCCGGGCGGTGACGAACAGCGCGCGCAGTTCAACCCGGCGGCCATCGGCGAGCACGGCGGCACTCAGGGCTGGCGCCTCGCCTTCCAGGCCAACCACCGCCGCATGCTCGATGCTGACCCCGCGGCGCTGCAGCGCGGCCAGGTCGTCGGCCTCCAGCGTCATGCCGTGCGCGAACAGGGTGACGTCGCCCCAGTCGGCGAGCAACGCGGCCATGGTGGCGGACTTCTCATGCCCGCCCAGCAGCCCGATCGCGCCGCCGCCGATTTCGTAGCCGTGGCAGTACGGGCAGTGCACGACGCTGTGGCCCCAGCGCTCGGCCAGGCCGGGCAATTCGGGCAGTTCGTCGCGGATGCCGGTCGCCAGCAGCAGCTTGCGCGTGGCCCAGCTGTCACCGTTTTCGGTGCCGACCACAAAGCCATCCACGGTTGGTTGGGCGGTGGTGACCGTGTCACTGATCCACCGCACCGTGGGGTAGTCCAGCAGCTGGGTCTTGGCGTTGCGCAGCAGCTCGGCGCCGGCGATGCCGTCCTGGCCGAGCACGCCGTGCGAATGCGCGGCGAAGCGGTTGCGCGGCAGGCCGCTGTCGATCACCAGCACCTCGCGGCGGGCGCGCGCCAGGATCAGGGCGGCGGACAGGCCGGCGAAACTGCCGCCGACGACAATCGCATCAAAGGTCATGGGGAACTCCTGCAGCGTGGTGGGCCAGATGGCGGGCGAAGGCCTCGCCCAGGGTGGCCAGGGTGGTGTCCTGCAGGCGGGCCTCGAGCAGGGCCTGGGCCTGGCGGTAACTGTCGTCGAGCGCGTCGTTGACCACGCGCTGCACCGGGCAGCCGCGCCCGGTCTCGCGGGCGCCGGTGTGCAGCAGCGCAGGCGCACCGATGGCCACGTACACGTCATACAGCGTGATCTGCGCCGGTTCCCGGGCCAGCTGGCTGCCGCCGCCATGGCCACGCACACTGGTGACCAGCCCGCCCTTGTGCAGAGCGGACAGCAGGCGCCGGATCACCACCGGATGGGTTGGCAGGCAGGTGGCGAGCTGCTCGGAGGTGCGCGGGCCGTCCTGGCCGACCAGATGGGCCATCACGTGCAGCGCGTCGGAGAACTGGTTGCTGGATTTCATGTAACTACGATAGTTACATAATAGTTGCCTGTCCAGTCCTGTTTCGTTCCATGTGTGACCAATTTTCATCTACACGCCGTCATCACAACGTTTAATGGAACGGTAACCGTGATTGGCATCGCACTTCAGCCTGCTTTAGGCAGACCGATACCGCATTGCCCTTCCCCACTTTTCATTTCCCATGACGTCCTCCGCACCGGCGCATCCACGCGCCCTGAGTCTTCAGTTCAAACTGCTGGGCGCGCTGTCGCTTGGCCTGATCATCATCGTCCTCGCCGCCCTGGCCGGGCTCGGTTCGGCGTGGCGCAACCTCTCCACCGAGGTCCCTCCCGAGCTTGCCCGCAAGGCACAGGCCGAGCTGCTGCAGCGCGAGTTCCGCCTGCAGGTGCAGGAGTGGAAGAACGTATTGATCCGCGGGGCGGACGACGCACAGCGCGAACGCCACCTGGCGGCATTCGATGCGGAAGGACGCCGCATCGCCGAATTGGCGGGCACACTCGCCACCAGCCGCGACGAGCAGACGCGCACGCTGGCCAGCCAGTTCGTGACCGAACATCGTGCCCTTGAGGCCCGCTACCGCGGTGCGCTGGAGGCGTTTGCCGCCAGTGGCTATGACACCCAGGCGGCCGATGCGCTGGTACGTGGCGCGGACCGCAGCGTTGGGACCACGCTGGACGCGCTGGCGACACGCGCCAACGAACGTGCCGAATTTGAAACCAATGCCACCTCCGAGCGCGCACGTGCCGCGCTGGTGGCATCGGCGATCACGACGGCGCTGGCCGCCGCGGTACTGCTGGTGGTGCTGGCGCTGTGGCTGCGACGCGCGGTGATCGCACCGGTGATCGCGGTGGAAGCGGCCGCCCGTGCCGTCGCACGCGGCGATCTGGAGCACACGGTGGTGGTGCGCAGCCGCGACGAGATCGGCCGTCTCGGCACGGCGATGAGCGAGGTGACCCAGACCCTGAAGGCCGTACTGACCGCCCAGGCAACGATGGCCCAGCGCCATGACGCCGGCCAGATCAGCTACCGCATGGATGCCGACGCGCTGCCCGGCGCCTATGGTCAGATGATCCGCGAGAACAACACCCTGGTCGCCAACCACATCCAAGTGAAGCTGCGCGCCATCGAGATCATGGGCCGCTATGCGGTCGGTGACCTGTCGCTGGACATGGAACGCCTGCCCGGCGAGAAGGCGGTGATCACCCAGGCACTGGACACGGCCAAGGCCAACCTCGGCGCGATCAATGCCGAGATCAAGCGACTGGCCGAAGCGGCGGCGTTGGGTGATTTCAGCCTGCGTGGTGATCAAGCGCGCTACCAGCACGATTTCGGCGAGATGGTCGGCGGCCTCAACCGCCTGATGCAGACCACCGAGCAGGATCTGGGCGAGGTCTCACGCGTGCTGCAGGCGATTGCCGGCGGGAATCTCAGCGCGCGCATGCACGGCGATTTCCACGGTGTGTTCGCGCGCATGCGCGACGACATGGCCCGCACCACCGGCCAGCTGACCACCATCGTTGGCGACATCAAGCATGCGGCCCAGTCCATCCAGACGGCCGCGGGCGAGATCGCCGCGGGCAACAGCGATCTGTCGCGCCGCACCGAGCAGCAGGCAGCGAATCTGGAAGAGACCGCCGCCTCGATGGAAGAGCTGACCTCCACCGTGCGTCAGAATGCCGAGCACGCGCGACAGGCCAACCAGCTCTCGATCAGCGCCGCGTCCGTCGCTTCGCAGGGCGGTGAGGTGGTCGGCCAGGTAGTCACCACCATGAGCGCCATCCAGCGCTCGTCGCGGCAGATCGCCGAGATCATCAGCGTCATCGACGGCATCGCCTTCCAGACCAACATCCTGGCGCTCAACGCCGCCGTGGAAGCGGCGCGCGCCGGGGAGCAGGGCCGTGGTTTTGCGGTGGTCGCCAGCGAAGTGCGGACGCTGGCGCAGCGTTCGGCCGGTGCGGCCAAGGAGATCAAGGCGTTGATCGATCAGTCCGTGGCCGATGTCGACAGCGGCGCAGCGCTGGTGCGGCAGGCCGGGCAGACCATGGGCGAGATCGTCGGCAGCGTGCAGCGCGTCACCGACATCATGGCCGACATTGCCGCCGCGTCGCAGGAGCAGTCGGCCGGCATCGAGCAGGTCAACCAGACGGTGGTGCAGATGGACGAGACCACGCAGCAGAACGCGGCCTTGGTGGAGGAAGCCTCCGCGGCGGCGCGCAGCATGGAAGAGCAGGCCGTCGCCTTGAATGCGGCGGTGGATGTGTTCGTGCTGGATGCCGGGCGCGGGGCGGTGAGCGGATTGGCGCGCGCGGCGTGATGCAGCCGTAGTGGGCGGCCCCCGCCCGCCCCAACCCGCGGTGGGGGGGGCCCCCAAAACCAAACCCCCGAGATACAACAAACACAAAAAACCA